>QFOV01000070.1 GCA_003248565.1 Stenotrophomonas sp.
CCGCAGGTGGCCAGCGTGGTGACCTATGGCTTCGACTGGGTGCCGGGGTTTGCCACCGGCCTGCAGCTGTCGGCCACCTATAACCGCACCACTTTCGACAACTACATCGGCGATCCGCTGTCCGGGCTGACCTATTCGGAGATCTTCAAGGACATCAGCAAGATGCCCGAAGGGACCTTCACCCTGGGTGAGAACGGGGTGATGCTGTGGGACAACCGTGCGATCAACTTCCTTGGTCGTCGCTCGCGCAGCATCGATACCACTGCCAGCTATTACTTCGGCAATGACTGGGGTGATTGGCGCATCGAACTCAACGCCGTGCGTACCTTGGAACTGACCTCGCGTTCGCTGGCGTCGATGCCGACGCTGAGCTATGCGGATAGTGAGCTGGGGCCGAGCAAGTGGGCCGGTGACCTGTTCGTCGGCTGGGAAGGCAATGCGTGGTTCGCATCGTTGGGCAGCCATTACAGCGCCGCGCATCGCGTGCTGTATCCGCTGTCGGCCACGGCTACCGACTACAACGATTTCAGTCCCAACGAGAACCCGCGTACACGTTCGGCGTCCTACACCACCTTCGATGCGCAGGTCGGCTATCGCAAGCACCAGCGCGATGGTTGGTTGGGCGGGGTGACCGCGCGTATGGGCGTGCAGAACATGTTCGATCGCGACTATCCCTTCGTTGACAACCTGTCTGGCTTCGTCTCCAACCGCGTGAACATCCGCGGCCGCGTGCTCTATCTGGACATCAAGAAAGAGTTCTGACGCAAAGCGGTTGCTCTGTAACAACGCGGCGCGCCGATCCCTCGTCGGCGGCGCGCCGCATCCATTGCAAGGAAATCCATGAGATCCATCGCCAACACCCTGCGCGCCTGCCTGCTGGCCAGCGCGGTCGTTACTGCACTCGGCCTCACTGCATGCAGCCCATCGCAAACCCCGCCTGCCAACCCGGCCGAGGACGCCGCCGCCATGCCTGCTGGCAGCGGTGCTTACAGCATTCGCGGCACGCTGCCTGGGCTGGCCGACGGTACCGAACTCAAACTGCTGGTGCCGTCGGCAGCGACCGACCCAATGCATGTCGAGCCGGCGGCCACGGCCACCGCGCAGGGTGGCGCTTTCGTGCTCAGCGGTGAGGTGAAGCAGGCCGTACCGGCGGTGCTGATGGTGGGCAATCAGGGTTCGGTGAAACTGGTGCTGGAGCCGGGCGAGCTACGTATCGAAACCGGCGCTCTGGGCCCGGTGGCCAAGGGCGGCAGCCTGACCGAACGTGTCTACGGCTATCTGCAGGATCCGGCCTATGTGGCCGCCTACAAGGCCAACCGCGAAGCCAATCGCAAGGCCTTCGACGGCGTGGATGAGAACGACGAAGCGGCGATGAAGGCCGCGCGTGAGTCGGTTGCTGCGCCGTTCGCTGCCTTGACCAAGGTCAGGAACGACTACGACGCGGTCATCCTCGATGGTGCCGAGCCGACCCTGCTCAAGCTGTTGGTGCTGAGCGAAAACTACGATTGGAAGCGCTACGACGTGGCCCGCCGCGCGCAAATGCTGGCCAGCTACAAGCAGGAGCTCGGCGCGCATCCCTTGATCGTGCAGATGGAGCAGGCCGCCGCCGACTACGCCAAGACCCAACAGCTGGCCGAGAAGTTCGGCCCGGGCAAGCCTTACGCCGACATCGAAGCCGTCGGCGTGGACGGCAAGGTGGTCAAGCTGTCCGAGGTGCTGGCACGCAACAAGCTGGTCCTGCTCGATTTCTGGGCCTCCTGGTGCGGGCCGTGCCGGGGCGAGTTCCCACATCTGCTGAAGGTCTACCGCGAGTTCCATGCACACGGCTTCGAAATCTACGCCGTGTCACTGGATGAAGACAAGGAAGACTGGACCAAGGCCATGCAGGAAGAGGGCGGCAGCAACGACCTGCCGTGGATCAACCTGCAGGCACCGGGCTTCGAGGACAAGGCCGCGCAGACCTATGGCGTGGTGCAGCTGCCGCAGAACTACCTGATCGCCGGTGACGGCACCATCGTCGGCGTCGGCATGCGCGAGTGGGACGTCGAGCGCGCAGTGCGTGCGCAGATCAGGAAGGTTGAAGATGCGCCTGCCCGCTGATGTCATCCGCCGCGTCGCGCTGAGCGCATTGCTGCTGCTCGGCGTACTACTGCCTGGCGGCGTGCTGGCGCAGGTGCAGGCCGAGCTGGTAACCGCCCAGCGCTCGGTGCAGCCGGGTCAGCCGCTGCAGCTCGCCTTGCGCATGCAGCACGATCTGCACTGGCACAGCTTCTGGAAGAACGCTGGCACCGGCCTGCCGACCAAGCTGATGTGGGAGCTTCCACCGGGCTGGACCGCCGAGGCGATCCAGTGGCCAACGCCAATCCTGGTCCGTGACCGCGAAGGCAACATCACCGGCCACGGTTACGAAGGCCTGTCGTACCTGCCTGTGCGGCTGATAGCACCGGCCGACCTGAAGCCCGGTAGTGCGGTCGAGTTGAAGGCACAGGCGCGCTGGCTGATGTGCGAGACCGTGTGCATCCCGGGCAAGGCAGCTGTGAGCCTGAGCGTGCCGGTCAGTGCCGACCTGCCACAGCCTGATGTCGATGTGCAGGCGGCGTTGGCGGCATTGCCGATGCCAGGTTCCAGCGAAGGCTGGCAGCTTGCGGCGACCCGTGAGCAGGGTGACCTGACCCTGCGCGTGGCCGCACCGGCAGATATCGCCGAATTGCATTTCTTCCCGGCTGACGAATTCGTTTCCTACAAGGTGCCGCAGACCATCGGCAATCGCGGTGCACGCGCCTTGCTGAAGCTGCCACTGGATCCCGCCGAGAGCATGCCGGCCGATGCAGCGCTGCGCGGTGTGCTGGCCTATACCGACGCGCAAGGCATCTATCGCGGTGTCAGCATCGAGCTACCGTTCGTGGCCGAGGCCGAAGCGACTGCCTTGGTCAGCACGGCCGACTTGGGTACCGCAGCAGCTTCGGGTGCAGGCAATGATGGTGCGCAGTTGTCGCTGTTGGTGCTGCTGTTTGCAGTGCTCGGCGGGCTCATCCTCAACCTGATGCCCTGCGTGTTTCCGGTACTCGGTCTGAAGGTGGTTGGCTTCATCGAGCAGGCGGGTAGTGACAGGCGCAAGGTCAGTCTGCATGCGCTGTCATTCACCGCCGGTGTGCTGCTCTCGTTCTGGGCGTTGGCCGGCATGCTGGCAGTGCTGCGTGAAAGCGGACAGCAACTGGGCTGGGGCTTCCAGCTGCAGTCGGCACCGTTCGTGTTCGTGCTGGCGGTGGTGATGCTGGCGTTCGCGATGAACCTCAGTGGCGTGTTCGAGGTTGGCATGCGTGCCACCAGCGTCGGCTCCGGCCTGCAGTCGCGCAGTGGCGTGGCCGGCAGCTTCTTCAGCGGCATGCTCGCCACCGTGGTGGCAACGCCATGCAGTGCACCGTTCCTGGCACCGGCATTGGGCGCAGCGTTGGCCCTGCCGACTGCACAGTCGTTCCTGGTTTTCACTGCCATCGCGCTGGGGCTGGCGCTTCCGTACCTGCTGCTGTCGGTATTCCCGTCTCTGGTCAAACTGTTGCCGCGCCCGGGCGCGTGGATGGAAGCCTTCAAGCAGCTGATGGCCTTCCCGCTGTATGCCACCGTCGGCTACCTGCTGTGGGTGCTGGCCGGGCAGTTGCACGAGGCTGCCCTGCTCAATGCCTTGCTGGCGCTGTCATTGCTGGGCTTCGGTCTGTGGCTGTATGGCCGTGGCACCCGTCCCGGTGCACGCGGTGGCCGCGCCAGATTCTGTGTGGTTGCCGGCGTGCTGGTGCTGGCAGGAGCGGTGCTGTTCGGTTGGCCGCGTGCTCCAGCGCCGGAAGCCCTGCAATGGGAGGCCTGGAGCAGCGAACGTGTGCAGCAGCTGCAGGCCGAGGGCCGCCCGATCTACGTCGACTTCACCGCACGCTGGTGTGCCACCTGCCAGGTCAACAAGAAGGTGGTGTTCGCCGCAGCGCGGGTGAACGACTACTTCCGCGACAACGAAGTGGTCGCGCTGAAGGCCGATTGGACCAACGCCGACCCACTGATCACCGCCGAGCTGGAACGTTGGAACCGCAGCGCGGTGCCGTTCAACCTGGCCTATCCGGCCGGTGGTGGCCCACCGCGCGAACTGCCCGAGGTACTCACGCCGGAGATCGTGCTCTCCGCGCTGGACAACGCTACCCCACCAGGACGGGATTGAACTCCCGCCCCGACTTTCCCCGCGCCTCCGGGCGCATCTAGAGAGAACGCAACGCATGATTTCGCAACGCCTGTTGTGCGCCGGTCTTGCGCTGGGCTTGATGGCAGCTGCTGCTGCCTCGGCCGAGCCGGTCAAGGTCAATGGCTTCACCTACGTAAAATCCGCCGATGGCATCGACGAGTACCGGCTCGACGCCAATGGTTTGAGCGTCCTGCTGCTGCCCAACCATGCCGCGCCGGTGGTGACCTTCCAGATGACCTACCGGGTCGGTTCACGCAACGAGGTGACCGGTACCACCGGCGGCACCCACCTGCTCGAGCACCTGATGTTCATGGGCAGCACCAACTTCGACGGCGAGAACAACGTCGATACCTACCTGGACCGCGTCGGCGCCGGCTTCAATGCCACCACCTCGCTGGACCGCACCAACTACTACGCGACGCTGCCGCCGGCCGCGCTGGATGGTTACATCGCCATCGAAGCCGACCGCATGCGCGGTCTGCTGCTGCGCGAGAAGGATCGCCAGAGCGAAATGACCGTAGTGCGCAACGAGTACGAGCGCAACGAAAACAATCCCAACGGCGCCTTGATGAAGCTGATGTGGGCGACCGCCTTCAGCGCGCATCCGTACCACCATCCGGTGATCGGCTGGCGCAGCGATATCGAGAATGTGTCCATCGAGAAGCTGCGTGCGTTCTACGACACCTTCTACTGGCCGAACAACGCCACCGTCACCGTGGTCGGCGATATCGACAGCGCCAAGGTGCTGGCCAGCATCGGCGACAAGTTCGGCAAGGTGCCGCGCTCGCCGCATGCCATTCCCGAGGTCTACACCACCGAGCCGGAGCAGCAGGGCGAGCGTCGGGTGACGCTGCGTCGTGGCGGCGAAACCGGCACGGTGATGATGGCGTACAAGGCCCCGGCTGGCCTGGACAAGGACATTCCGGCATTGAACGTGTTGGAGCTGGTGTTGCAGGGCGGCCGCAGCGCCCGCCTGCAGCGCGCATTGGTGGACACCAGCAAGGCGGTGGCGGTATCGGGCGGCATGTACCAGCAGCGCGATCCCAGCCTGTTCATGCTGAGCGTGGCGCTGGCCCCGGACAGCAAGCACGAAGAGATCGAGAAGATCGTCCGCGACGAGATCGCCAAGGTGGCCCGCGACGGCGTCAGCGTCGAGGAGATCAAACGCGTGCTTGGTCCGTACCGTGCCGAGGAAGCCTACCGTCGCGATGGCACCGACCAGGCCGCCGATGCGCTCAACGAGTTCATCGCGATGGGCGATTGGACCCTGTATTCCAGCGCCCTGAAGGATCTTGAGAAGGTCACCCCGGCCGACGTGCAGCGCGTCGCCGGCACGTATTTCACCGCAGAGCAGAGCACGGTTGGCTGGTTCGTGCCGGAGAGCAGCAAGTGAACAACGCAAAACGCATTCGACTGATTCCGTTGGCACTGGCCGCACTGTCCAGCTTTGCCGCATTCGCCGCACAGGCCGGCGACGCCGACACCGCCGTGCACGCCAAGGCCGCCGGCATCGACCTGATCGTTTACCCGATGGGGGTCAAGGACGTGGTCACCTTCACCGGCTCGATGCCGCTGGGTGACGCCTTACTCGCCGCCAAGGGCGACAACCCGGCGGTGCCGACGCTGACCGCGATGCTGCTGGAAGCCGGCACCACCCGCCGCGACAAGTTCGCCATCTCCGATACGCTCGACGGCATCGGTGCACAGCTGTCCTTCAGCCCCAGCGCCGCGCGCATCGGCATCTACGGCAAGAGCCTGAAGCAGGATCTGCCGACCGTGCTCGACCTGCTCGCAGAGCAGCTGCGTGAGCCGGCCTTCACCGCCGATGAACTGGCCAAGGCCAAGGTGCAGCTGGAAGCGGCATTGCGCCAAGCCAGCGACAATCCGGGCACGATGGCGCGTGAGACGATGATGCTCAGCATCTTCCCCGCCGGCAGCATCAACGCACCGGTCCCGCGCGAAGCCATGCTCAAGGCCGTGCCGCAGGTAACGCTGGAGCAGATCAAGGCCTTCCACGCCAAGTACTACGGCCCGGCGCACATGACCCTGGTGTTTGCCGGTGACGTCGATGCCAAGGCGATCGAGACCGCGGTTGCGCACGGCTTCAACGGCTGGAGTGGCGGCGTGGATTATCTACGCGACGCACCGGCACGGCTACCGGCCAAGGCTGCCGAGCACAGCATCGCGATGAAGGACAAGGCCAGCGTCAGCGTGTTCCTGGGCCAGGCCACCGGCCTGCGCTACACCGATGCCGACTACCTGCCGATGACGGTAGGTGTGGACGTGTTGGGTTCTGGCTTCACCGGCCGGCTGATGGCAGCGGTGCGGGCGAAGGAAGGCCTGACCTACGGCATCGGCGGCAACCTGTTGGGCAGCGACTACATGGACGGCGGCCTGGGCATCAGCACCACCTTTGCACCGGAGCTGATGGACAAGGGCATCGCCAGCACCCGCCGCGAACTGCAGCGCTGGTGGAAGGACGGCATCACTGCCGACGAGCTGGAGGCACGCAAGCAGGCGATGGTCGGCAGCTACCAGGTCGGCCTGGGCAACACCGACGGCATGTCGGCGGCGATCATCGGCACGGTTGAGCGCGGTGTGGGCCTGGCCTGGCTGGACAACTACCCGCAGGCGATCCAGTCGGTGACGCTGGAGCAGGTCAACGGCGTGATCCGCAAGTACGTGGACCCGCAGAAGATGGTGCTGGTCAAGGCCGGTACCTTCAGCAAGTAAGTCGATCTCTGCCAAGTGGTTCGACACCAACAAACGCCGGCTTATGCCGGCGTTTGTTGTTCATTACGATGCAACCTGTGTTCCCGTAGCCCGGGTAAGCGAAGCGCACCCGGGGAAGCTATCGGAAATGAGCTCGCTGCCGCGCCCAGCGGACGCGGGCAACCGCTGATCTGCACGGCGCATTGTTGATTCAAGCACGCACGCTATTGGAAATGATCTCCACCCAATAACCGTCCGGGTCCTTGATGAAGGCCAGGCTCTTCATGCGGCCATCGCTCAGGCGCTTCTGGAACGGCACGCCCAGCTCCTCGAAACGGGCACAGGCCGCTTCCAGTTCCGGCACCGACACGCAGATGTGGCCGAAGCCGCGCGGGTCGCTGTTGCCGTCGTGGTAGACCGGGCCTTCCTGGTTCTCGGTGCCGTGGTTGTGGGTGAGTTCCAGCACGCCGGGAATGCCGGCCATCCACAGGCGGCGCTCGGCATCGTCCTGCGGCACCTGCACGCCGGCCGGCACATAGGCCAGGAAGTACAGGCTGAACTGGGCTTCGGCGAAATCACGCTGGTCGATCAACTGGAAGCCGAGCACGCGCGTGTAGAAATCCAGCGAGGCGCGGATGTCCTTGACCCGCAGCATGGTGTGGTTGAACACGAAGCCGTTGGTTTCGGCCGGTACCTGGGCGGCGACGCCGGGCTGTTGAGCAAGGGTTTGAAGGCTCATGAAATCTGTCCTGTTGCGATGAATGGGGGAGGGCGCGCGTGTAGCTGCAGCAGCGCAATGCTCATGCAAAAAGTTGCATTTGAAATCGCCACCCCTGCTTGCATGCGTCGATACAAAAAATCATCAACGGCATACCTTCAGTGGCTAGGCGGCTGCGCGCGCGCTGGCTATGCTGCGTCGCAGGATAGTCGTTGTTCCCCTCGTTTTGATGAAGCGCGCATGCATTGCCTGATGTGCGCTGGGAAGTGACGCTGGCGCAAGGGCTGCGCGGATTGTTGGCAGGGGATGCCGCCACGGACGGAGCCACGACGTGAGCAACGGCGGTTGACAAGGTTTCGCTGCTCGCGTTATTCATTGTATGTATATACAAATAACGGAATTGTCTGGAACTTCATGTCCTACCGTATGTGCCTGCCGTTGCTGCTGATGCTGGTGCTCGCCGTCGAAGGCGTGCTCGGGGCATGGGCGAGCACGCGCATGGTGCTGCATGCAGACGGGGCTCCGACAGTCGCGGGGATTACCCGCGCGGCCAGTGCCGGCTGCGATCCAGTTCGAAGTGACCCGGTGCGAAGTGATCTGGTAAATCGCACTTCGGCTGTAACTGCTGGCGGTGGCCACGACGAGCACACCGGCAAGTCGACCTCCAGTCATGCCGACGACTGCAGCTGCGCCGACAGCGTGGGCTGCGAATGCCTGTGCGTGTTCACCATCTATCCCCCCGCGACGGCGCTGTTGTTCGCCGGTGCGCATCCGCCGGTATCGGCCGATACGCCATTGCCGGCGCTGGTATTGCCGGCCGGCAGGCTGTCCCGCGTCTTCCGACCTCCCATCGCCTGAACGGTTGTTCTCGCGTCACCACGACGTAGTAGTGAACCGTGCTCGCACCCGCGACCGCGGCTATCGCCCCGAGACAGAATCCCAGCGAGAGAGAACATGTATTTGAAGCCCCAAGCCTTGGCTGCGGCCATTGGCACGCTGCTGTGTGCCACCGCCGTCCACACCGCCAACGCGCAGGACGCGCAACCCCCGAATGAAGCCGCCCGCACGCTGGATGCCGTGCAGGTCACCGGCAGCCACATCAAGCGCGCGCAGTTGTCCGGCGTAGGCCCGGTCAGCGTGATCGACGCGCAGGCCATCGAACGCTCCGGCGCCACTTCTGTGGACACGCTGTTGCAGCGCCTGCCGGCCTCGGCCGGTTTTGCCGGTAGCCAGAGCAATGCCTACTGGGCCGAGAATGGCTACGGCACCACCCAGGTCAACCTGCGCGGCCTCGGCATCAACCGCACCCTGGTGCTGCTCAACGGCCGCCGCATCGTCAATGGCGGCACCGGCGCCAACAGTTCGGTCGATCTGAACATGATCCCGGTAGCGCTGATCGAGCGCGTGGAAGTGCTCAAGGACGGTGCTTCGGCCATCTACGGCGCCGATGCGGTGGCGGGCGTGGTCAACATCATCACCAAACAAGGGTTCGATGGCGCCGAGGCGGCGGTGCGTTACGGCCAGACCACACGCGGCGATGGCGACGAAACTGCTGTCGACCTGGCCTGGGGTGTCACCAGCGATCGCGGCTCGTTGATGGCAGGCATCAACTACGCCGAAGGCGGCACGGTCAACATGGCCTCGCGCGCGCCGTGTGGCTTGGCTGAGGTGGACGGAAAACTGGTGTGCTCAGGGAGTTCGACCACGGTGGGTGGCCGTGCGCTGCTGGCCGATGGCAGCCGCGTCAACTTCAACCAGGTGCTGGGCGGCAACGGCGATTTCTACGAGCCGTACTCGGCCGCCAAACACAACTACAACGGCAACCCTACGCTCAACGCGGTCAATCCGATCAAGCGCATCAGCATCAGCGTGTTCGGTGACAGCCTGCTCAGCGAGAACACCACCGTGTTCACCGAGCTGATGTACACCAACCGTCAATCCGACCAGTTGGCCGCACCGGGCGGGCTCGGCGTGTACCGGCCGATCAATATCGCTGCCGATCACCCCACCAACCCGACCGGACAGGACCTGCTGCTGCAACGCCGTCGCCTGGAAGAAGCCGGTCCACGCCATTTCTCGCAGGAGGTGAATACCTTCCGTGGTTTGGTGGGGGTAAAGGGACAATTCGGCACTGGTTGGGATTGGTCGGCTGCCTTGAACTGGGGCCGCAATACCGGCACCGATGGCTCCGACAACATCGCCAATCTTGATCGTGTCGATCAGACACTGGACCGCAGCATCTGCAGCCCGGTACCGGGCGCGGTGATCCCCTGTGGCGATTATCTGGGTTACGGCGACCTCAGCCGCGAAGTGCTCGACTACATCCTCTACAGCTCGCGCGATACCGGCGGCAACGAACAAAAGAGCTTCACCGCCAACCTGAGCGGGCAGATCTTCGAGCTGCCTGCAGGCTGGGTGGGTTTCGCTACCGGCGTGGAAGTGCGCAAGGAACGCGGCTGGCGCAATCCCGATCCGCTGACCGTGCTGGGCATCGGCAATACCAACCAGCAGGACCCGATTGCCGGTGAGTACACCGCCAAGGAAGTCTTCGCCGAGTTGGCCATTCCGCTGCTGCAGGACAACGTCATCGCTGATTCGCTGTATCTGAATCTGGCCGGGCGTGCGTCGGACTACGATCTGTTCGGTCGCGATTACAACTACAAGGCCGGCCTGGATTGGCAGATCAATCCGGCGCTGAAAGTACGCAGCACCTATGCCACCGCCTTCCGCATCCCGAACATTCCGGAACTGTTTGGCGGCGTGGCCGAGGGCAACCTGACCACCACCGATCCGTGCAGCAACTGGTCGGCGTTGCCGGCGGGCTCCACGGTTCGTCAAAATTGCCAGGCCTACGGCGTGCCGGCTGGCTACGTGCAGCCGGGCAATACCATCCTCACCACCTCGGGCGGAAACTCGGCGCTGGAGCCGGAAGACGCCACCTCGTTCACCGCGGGCGTGGTGTGGACGCCGGCGTTCCTGTCCGGACTGACCTTGACGCTGGACTACTACAACATCCGCATCAAGCATGCGATCCAGCGCATCGACGGTTCCACCAAACTGGCCATCTGCTACAACACGCCGGGGCTGGCGCATCCGTTCTGCGAC
This sequence comes from Stenotrophomonas sp., assembly GCA_003248565.1. Lineage (GTDB taxonomy): Bacteria > Pseudomonadota > Gammaproteobacteria > Xanthomonadales > Xanthomonadaceae > Stenotrophomonas. The sequence goes on from QFOV01000070.1 coordinate 10,761, forward strand.
GCCAGCAACTTCACCCGCAACCCGCGCACCGGCGAAGTGGATTTCCTGTCATCGCAGCCGGTCAATGCCGCCAACGAACACGTCACCGGTTACGACTTCGGCGCGCTGTATGAGTTCAAGGCAGCCGGCTTCGATGCCAGCGTCAGTGCCGATGTGTCCTACCTGCAGCGCTATGACGTGCGGCCGTACGACGGTGCCGACCTGATCGAGTACGCCGGCAAGATCACCGGCGGGCGCGGCAGCTATGCCAAGTGGCGTGGCCTGGTCTCGGTCAATGCCTCGCGCGATCAATGGTCGGGTACCTGGAGCACGCAGTACATCGGTCGCGCCGATGACATCAATGCAGCCCGCGGTGACATCGGTGACCACGCGCCGTCGGTGTTCTATCACAACCTGCAGCTCAAGTACGCGGTGAGCAAGGCGCTGGATGTATCGCTGGGCCTGGACAATGTCTTCGACAAGAAGCCGCCGTTCATCCAGAGCTATACCGATGCCAACACCGATACGATGACCTACGACCTGCTGGGTCGCCGCTGGTACGCACGCATCGGCTACCGCTGGTGATTGGATGCGCCCCGTCGCAGCTGCGGCGGGGCGCGTCATTGAACGAGGACGATGTTGATGAAACCCGCATTCTGGGCACGCCGTGCCCACAAATGGATCGGCCTGGTGATCGGCGTGCAGGCACTGCTGTGGATGCTCAGCGGCGTCTACATGACCGTGGTGCCGCTGGACGTGATCCATGGTGACCACCTTGCCCACGTGCATGGCACGCCGTTGCCGGCGCAGACCGCGCGCGTTGGAGCCGATGTACTGGCCACGCGCTACCCGCATATGGAATCGTTCCGGCTCAAGCACGTGCTGGAGCGCGAGGTCTATGAGATCCGCCAAGGCAAACAGAAGTTCCTGGTGGATGCTGTCAGCGGCGAACGCCTGGCGCCGATGGACCGCGAGCAGGCCATAGCGCTGGCGCAGTCGCTGTACCAGGGCGAGGGCGAAGTGGAACGGGTGGAGTGGATCACCCGTGCGCCATCGGAGGTAAAGACCCGCCCGGTGCCGATGTGGGCCGTGCATTTCAGCGGCCGCGGCGACAGCACGCTGTACCTGTCACCGGACAGTGGTGAGCTGTTGGCACGCCGGCACGACCTGTGGCGTGTATTCGACTTCGTGTGGATGTTGCACATCATGGATTACGAGAACCGCACCGACGTCAACAACACCTTGTTGCGGGTGGCCTCGATCATTGGCCTGGGTTTCGCCCTCAGCGGCATCTGGCTGCTGTTCTACAGCTTCGGCAAGCGGAGGAACGCATGACGCCCTGGATGCGTACCCTGCACAAGTGGGTGGGCCTGATCGTCGGCCTGCAGTTCGTGGTGTGGCTGGGCAGCGGCCTGATGATGAGCCTGCTCGACCCTGGCAAGATCGAAGGCAGTGACCAGCGGGCAGCAGCTGTCGCCAATCCTGCGTGGCCGGCCGCGACAGTGTCGCCAAGTGTGGCGCTCGCTGCAGCCAAGGGTGAGGCGGCAACTTTGGACAGTGGCTGGTTGCTGCAACAGCCGGTGTATCGCCTGCAATCGCCGGAAGGGACCGAGGTGATCGACGCCCGCGACGGCAAGCGCATCAGCATCGATGCGGTGATCGCGGCGAAAGTCGCCCAAGCGGCCTATGCCGGTGATGGCGTTGCCGCTGCGCCGCGGTATCTGGAAAAGACGCTGGAAACCCGGGCCAACCCGGATCCGGTGTGGCGGGTGGATTTCAGCGATGCGCAGGACACCAGTATCTACGTCTCCGCGCACAGTGGCCAGGTGATGGAGCATCGCAACGCGACGTGGCGGTTGTTCGACATCTTCTGGATGCTGCACATCATGGATTACAGCAGCCGGGTCAACTTCAACAACCCGCTGGTGGTTGGCATGGGCATTGGCGGTCTGTGGTTGGCGCTGACTGGCGTGTGGTTGCTGATCGCCAGTTTCCACCTGCAGGAGTTCATCCCACGTCGCTGGCGTTCGCGCCGGCAGCTGATGGTCTATGCACCGGGCGGCGCGCATCTGCGCACCGTCGAGGTGGCCAGCGGCGACAGCGTTTACGTGGCGCTGGCGCGCGAGGGCATCAATCTTCCTTCCAACTGCGGTGGCGGCCAGAGCTGCGGTCTGTGTGAGGTGCGGGTGCGTTCCGGCGTGGGCAAGGCAACGGCTGCAGATCGCGCGCACGTGGCCGAAGCGAAGCGCAAGGTCGGCTGCCGGCTGGCCTGCAATCTGCAGGTGGATGAGGACGTCGAGATCGAAGTGACCGGCGGTGCCAGCCTGTGGACCGAACACTGGGCCGTCGTCGAGAAGATCGTCGCGGTGACGCCGTTCCTGCGAGAGATCCATCTGCGCCCTGAGCAGGCCGCGGACGCGCAGTTCCAGCCTGGCTGCTACCTGCAGCTGCACGTGCCCGAGTACGAGCTGCCGCGCAGTGCGGTGTGGTATCCGCCCGAGCATGACCAGGATTGGAAGGCGCTGTCCTTGCCTGCGACCCTGCAGAACAAGGCGGCGGTGCGGCGCTCGTATTCGCTGGCAACACCGGTATCGAACGCGGATGGCAGGCTGGTGCTGCTGGTACGCTTCAGTCCCGGCTGGCAGGAGAACCGCAAGCATCCGCCGGGCAAGGGCTCGACCTATGCCTATACGTTGCATGAGGGTGACCGTGTCCGCTACAGCGGCCCGTTTGGTGATTTCGCACTGAGCGGCAGTGAGCGCGAG
>QFOV01000071.1 GCA_003248565.1 Stenotrophomonas sp.
CGTGCGAAGTCCTCGCCCAGGGTTTCGCCCAGACGCGCATCCGAATACAGATCACCGGGCTTGTAGCGGCGCGAAGGCTTGCCATTGTGCGAGACACGGAGTTCCACGTCTGGACGGGCCAACGCCAGTGAACGCAGCCACTCCTCGATGTGGCCAAGCTCGGTGCGTTCGGCGCGCAGGAACTTGCGCCGTGCCGGCACGTTGTAGAACAGCTCGCGCACCTCGACCGTGGTGCCGGGTGCATGCGCACGCGGGGTGACATCACCGAGCTTGCCGCCCTCGATCTGCAACGCGGAGCCGTGCTCGTCATCGGCACGGCGCGAAGCGAGGGTGAAGCGGCTGACCGAGGCAATCGACGGCAGCGCTTCACCACGGAAGCCCAGCGTGGCCACCGATTCCAGGTCATCCAGGCTGGCGATCTTGCTGGTGGCGTGACGCGACACTGCCAGCGGCAGCTGCTCGGCGGCGATGCCACCACCGTTGTCGCGGATGCGGATCAGGCGTACCCCGCCTTCCTCCAGGTCGATATCGACACGGGTGGCACCGGCATCAAGCGCGTTCTCGACCAGCTCCTTGACCACCGAGGCGGGCCGCTCGACCACTTCGCCGGCGGCGATCTGGTTGATCAGGATTTCCGGCAACGGACGGATCGCATTCATGCCGCACCGCCGGTCAATAGCGAGGCTGTGGCGCGATAGAGGAACGAGGCTTGGCGGGGGATCAGGCTGACTTCATGCATGCCGACGATGATAGCCGAGCATGGGCCGAACACCGCGATCAGAGCGCCAATCCCTTCTCCCTTCGGGAGAAGGTGCCCCGAAGGGGCGGATGAGGGTACGCCTGCTGACAATGTGAGATTTCAGCAGAAAAGCCGGACAAGGACTGGTAGTTCATCGATCCTTACTTCGCCCCACCCTCACCCCAACCCCTCTCCCGCAGGGAGAGGGACTTCAAACAAGCGCAGTCTTACTTGCTACCACCCGCAACGGTGCCAGCGGCAGCATCCATCTCGGCCTGGGCGCGGGCGGCGAACAAGGTGCCCGGCGGTGGCTGACGACTGAAGAAGGTGTGCACGCCATCGAGCACGGCACCGGCGATGCGGCGCTGGTAGGCCGGATCAATCAGGCGGCGCTCTTCATCCGGGTTGGAGATGAACGCGGTTTCGACCAGCATTGCCGGCATGTCGGAGGTGCGCAGCACGGCGAAGTTGGCCCGCTCAAGGTTGGGCTTGTGGTTGTTGCCGATACGCTTGAGGCCGCCGAGCACGTGCCCGGCCGCGTCTTCCGACGCCTTCATGTTGCCGCTCTGGGCCAGATCCAGCAGTACGTTGGCCAAGGTGCCTTCGGTACGGCTGAGGCTGACGCCACCAATCAGGTCGGCGGCGTTTTCCTTGTCCGCCAGCCAACGCGCACGCTGCGAGGACGCACCCTTGGTCGACAGCACATAGACCGAAGAACCCGTCGCTGAGCGATTCTCGGCCGCATCGGCGTGGATCGAGATGAAGATGTCAGCCCTGGCCGCACGTGCACGCTGGGCGCGCATCGGCAGCGGGATGAACACGTCGGTGTCGCGGGTCAGGAACGCGCGCAGGCCCGGCGTTGCATTGACCTGGCGGGCAAGTTCACGTGCAACCGCCAACGTCACGTCCTTCTCCCGCTTGCCAGTGGGGCCGACGGCACCCGGATCCTGGCCACCGTGGCCCGGATCGATGGCAACCACCAGATTGCGCATGCCCGGCGCCATCCGAATTCGTGACGCGTCACTTGGCATGACCGGGCGCGGCGCAGGCGTCTGCGCTGCAGCGACCGGTGCGGCAGCCGCAGGTGCCGCAGCAGCCGGACTTGCCACGATCGGAGTGGGCACGCCGGTAGCGATGGTGGTGCGGACCGGGGTGCCCTGCCCATTGAGGATCGCAGCCGGTGAAGATGTCGAAGCGGCAACCGGCGTATTGCCGCTGCTGGCGACGACGGTCGTCGCGCCTGCAGCTGCCGGACCTGGAGTCGCCTGGACCGGCACCGGTGGCGGTGTGATCGCCTGTTGACGCACCGCAGCGGTCAATGCAGCGGTGGCGCGGGCGGCTTCGGCACGTGCCTGCTCTGGATTCACCACGGGAGCGGCAGCGGGCACCAGCGCTGGCGAGCTTGCGCTGGGCGCGGCAGCAACAGCTGCCCGCGGCGCGGTTTCACCCGGCCATTCGATCAGCAACTTGGATTCGGCGCCCTGCCCCTGCATCTGCGGCTTGAAGGCAGCCACGGATTCGGCCAGGTCGAACACGATGCGGAAGGTACCGGGGACCGGGTTCCCGGTGCGCACGGCGGTGACCACACCTGCAGGTGCAGGCAGCTTGAGGCCGCGCACGCCGGTGGATTCGGGGAAATCGATGACCAGACGGTTGGGGCCGGCCAGGCTGATGGTCTTGTAGCTGCCACCACCAGCGAGCTGGATCTCGGCGCGGGTGCCGGTTGCGCCAGCGCTCAAACCGAGCCCACGGACCTCACCGGCCCACGCGGAAGCGCTGGCCAGGCACAGGCCGGCAACGGCGACAGACAATGCGAACAGGCGGTTTCCCGTAGTCATGGGCGGATTCAATCACCGGATTTCGGTAATTGCAACATTTTTTCCCTTAATAATCCGCAACCTGCCGTAACTTCCTGTTGTTACAGGGCAGAAAGCCCCTGCAAGTGTTGCGTTTTGCGCAACCGCTGCAGCCAGGCCTCACCGGTCGGGCTATATGCCTGCAGCCGCGCACGGCGGCCATGGCCGTCGATCTCCAGCGCCACCACCAGGTCCAACGGCGGCAATCCGCCAGCCCCGCGCTCGGGCCATTCGATCAGCCACAGGTCGGCGCTGGCATCGTCCAGCCCCAGGAAATCCAGCTCACCGGCGTTGCCGATCCGGTACAGGTCCAGATGCCAGGCTTCGCCGGCATCCAGCGGATAGCGCTCGATCAAGGTGTAGGTCGGGCTGCGGATCGGCCCCTGCACGCCCAGCGCGCGCAGCAGGGCCCGGGCCAAGGTGGATTTCCCGGCGCCAAGATCACCTTGCAGGTGAACCACCGCCTGCGCGGGCCGGGTCTGTGCCAAGGCCTGACCCAGCAGGTCGGTGCTCTCGGCGTGGGGCAAAGACAATTCGATCATGGGACACATTATGGATTGGCCAGCGCCCGCAGGTGCGGCAATAGATCGCGCGGCAACAGCCCGCGCTCACCTTCGGCAGCCGCCGCATCGCCGGCCAGGCTGTGCAGCAAGGCGCCGGTGCTGGCTGCATCAAACAGCGACAGGCCCTGCGCCAACACGGCGGCGATGGCGCCGGTCAGCAGATCGCCCATGCCGCCGACCGCCATGCCAGGATTTCCCGCGGCAATCACCCGCGGCAGCTGCCCGGGCGCGGCGATCACCGTACCGGCGCCCTTCAGCACCACCACTGCCGCATGGCGCGCTGCCAAGGCATGCGCTGCAGCAAAACGATCACGCTGGATGCTGGCGGTATCGGTACCAAGCAGGCGCGCGGCCTCGCCCGGGTGCGGGGTGAGAATCGCCTGCGGCAGCGGCCGCGGCTCAGCGGCCAGCAGATTCAAACCATCGGCATCCAGCACCAGCGGCTTGCCGCTGCCCAGCACCGCCGACCACAAGGCATGCGCCCAATCATCCTGGCCCAGTCCGGGCCCAAGCGCGATGACAGTGGCGCGTGCCAGCAATGGCGCGAAAACCTCGGAACTATCGACGGCGTGCACCATCGCTTCGGGACAACGCGCCAACAACGGCGCCACATGCAGCGCGCGGGTTGCAACGCTGCATAGACCGGCACCACTGCGCAGCGCAGCCTCGGCTGCAAGCATCACCGCGCCGCCACTGCCATGGTTGCCGCCGACGCACAGCACATGCCCGGATTCGCCTTTATGGGTATTGAGCCGACGCGGCGACAGCATCCTCGGCAACTGCGGCCTGGCCCAGCGCAGTGCGCTCGCACTGACACCCTCAAAGGCGACAGCCGGCACCTCCAGATCAGCCAGCAGGCGCTGCCCAGCGTGCTCCAGCGCCGCACCGGTGTGCAGTCCCTGATGCGGCACGATGAACTGCAATACCCGCGCCGCACGCACCGCGGCGCCCATTACGTTACCGCTGAGCGCATCAACGCCACTGGGCACATCCAGCGCGAACACCGGCGCAGACGCAGCATTCATTGCTGCAATCAGGGCCGCGTCTTCGGTATCTGGCGCGCGGCTGAAGCCGATGCCATACAACGCATCGATGATCAGATCGGCCTGCTGCAGGCAATGCGGCAAAATCTCAACGTGGCCGCCAACGGCCAGGTAATCGGTGCAGGCGCGCTGCGCCAAGGCCGTGCGCGGTGACGCCTCCGGCAAGTGCAGCACGCTGACGTCACGTCCTGACTGGCGGGCGTGACGGGCCAGCACATAGCCGTCGCCGCCGTTGTTGCCGGGCCCGCACACCACCACGATGCGCCGCGCCTGCGGCCAATACTGCAGCGCGGTCTGCCACGCAGCGTGGCCGGCGCGCTGCATCAGCAGGTACGCATCACCGCCCAGGGCAGCGGTCGCTTGCCCATCAATCTGGCGGGCAGCGGCGATATCGAACAATTCGACGGGCTCTGACATGCCGGCAATTCTATACTTGCGCCATGTCTGAAGCCGTTACCGCCGCAAATCCGGCGCAGTTGTCGCTGCGCATCCGCCAGCTTGCCCGTGAGGCGGGCTTCCAGCGCTGCGGGGTCAGCGGCATCGAGCTGGGCGAGGATGAAGCGCACCTGGCCGACTGGCTGGGCAAAGGCCTGTACGGGACGATGGAATGGATGGCGCGCCACGGCACCTTGCGGGCACGCCCACAGGAACTGCTGCCCGGCACGCTGCGGGTGATCTCGGTCGGCCTGGATTACGGCCACAAGGACGATGCCGAAGCCTGGGCAACCTTGAATGATGGAGAGCGCGCCTATGTGGCGCGCTACGCTTTGGGCCGCGATTACCACAAGCTGATGCGCAACCGCCTGCAGAAGCTGGCCGAACGCATCGCCGGCGAGATCGGTCAGTTCGGCTACCGGGTCTTCGTCGACTCCGCTCCTGTGCTGGAGCGCGCACTCGCGCGCAATGCCGGGCTGGGCTGGATCGGCAAACACACCTGCCTGATCGACCGCAACGGCGGCTCCTGGTTCTTCCTCGGCGAGATCTACGTTGACCTGCCATTGCCGGTGGATGTGCCGGCCACCGCGCATTGCGGCAGCTGCACGCGCTGCATCGATGTCTGCCCCACTGCCGCCATCATCGCCCCGCACCGGCTGGATGCACGCCGCTGCATTTCCTATCTGACCATCGAGCATGAAGGCGCGATTCCGCTGGAAATGCGCCCGCTGATGGGCAACCGCATCTATGGCTGCGATGACTGCCAGCTGGTGTGCCCGTGGAACAAGTTCGCCCGGCGCACCGACGAGCCGGACTTCCGCGCCCGCAACAATCTGGATACCGCCACCCTGCCCGAGCTGTTTGCCTGGGAAGAGGACGAGTTCCTGCGCCGCACGGAAGGCAGCCCGATCCGCCGCAGCGGCCATGAGCGTTGGCTGCGCAATATTGCCGTGGCGCTGGGCAATGCAACACCTTCTGCTGCCGCGCAGAACGCACTGCTGAGTCGTCAGTCGCACGCTTCCGAAGTGGTGCGTGAGCATGTGCAATGGGCCCTGCAGCGGCATGCTGACGCGGCGCAGAAGCGTTAGCCCCCCTTCGATTCCAACATCACTCCCCGCAATCGCCACAAGGAATGTGAATGAGCAACGAACTATTGCCCACCCCCTGCGCCATCGCGCCTGAGGACAAGCGCCGCCAAGCCCAACTGGTCGGCGACGACCTGCTTCGCCACTACGGCAAGCGCAACTTCTACTCGGTGCAACAGGTGCGCGACGCCAACCGGCGCAGCAAGATCAACATCGATCTCGAATGTTGGTCACACGCCCTGTTCAACACCCATTCCGACTTTGACCAGTTACATGCAGCCAGTGGTGAAGCCTGCGACTACGCCGCAATGAAAGCAGAAATGCTGCGCTCGATGGCGACCGACAGTAGCTCGAGCTGGTTTGATTTCGACCTGTCCTGGCTGGATTTCCCCGATCTGGACATCTCCCTGTTCGATTTCTTCGACTAGCACAGTCGCTCCCGTAAGATAGCGGCCGTCAGCTCGTCTGCGCCATCGGCGCGGACGAGCGTCCCACCGGCATAGCAGTTCAACCATGACCTCCAGCAACGACGTCCTCACCCCCAACCAGCTCAACACCTTGGCGCGCGACCTTCTGGAGAGCACGTTCCCGATGGTCTGGGTGGAAGGCGAACTGGGCAGTGTCAGCCGGCCCGCCTCCGGGCATCTGTACTTCACCTTGAAGGACGCGCGCGCCCAGGTGCGTGCAGCGATGTTCAAGCCCAAGAGCCAGTGGCTGAAGTTCCTCCCGCGCGAAGGCATGCGCGTATTGGTGCGTGGCCGGTTGACCCTGTACGAAGCACGTGGCGACTACCAGCTGATCCTCGACCACATGGAAGAAGCCGGCGAAGGCGCGCTGCGCCGCGCCTACGACGAACTCAAGGCCCGACTCGAAGCCGAGGGCCTGTTTGACCCAGCACGCAAGCGTCCGCTGCCAGCACACGTGCGCCGGCTGGCAGTGATCACCTCGCCCAGTGGCGCCGCGGTGCGCGACGTACTGAGCGTGCTGGAGCGGCGTTTCCCGATGCTGGAAGTCGAGCTGCTGCCGTCGCTGGTACAGGGCGCCACCGCCGCACCGCAGATCACCTCGCTGCTGCGCCAGGCCGATGCCAGTGGCCGTTACGACGTGATCCTGCTGACCCGCGGCGGTGGTTCACTGGAAGACCTGTGGGCATTCAACGACGAACAGCTGGCGCGTGCAGTCGCCGCCAGCAACACGCCGGTCGTTTCGGCGGTAGGCCACGAAACCGACTTCAGCCTGAGCGACTTCGCCGCCGATCTGCGCGCACCGACGCCTTCCGTGGCCGCCGAGCTGCTGGTCCCGGACCAACGCGATCTTGCGCTGCGGGTACGCCGGTTGGCGCAACGCCTGCAACAGCTGCAGGTACACGCTATGAGCCAGGCCATGCAGCGCGCCGACCGTGCAGCCTTGCGGCTGCAGGCGCATAGCCCGCAGGCACGGCTGAACCTGCTCAAGCATCGACAGGAAGCCGCCTTCGCACGCCTGCACGCCACCTGGCAGCAGCAACAGGAACGTCGCGCATCTCGACTCCGCCACGCCGCCACCGTACTGCGCAGCACCCAGCCACAGCGACGCTTGAACGCATTGGCCGAGAAGCTGGCAACCCTGGCACCGCGCGCCCATGCGGCGATGGCGCGCCAGTTGCAGCGCGATGCATTGCGTCTGCGCGGCGTCGCCCGCTCACTGGAAGCGGTGAGCCCCCTGGCTACCGTGGCGCGTGGTTATTCGATCCTGACCACGCTTGAGGACGGCGCCCTTGTCCGCAGCGCCGAGCAGGTCAAGCCCGGCGAACAGCTGCGCGCCCGTCTGGCCGAAGGCGAGCTGCAATTGAGGGTTGAGCAGATCAGCGCAAAACCAGCGCCCGGCGATTCCACTCAGGGCTGAGCCGGCGCCGCATCCCAACGATCGACAATGATCCGCGCCAGCTTGCCCGGGTCACGATCGAAGTGATGCCCACCGGGGAGCTCAACCACCTGCATATGCGCATCACCTCGCAGGTCGCGGCAAAGGCTGTCTTTCTCATCGACGCCGTAAATGCACTGGTGCGCGACTGGCTGCAAGCCGGCCAACGCAGGCTGCACAGGCACTTCCTGGGCACGGAACCAGCCCAGCCAGCCGCCTACGCGCACCTCGAAGTCAGCACCGTGGGCCAGCCCCAACAGCGACACCAACCGTACCGCGCTGCGCTGCTCCCCGCTGAGCAGCGGATAGGCAAAGGGCAGCACATCCGCGCCAAACGAATAGCCAACCAGCGCCACGTCGTCAGCCTGCCAGCGCTGCCGATAGGTACGCACCACATTGTCCAGATCGGCACCTATCTGGGCAGCAGTACGTTTCTTCCAGAAGTAGCGCAGGCTGTTCCAGCCGACCACGGAAATGCCGCGTTGGTTGAGCTCGTGCGCCAGCCCCTTGTCCAGGTCACGCCAACCGCCGTCACCGGAGATCAACACCACCAGCCGCTTGCTGCCTGCAACCGGCATCTTCACCAAGGGCAGCGTCGCCACCCCTGATGCAGGTGCGGCGTGCAGCGCCGCCGGCACCGCCGCCAACAGCGCATCCGTCGGCAAGGACTTGACCTGCACGGTCGCCGTTCCGCCAACACAACCCGCGTCACTCGCTGCTGCGCCATCCGCAGCAACCAGGGCGGCGGCGAATTCGCCGGCTGCAGCACCGGCTGCGCTGTCGCGCACCAAGCCTGCACTGCTGCCCTGACCGACCAATACCGGCAGGTAGAACTGCTCGGCACGCTCGCGTTTGAGCAGCTTCTGGGCAAGCAGCGCCGCATCATCGGCCATCGCCCGGCAGCTGCCATTGCCCTTCTGCAGCCGCTGTCGATAACGCGCTGCGTCCACCACCGCCACCCATGCGCCGGCGTGTGCCAGCTGCCCGGCAAACTGCCTGCGCTGCGCACGTGGCAAGGCCGGGTCTGCGAAATAGATCACCAGACCACGCGGCGCGACCGGCGGCTCCACCACCTGCACACGGCCGTAGCGACCTGCGGACAACTGCCTGGCGTGTGCCGCCCGGCCCCAGCCAACCGCCACCACGATCAACAACACACCAAGAGCCAACAACGCACCACGTCGCATCCGTAACCTCTGGCCACAAAGCAAGAACGCCGGCGAGCATCCTCCGGCGTTCGTTATGTCCCTGTGCAGTCCGCTGCGCCGCGTGTTACCTGGCTGCAGCGCCGGCGGTACAGAAGCGCTGCTTGTACTCCTGCGCCTTGGGCATCAAGGCCTGCAGGTTCTGGATGCGGGTACCGGGATTGGGATGGGTGGAGGAGAACTCCGGCGGCGCCTGCCCGCCACTGGCCTGGCTCATGCGCTGCCATAGCGGCACCGCTTCTTCCGGGTTGAAGCAGGCAGCTGCCGCCAACATCAGCCCGACTTCATCTGCCTGGGTTTCATGCGAGCGCGCATACGGCAGCAGGTAGCCGTAGCCCATGGCCGACATCATCATCTGCTGCTGTTGAACATCCATGCCGCTGGCCGCGCCAGCCATCTGCCCGATCTGGGTCAGCTTCTGCTGGGCCATGCGCTGGGCGCCATGCCGCAGCAAGGCGTGGGCGATTTCGTGCCCCATCACCACCGCCAGGGCATCGGCGTTCTGTGCGACCGGAATCAGCCCGGTATAGACCGCCATCTTGCCGCCGGGCAGGCAGAACGCATTGGCTTCATCGGACTGCAGCACGTTCACGTCCCACTCGAAGTCCTTGGCGAAGTGCTGCGGCTGCAGGCCGTGCTCCTGCGCCAGCGAGGTTTCCACCACGTCGACCTTGGCGATCAGGCGACTGGCGATCTCGCGCACCTGGCGGGCGATCTGCGAATTTGGATCGACCGGCCGCTCCTGCGCCAGGATCTCCTGGTAGGCCTGCAGGCCCATCGCCTTCTCTTCACTGGCATTGAGCGAGCTGTCGATCAGCACCTTCTCGCCGGTATACGGGTCCACCGAGCGGTTGCCGAAGTAATAGCAGCCGCCATAGACCGCGAAGCCCAGCAGGATCACCCAGCGGATATTCCCGAACAGGCCGCCGCCACGCCGACGTTGACCGCCATTGCCTTGGTTACCGAAAGGATCTTGTCGCATGGTTGGATTCCGTCTGGGCCGGGCTGGCCCCCGCCGATGGTACCGCCAGCGCAGGCCGCTGCAAGGTCAAATTCCGCGTACCAGGCGGAAGCCGATGCGCGCCGAGGTGACGTCCGAGTCCTGTGATTGCCGCCACGCCGCGCGGGTCTGCTCCGGCGCATTGGCCCAGTTGCCACCGCGGATCACCCGTTGCCGGCAGCCGGGGTTGTACCAGGCCGCGCCATCGGCCGGCGCACGCCGGTAGCTGGCGTGCCAGCAATCGGCCACCCACTCGCTGACGTTGCCGCTGATGTCGTGCAGGCCCCAGGCATTGGCACTGAACATCGCCACCGGCGCGGTGCCCCAGAAGCCATCGCCATAGCCGACGAAGGCATTGTTCCAGTGCCGACCACTGGGCGATACATCCAGGCTGCCAGTGAAGTTGCCAGCGTTCTCCGGCGGCGTCATCGATCGCCCCCACGGATAGCGGCCCTGGCTGCCAGCCCGCAATGCGTACTCGAACTCCGACTCGCTGGGCAGGCGGTAGTAGCGCCCGGTCTGATCGGACAGCCAAGCCGCATAGGCTTCAGCATCGCGGACGCTGACATGCATCACCGGGCTATTGGGCGCGGCCTTGGCACCGTTGTAATCGGACTGCCAATCCACCCCGCTGCGACGGATGAAGTTGCCGCTACGCTCGTCATAGACAATCGAATGGCCGCGCCGGGTCGCACGCGGGCGCGCCTTGGCGGCCTCCACGAAGCGACGGAAGTCGGCGACGGTAACCTCGGTGATCGACATCGCAAAACCGCGCTCGAAGCTCACCAGATGCTGCGGACGTTCGGCATCGGCGCTACCGATCTCGCCCTCCGTCGCCCCCATCTGGAAGCTGCCATAGGGCACCACCACCATCTGCGGACCACGGCTGCCGTCGGCCAAGGCATCGCTGAACACCTGCCCCGGGCGGAAGCTGCCGTAATGGGTGACCAGCTCGATGCGCTCGCGCAGCAGGGCCACGGTGCGGTCGCCGGGCCGCGCGATCCGCTCGGCCTGGGCCAGCTTCAGCCGCGCATCCTTCAGCCCCTTGGATGAAACCAGATCACGCAGGCCGCCTTCGCGCAGCGCATCAAGCTGGGCGGTGCGGATGCCTTCGATGCGCGCACGTGCATCCTTCAAGGTCACGGCCTCGCCACGGATAGTGGTGGCCTTGTCCAGCCAGCGCGCGGCCGCCTCGAAGTCCGAGTCCATTGCCGCGGCATGTTCGGCACGGCGGATCAGGCCGCTTTCCACCGCCGCCAAGCCCTGCCGGGCGCGGCTGTTGAGTGGGTCGGACGCCAGCACTTCGCGGAACGCCGCCTGTGCGCCGCCGCCATCCTCGCCAAACTGGTGTTGGCGCAGCGCCTGTTCGCCGGCGCGGTTCAGCGCCAGCAACCGCCGCGCCACTGCGATGCGCTGCTGCAAGTCCTGCTCGGCCTTGCCCTCGGGCGCCAACGCCACCGCTACGCCAGCGATCTCGGCAGCCTGGGCCAGGGCCTGCCGTTGATTCTCCGGTTGCGCCATCAAGGCGCTTGCCTGCGCGCGCAGACGCTGCCGGGCCTTGTCCAGGCCGCGCTGCGCGGCCCGGTCCTTCGGCTGCTGGGCCAGGATCGCCAGGTAGAGCGGAATGGCATCCTCAGCCTCGCGGTACAGCCTGTCCTCGGCCAGCGCCTTGTCGGCCGCTTTGCGCGCTTCGGCCAGTTGCCCGGGCTGCAGGCTGACTTCCGGCGCGCTCCAGACCGGCAACGTGATGTCCTCAAGCTGCGGGGTGGGATCCGGCGTTGCGGGCTGGCCCTTTGCTGCCGCAGCTGCCTCGGCCTTGGCTTCGGCACGTGCCTCAGCCCTCGCCTCCAGCCGCTCGGCCAGGCTTGGCTTCTTCGCTGGCTCGGCATTTGGCGCAGCCAACGGCGCTTGCGGCGCGCTGCCGCTACACCCCGCCAGCGCCAGCAACAGCGCCGTCAGACCCAACAATTGGCCGGTTTTACCCAAAAACGCCTCCATTACCTTGCACACTTTCCCGGGAGCGGCCCGACGTTAGGCTATTCTCGCCTGCCTGAGCAAACCCTGCAGTTGACGGAACCCCACGTGGCTTACTGGATCAAACACCCGGCGGAGTTGGAAGAACGCTACCGCCAGCGCCCGAGCCGGATCGGGCTGGACACCGAATTCATCCGCGAACGCACCTACTGGCCGCAGCTGGCCCTGGTACAGATGGCGGTCGGCGATGAGATCCTGCTGATCGACCCGCTGATCCCCGGCATGTGCGAGGCACTGAAGCCCTGGCTGACCGACACCTCGATCACCAAGATCATGCACAGCGCCAGCGAAGACCTGGTGGCCTTCAAGTGCGCCTGCGACGCGCTGCCGCGGCCGCTGTTCGACACCCAGATCGGCGCCGCACTGGCCGGCATCGGCGGCGGCATGGGCTACCAGAAGCTGGTTGCCGAGATCACCGGCGTTACCCTGCCCAAGGGCGAGACCCGCTCGGACTGGCTCAAGCGCCCGCTCAGCGACGCGCAGCTGGAGTACGCCGCCGACGACGTCGAATACCTGTTCGCCATGCACGACACCATCAGCGCCAAGCTGCAGGCTGCTGATCGCATGCAATGGCTGCAGGACGATGGCGAACGCCTGCTGGCCAGCGTCGAGGGTGACGAAGGCGAGCATTGGCCACACCTGTCGATGCGCTCCTCGCAGGTACTGGAGCGCGACGCCCAGCTACGCCTGTTGCGCCTGTTGCGCTGGCGCGACCAGCAGGCCCGCAGCAACGACAAGCCGCGCAGCTGGATCCTGGACAATGAACTTGCCAACGTGCTGGCGCGCACCCCGCCAGCCGACTACGACGCCATGCTGAAGCTGTTCGGCCGCTTCCCCAAGGCCCCGCGCAAGCTGGCCCAGCAGGTATGGGAAGCACTGAACACCCCGCTTGCCGACGAAGCCGACGCACCGATGGCCCTGCCGGCCACCGACAGCAACAAGAGCGCACTCAAGCGCCTGCAGGACGCCGTCAGCAAGCGCACCGCCGAGCTGGGGTTGCCGGACGGCCTGCTCGCCTCTCGCAAGCACCTGGAGGCCTTGCTGGAAAGTGGCAACTGGCCCACGGCCCTCGCCGGCTGGCGTCGCGAACAGCTGGAGCCGCTGCTGCGGCCGTTGTTGCCAAGCAACTGAGCACCCAAGCCCCGACCAAGTCGGGGCCGCATCAGCTGTAGTGCCGAGCCATGCTCGGCAAAACCACCAAAGAACCAGCAGAACCGCTCTTGTAGGAGCGGCGTAAGCCGCGAAGCAAACGATCCAAAAGATCGCAGTCTCTCCCTGCAATTTCAGCGACCTCAGCTTCGCGGCTAACGCAGCTCCTACAAACCGCAAACGCAAACCACCACCACAATCGCAACCGGCACAAATCCGCTGCAAAAGAACAACAAAAAAGGGCTCGCATTTCTGCGAACCCTTGAAATTTTGGTGGCCGAGGACGGAATCGAACCGCCGACACGGGGATTTTCAATCCCCTGCTCTACCAACTGAGCTACTCGGCCACTTTG
>QFOV01000072.1 GCA_003248565.1 Stenotrophomonas sp.
GCGGTGGACGAAGCGCTCGGCCGCGCGCATCGGACCAACGGTGTGTGACGAACTCGGGCCGATGCCGATCTTGAACAGGTCGAACGTACTGACGGACATGCTGATTCTGCGTACTGCGTTGAGATGGCCGCTATTCTACGGGTTCATTGCTGCAGGCCATGTCTGCAGCGCAGCATTCCTTGCGCAGGTGCCGAAGTGGGATTGATCCTTTACCAACGTGATGATTGCCATCTATGTGACCTGGCACTGGCGGTGCTGGCACAGGTGCGGGCGCCGGAGTTCGACAGTGTGTTCATCGATGACGATGCGGCGCTGGAGGCGGCGTATGGCGCGCGCGTGCCGGTATTGCGGGATGCGGGCGGCAGGGAGCTGGAGTGGCCGTTTGATGCGGCCGTGTTGGTCGCGTGGTTGCCGCCACACCTGTAGTGCCGAGCCATGCTCGGCTGGGGCGTTGCCGGGAAGGCCTCTGCCGAACATGGCTCGGCATTACATGCTTGGGGTTTACCGGGAAAGCCCTTGCCGAGCATGGCTCGGCACTACATTCCCCTCTCCCGCGTGCGGTAGAGGGGTTGGGGTGAGGGCAGCGTCTTACTTGGCGTTCAGCTTGACGATGGTGCTGATCGCGGTTTCGTTGGGGATGGTTTTGGTGTCGGCCCAGTCGCCACCACCCACGCCGAAGTCCAGTCGCTTGACCGTGGCCTTGCCGGTCAGCACGGGCTGCGCGCCCGCTGCCCAGGTGAAGGTCAGCGTCACCGGCTTGCTGACGCCGCGCAGCTCCAGGGTGCCGTCGGCGGCGTACTGGTTGTTGCCCAGCGCGCGGAAGCCGTTGGCGGTGTAACGGGCCTGGGCGAATTGTGCGACGTTGAAGAAATCCGCGCCCTGCAGGGTGGAGTCGCGATCGGTATTGCCGCTCTTGGCACCAACCAGCGGGATGGTCACGTCCAGTTTGCCGGCAGCCGGGTTGGCCGGGTCAAAGCTGACCTGGGTCTGGAAGCCGGGGAAGCTGCCGGTGAAGACTTCACCGTCATATTTGGTGGCAAACACCAGGATGGAACCGGCGCCCGGCGCCTGCTGGTAGTCGGCAGCCATGGCCGGGGCGACGGCGAGCATGCCGGCAAGGGCGGCGGCAACAGCGGCGGGGGAGGTGAGCTTGATGTTCATGCGGAATCCTTTTGCGGAAGGTTGAGCCAGCCTTGCGGCAGCATGCGTGCCAGCGTGGCATCGCGTAGATGAATGTGGTGATAGAACGCGGCACCGGCATGTGCCAGCACCAGCAGGATCAGCGCCCAGAAGCCCCATTCGTGGATGGCATGGGAGAACTGGCTGGCCTGCTCGCTGGGGGCAACCAGCTTGGGCATTTCGACCAACCCGAACAGCTTGAACGGGCGCAGACCACTGGCCGAGTCGTACAACCAACCCGACAGCGGGATGGCGAACATCAGCACGTACAGCAGCCAATGCGTGGCCGAAGCAATCCGTTCCTGCCAGCTCGGGGTGCCGGGCACCGGTTCCGGCGCACCGGCATACAGGCGCCAGCCCAGGCGAACCACCACCAGCACCAGTACGGTGATGCCGATGGACTTGTGCATGGTGTAGATCCAGAAGTACTTCGGCGTCTTCGGGAACTCGCCCATGGTCAGGCCGACGATGCCGAGGGCCAGGATCAGCACGGCGATCAGCCAGTGCAGGCTTTTGCTGAGGCTGCCCCAGCGTTGCGCGGTGTTTTCAAGGCTCATGGGTGTTTTTCCGTTTCTGTTGCGGATTTCAGGGCTGCGTCGGCGGCATCTTCGAGGCTGCTGTCCGGCGCGGGTGTCGGTTCAGTGGTGGCGGGCGGTGCTTCGGCGCCGGCATCGCGTACGGCCTCGGCCTCGATGCGCAGTTCGACCTTGTCGCCGATCACCGAGGGCCAGGCGCTGACGCCAAAGTCGGCGCGACTGAGCGTGGTGGTCGCCGAGAACCCGGCGGTACGCCGGAACGGTGGCAGCGGGTGGCGTTTGAGCGCGTTGAGGGTGACCTCCAGCGCGACTTCACGGCTGACCCCGCGCAATGTCAGTTGGCCGAACACACGGGCGTGGCTGGCATCAATCGGCTCGACCCGGCTGGAAACAAAGCGTGCCTGCGGGAAGCGCTCGCCATCGAGCAGGTTGCGCGCCAGCGTGGCCTGGTTCCATTTGTCATCGCCCAGGTCCAGCCGGGTGATCGGCACCGCGACGTCGAGCCTGGCGTTGGCCCAGTCCTGCGGGTCGAAGTCGAGTACGCCCTCGCTGCCGGAGACCGTGCCCAGCGCATGCGAGAAGCCGGCATGCTCGATGGAGAACAGCACCCGGGTATGCACGGGATCAAGCCGGTAGCGCTCGTTGGCAGCAGTGGCGGCAAAGGAGAGCAGGCCGCAGGTCAGCAGTAGCAGGCGTGGCAGCAAGGTCCGGCTCCGGGTCGGGATAGGGGATTCTAGGCGGATGCAGGTGATGGTTTGTGCGCATATTGCGCAACGGTTTGTTACGCAGTCGGTTCAGGTGACTTTGCCCGGGGCCGGGGCCGGCGCTAAAGTCGCACCGATTGGGGTGATGCATGTGGGGCCGCGATGGGGAGTGTCGGGCGTTGATGAAAAGGATTTTTCGGGGTGCACGGCTGACGGTGCTGGCGTTGCTGCTGTTGTGGCCGTGCTGGGCGGTGGCGCTGGATCTGGCTGAAACGCCGCGCATGCGGCGTCTGGGTGTGGCTGAAGGCCTGCCGTCGCGGACCGTGCTTGCGCTGGGCCAGGATCATCAAGGCTACGTCTGGGCAGCCACCGATGATGGCCTTGCACGCTACGACGGCACCCAGTTGCGGGTATGGCGGCACGACCCGCAGGTGTCGGGCTCGTTGCCGGGCAACACGCTGGAAACCATGCTGATCGATGCACAGGACCGGGTCTGGGTCGGTGCCAACGGTGCCGGCCTGGCGATGCTGGATGCCAACCGCCAGCGCTTCACCCGCTTCGCCGAGCTGGAGGCCATCTGCAAACAGCAGGTCTGGGCGTTGGCCATGCAGGGCAGTGACCTGTGGGTGGGTACCAGCGGCAGCGGTATCTGTCTGCGGCATGCCGATGGCCGGATCAGCCGCTACCAGCACCAGCCGGATGACCCACGCAGCCTGCCGGACGACACCATCTACGCCTTGCTGCCCGGCAAGGACAGCAGCATGTGGATCGGTACCACCAGTGGCCTGGTGCGCTGGCGGCGGGGGGACGGCTTTGCGGCGGTGCGTTCGCCACTGCTTGAAGGCAAGGATGTGATCCGCCTGAGCGGCGACCGCGATGGCGGCATCTGGGTAGGCACCGACGCCGGCCTGTACCGGGTACTCGACGACGGTACGGTGTCGGCTGCGCCATGGCCGCAGGCGACGCAGGCGCGTGCGGCCATGGTCCTGCATGATCGCGATGGGCGCTACTGGATGGGCAGTTCCTCCGGACTGTATCGCGGCGATGCGCATAACCTGCAGTTGCTGGATGGTGACGGTGGCAGCGGCTTCCTGACTGCCAACAGTGGTGTGCTGGATCTGCTGCAGGATCACGAAGGCGGCATCTGGACCGCCATGTTGACCCAGGGGATGGCCTATCTGCGCCCGGACTGGTCGCGGTTTTCCAGTCACTACCAGCTCGACGGCAAATCGCTGGAGAGCCTGTACCTGATCAACTCCGCCGCCGACGGCAAGGGTTTCCTGGTGGTCGGCGGCCATGGCCTGTACCAGTTGGATGTGGATGGCAAGCTGTCGCAGCTGGCCGGTGATGCACAACTCGGCCCCGGCAGCATCTGGTCGGTGCAGCGCGGTAGTGATGGGGTGATCTGGCTGGGCCGCGCCGGTGGGATCACCCTGTACCGGCCTTCGGATGGACAGGTGCGGCGGATCGATCTGGGCGTGGGTGACGATCCAACCCAGCGCGCGGATCTGATGCGGCTGGCGGCTGACGGCAGCATGTGGCTGTCCATCATCAATTACGGCCTGCAGCACCGAGCGGCCGATGGTCGCTTGTTGGCGGATTATCCGCAGGGAATGGCCTCCGGCCTGCCGGAAAAGCTGGTTGAGCAGCTGCGACAGGGGGCCGATGGCAGCCTGTGGCTGGTTGGCGGTGGCGGCGTGCAGCGTTTTGATGGCAAACGTTTTGTCGTCGTGCCTGGTGTTTCGGAAGGGATGGTCTATGACCTGGTGTTCCTCGCCGATGGCAGCGCCTGGTTGGCGCGTGATGGCGCGTTGGAACATTACGCTCATGACGCGAATGGATTCTCCCTGCTGCAGCGGCTGAGTGCCGATGAAGGGGTGCCGGCAGTAGCGATGGGGGGGCTGGTGGTGGGCTGCAGTGGCCAGTTGTGGGCGACCACGACGCGCGGGCTGCTGTGGTGGCAGCCGGGCGCGGCGCGGGTGCGGGTGCTGGAAGAAGGCGATGGCCTGACCGATACCGAGTTCACCGCGCGGCCACCGGCGCATGCAGGTTGCGGACGGGCATTGGCGGTGTCTGCGACAGGCCTGCTCAGCTTCAATCCCGATGCCAAGGTCACCGCGCCAGTGGGCTCGCAGCTGGTGATCGAGTCGATCGGCGTGCGTCGCGATGATGCTGCACGCGAGCAGCGGCTCAAGGGGACGTCGATTCACCTTGGGCCAGAGGATCGCGATCTGCGGGTGACCGGGCGACTGCTGTCCTATGTCGATCCGGCGCGGCATCGTTTCCGCGTCCAGATCGAAGGCTACGACCAGAACTGGGTGGATCTGGGCAGTGATGGTGAACGCCTGGTATCGCGCCTGCCTGCCGGCAGCTACCGGATGCAGGTGCAGGGTGCAGCCGCCGATGGTCCGTGGACGCTACCGCAGACATTGCAGATCGAGGTCGCACCACCGTGGTGGCGCAGCAACTGGGCGCTGGCGGCCTGGGCGCTGCTGCTCGGAGTGTTGGCGGTGGCAGCGGTGCTCGGGTACCGGCGGCGTGAGCGTCGGCGCAACGAATGGCAGCTGGCGCTGCACAAGCAGGAATTGGCCGAACAGGCCTCGCAGGCGAAAACCCGATTCCTGGCAACCTTGGGCCATGAGGTGCGCACGCCGTTGACCGGTGTCCTGGGCATGAGTGAGTTGTTGCTGAGCACCGACCTGGACGAACGCCAGCAGCGCTTTGCCGGTGCGATCCAGCAGGCCGGCACGCACCTGTTGGCGTTGGTCAATGACGCGCTGGACCTGGCGCGCATCGAAGCCGGCAAGCTGGAGCTCGACAATCGTCCCTTCGACCTCGGCCGC
Source organism: Stenotrophomonas sp. (assembly GCA_003248565.1). GTDB lineage: Bacteria > Pseudomonadota > Gammaproteobacteria > Xanthomonadales > Xanthomonadaceae > Stenotrophomonas. The sequence goes on from QFOV01000072.1 coordinate 5,263, forward strand.
CTGCTGCAGGAAGTGAGCGCTCTGATGGCACCGATGGCGGAGCGTCGCGGGCTGGTGTTCGAGGCTGCTGCGCCATTTGCAAACCCGGTGATGGTGGTGGGGGATGCCATGCGCCTGCGGCAGATCCTGATGAACCTGTTGGGCAATGCAATCAAGTTCACCGAGCGTGGCAAGGTCGCGGTTGGCGCGCAGCTGCTGCCAGGGCATGGCGGCATTTGCCTGAGCGTCAGCGACACCGGGCCGGGCATCAGTGCCGAGCAGCAGAGTCGTCTGTTCCAACGTTTTGAGCAGGCTGACGGCAACCGTACCGCATCGCGCTACGGTGGCAGTGGTCTGGGCCTGGCGATATGCCAGGAGCTTGCAATAGCAATGGGCGGCAACATCCGCGTCGAGAGCCGTCTGGGTGAAGGCGCGTGCTTCGTGCTTGAAGTGCCGCTGCCATGGCAGCACTCGAGCAGCGCCGGGGCGGTTGCTGCCGAGCCTGCGGTCGCGCTGCGGCCACTGACCATACTGCTGGTGGAGGACGATCCGACCGTGGCCCAGGTGATCACCGGTCTACTGACCGCGCGCGGCCATCAGGTGATACATGCCGCACACGGCTTGGCTGCGTTGGCGGAGGTTGGCGAGCGGGTATTCGATGTGGGTCTGCTGGACCTGGATCTGCCGGCGTTGGATGGCATTGCGCTGGCCGACCAGCTGCGTGGGTCCGGCCACCGCTTCCCGTTGATCGCGGTCACCGCGCGCGCTGACGCACAGGCCGAACAGCTGGCGCGCGCTGCAGGTATGAAGGGATTCCTGCGCAAGCCGGTAACCGGGCAGATGCTGGTCGATGCGATCGCTGATGCGTTGGCGCCGGGACAGGCACAATAGTCGCCATCACAGGCGCGCCGGGCGGCGTGGCAGGAGGTTGGGTTTGATGAAATGGCTCGCAGGGTTGTTGCTGGGCGGACTGTTGCTGGTGCCATCTGTGGCACTGGCCGAAGTGCCTGCAACACCGCAGCCACGGCAGTTGACCGTGGCCGACGGCCTGCCTTCCAGCAACATCAATGCCTTTGCCGAAGACCTCACCGGTTACCTGTGGCTGGCCAGCCGTGACGGGCTTGCCCGCTACGACGGCCGCAACTACCGCATCTGGCGCGCGGAGAACGGGCTGCGCGACAACGTGGTGTGGAGTTTGCACGCGGATAAAAGCAACCGGCTGTGGATTGGCACGCAGAACGCCGGGCTGGTGATGTTGTCGCCGGACCGGCTCAAGTTCACCTTCTTCGACCAGCAGACCTATCCGCAGATAGGCAGCAATACGATCTGGGCCATCGCCTCCACGCCTGATGGCAGCGTCTGGTTCGGTACCGCTACCGGTGGCCTGCACCGGCTCGATCCTGACGGCAATATCCGTCGCTTCATGCCGATAGCCGGCGATGAGCACAGCCTGCCGGCGGCGTCGGTGACCTACATGACAGTCACCCCGGATGGCAGCCTCTGGGTTGGCACCAAGGGCGGCTTGGCGCGTTGGAATGGTGCAGGCTTCGACCGGGTCAGCAATGCACTGCTGCCTTCGCCGCGTATCAATGGCTTGAAGGTGGATAAGCAAGGGCGGCTGTGGGTGGCCACCAACGAAGGTGTGGTCCAGCGCCATGCCGACGGCCGCTTCGAGGCGGCAACCTGGGCAGGTGCCGCGCCCGGCGATGTGTTCAACATGCTGCAGTATTCGGCCGATGGCAGTTACTGGCTGGATACCCGTTCCGGGCTGGGCCGCATCCGCAGCAACGTGGTGCGCAACGTGCCCTTGTACAGCGCGCAGGAACGCGGGCTGGTCAAGCCCAACTGGTCCAGCGCCTACGAGGACCGCGAAGGCGGGCTGTGGTTCGCCAGCACCAATGCCGGGTTATGGCATCTGCCACCGAGCTGGCGGCAGTTCTCGGTGTTGTCGCGGCATCTGGACGATCCATCCTCGTTGCGCAATCCCTATGCACTGGCCTTGGCGCCATCGGCCTCTGGTGGTATCTGGGTGGTGGGTACGCGTGGCGCCCTGGATCGGCTCGACCCCGGTACCGGTGAAGTGCAACACCATCTGCAGGCGATTGATGGCAAGAACTGGCCGCAGTCGTTGGTTGAGGATGCACACGGCAAGGTCTGGATAGGCAGTCTGGATGCGCTGGTGCGCTATGACCCGGGTGACGGCAGCGTACAGCGCTGGCATGGCAATGACGGCAAGGACGCGGCGATGATCGGTGATGCCGACATCGTGCGCAGCTGCAACGGTGGCCGGATCTGGATCTATTCCGAAGACGGCGGCATGCAGCAACGCGATGCTGATGGCCACGTGCTGCTGCAGCTGAAACCGGGCCAGGCCGGGGTGCCGGAAGCATTGATCGAGGACATGCAATGCGGCCCCGCTGATCAGCTGTGGTTGGCGACAGGCACCGGCCTGCATGCCTGGCAGTCGCAGCAGGGGCGCTTCGCACCGGTGCCGGGCGGACCGACAGGGCGCGTCTCCACCTTCCACGTCACCGATACCGGTGTGGTCTGGATCGCCGGCCTTGGGCGCATGGATCGCTATCTGTGGGATGGGCAGCGCATGACCTTGCTTGATCGCGTCGGCGTCGAGCAGGGCTTTCCGATGCTGGCTGCCACCGGCCTGCTGGTGGACGCCGAAGGCGTGGCATGGGCGATCAGTGCGCGCGGCCTGATCCGCATTGACCCGGCCAATCGCTCGGTGCGCATGTATGGCGTGCACGATGGCCTGCCTGGGCAGGAGTTCCGCCGTCGCTCGCTGGTGCAGGCGCGCACCGGCCAGCTGGCCGGTGGCACGCCCGATGGTGTGGTGTTGTTCGACCCCAGCCAGGTGAAGCCTTCAACCCGCCGACCGCCGCTGATCATCGAGCGGGTCAGCGTGCGTCGCGGTGACAAGGAACGCGACATCACCCTGGAATCGCCCTTGCAGATCCTCGACGGCGACCGCGACCTGCGCATTGCCGCGCGCCTGCTGTCCTTCGCCGACTCGGCGACCAATACCTACCGCTTCCGCCTGGCCGGCTATGACCCGGACTGGGTGGACGTGGGCGCGTCCGGCGATCGCGTGTTCTCGCGGCTGCCGCCGGGGCGCTATCAGCTGGAGATACAGGCCGCCACTTCGGACAATGTGTGGTCGCCGGTGCAGACCCTGGCCTTCCGCGTGCAGCCGCCATGGGCGCGCAGCCCGGCCGGGGTGATGACTTTCCTCGTGATAGCTGTTGCGCTGATATTGAGTGGTGCCTGGCTGTACCAGCGGCGTCTGCGCCGCCGCAATGAATGGCAGCTGGCGCGACACAAGCAGGAGCTGGCCGAGCAGGCGTCCCTGGCCAAGACCCGCTTCCTTGCCACGCTTGGCCATGAGGTGCGCACGCCGATGACCGGGGTGCTGGGCATGAGCGAGCTGTTGCTGGCGACACCGCTGGACGAGCGCCAGCGAGGCTATACGCAGTCGATTCGCCGGGCGGGTGAACACCTGCTGCGGCTGGTCAATGATGCGCTGGATCTTGCCCGTATCGAAGCCGGGCGACTGGAGCTGCAGAATCAGCCCCTGGAGCTGCGGCAGCTGCTGGAAGACGTGCGCGGCCTGATGGAACCGCTGGCGCAGCGGCGCGGGCTGGCATTCGAGTTCGACAGCGCCGCAGCGCCACGCACGCGCCTGATCGGCGATGTGATGCGTTTGCGGCAGATACTGCTCAACCTGCTTGGTAATGCGATCAAGTTCACCAGCCATGGTTCGGTGAGCCTGCGCGTGCGCCTGCAGGACGGTGGCAAGGGTGTCCGTTTCGAGGTCAGTGACACCGGTCCGGGTATCAGTGCCGAGCAGCAGCAGCGCCTGTTCCGTCGCTTTGAACAGGCCGATGGCGCGCGCACTGCCGCGCGCTATGGTGGCAGCGGTCTGGGCTTGGCCATCTGCAACGAGTTGAGCGTGGCGATGGGCGGCAGCATCGATGTGGAGAGCAGTCTGGGTGAGGGCACCTGCTTCATCGTCGACCTGCCGCTGGCCTGGGAAGTGCCGCCGACCTCGATGGACGATGATGTCACCAGCGGCGCGTGGATGAACCTGCCGGCGCAGCGGGTGCTGCTGGTGGAGGACGACCCGACGATTGCTGCGGTGATCCGTGGCTTGCTCGAAGTGCACGGGCATAGCGCGGTGCATGCCGCGCATGGCCTGGCAGCATTGGCCGAACTGTCCAGCCAGGAGTTCGATGTGGCCTTGCTGGATCTGGATCTGCCCGGCATCGATGGCTTCGGGCTCGCACGGCAATTGAAGACAATGGGCTACGAAATGCCGTTGATTGCGGTAACCGCGCGCTCCGATGCCGAGGCCGAACCACTGGCGCGCGATGCCGGCTTTGCCGATTTCCTGCGCAAGCCGGTGACCGCACAGATGTTGCTGGAGGCAATCGCTGGCGTATTGGAGGCGCAGCGCCGGCAACAGGCGCAGGCCGCGCCCGACTGAAGGGTGGGTTTACTCGGCAACTTCTTCCACCGCCCGCGGGTGCGGGCGGTTGTCGGGCAGCTGCCAGAACACCAAGGTCGAGCTGAGGGTGATCGCCCCGACGCAGAGGAAAGTTGCGTGCAATGCGGCAGTCGCGCCGTGGCCGCTCAAGTGATTGCCAAAGGCCGCCAGCAGGCTGCCGGCGGTGGCCGCGCCAAAGCCGGTGGCGAGCATCATCACCATCGACAACAAGCTGTTGCCGCTGCTGGCCTGGTGCGTGTCCAGGTCGCGCAGGGTGACGGTGTTCATCACGGTGAACTGCATCGAATTGACCGCGCCGAAGATAGCCAGTTGAGTCAGTCGCAACCACAGCGGCTGCTCGGCGGTGATCAGCGCGAAACTGGCCATCGCCAGGCCCACGCAGACCGTATTGATCATCAGGATGCGGCGGTAGCCAAAGCGTTCCACCAGAGTCACCGCTGCGCGCTTGGCGGCCATGCCGGACAGGGCGACCGGAATCATCATCATGCCTGCGGTCATCGGGCTCAGGCCCATGCCGACCTGCAACAGCAGCGGAATCAACAGCGGCATCGCTCCGCTGCCAATGCGCGAAAACAGGTTGCCGAGGATGCCGATGCGGAAGCTGATCACCTTGAACAGGCTCAGCGGAAACAGCGCATTGGCGGCGTTGGCCGCATGCAGCCAGTAACCGGCCAATGCGGCGATGCCAACCACTGCCAGCAGCAGTACCAGTGCATGCGCCGAGTTGAGCGCTGATACGCCATCCAATGCCAGCGACAAGGCAATCATGCCGAACGCCAGCATCACATAGCCGGCCAGGTCGAAGCGTTGATTCCGCTGGCCGTAGTGGTCGGGCATGATCTTCAGCGCGGCGACGAAGCCGATGATGCCGATCGGTAGATTGATCAGGAAGATCCAATGCCAGGAGGCGACTTCCACCAGCCAGCCGCCGAGGGTCGGGCCCAGCAGGGGGCCGATCAGCGCGGGGATGGCGATGAAGCTCATCGCCGACAGGAACTGTTCGCGCGGCACCGAGCGCATCACCGCCAGACGGCCGACCGGCAGCAACATCGCGCCGCCAATGCCCTGCAGCACGCGTGAGGCCACCAGCCATTGCAGCGTGGGTGACAGTGCGCAGGCCAGCGAGCCCAGGGTGAACAGCACGATCGCGGCGAGGAAGGTGCGACGCGTGCCGAAGCGGTCGGCGATCCAGCCCGAGGCGGGAATGAAGGTGGCCACCGCCAGCGCGTAGCTGAACACCACCGACTGCATCTGCAGCGGGCTCTCGCCGAGGCTGCGCGCCATCGCCGGCAAGGCCGTGTTGACGATGGTCGAGTCCAGCATCTGCATGAAGATGGCCAGCGACACCAGCCATAGCAGCGGCTTCTGGGCGGAACTGGCAGGCTGCGGGATGGGGGGAGCTGGGGGCATCAAGACGACTCGCACTGGAGCAGGCGCTTATTGTCCTCCGATGCGTGTGCAGATGTTGCGTAGATCAGTCGCCGCCGCCAATGGTGTACAGGGTTGATCCGGAATCATCAGGGTTCCGGCTCAGCATGATGGTGGAATTGAGTTCACCGATGGTGATGCTCCAGCTATCCTCGTCGATGGGTTCCATCTTGCAGTTGGTTGGAATGCCGGGGTTGTTGCGCGCCACCGGTGCACAGTTGCGCTCGCTGATCGGACGTATTTTCTCCAACGCCTCCTGCAGCGGAACCGCAAGCACCAGCGTGCGGTTGCCGTACATTTCGGCCAGCGTTTCGCGCGTCTCGGTCACCGGCAATCCGTACAGGGTCACCAGTCCGGGCCTGATCCGGGCGCTGGCATCGTACGAGGTGTCCTGCATGGCATCGGTGCCGACGGATTCGGTGCTGCAGCGGTCGAGCGAAAGGCGGGTGATGTACGGCCGCCAGCGAGGTGCGATTTCTTCTGCTCGCGCAATGCGGATCTGTTTGCAGCTGGTCGGGAATTCCATCGGTCCGGTGCTGAAGATGGTCAGCTGTGCGACTTCAGGAAACGCGGCCAGCGTCGGGAAGTCATCCTCGCCCAACTGCAGTGGCGGCGGTGCAGCGATTGCTGCAATCGGCGCAGCGATTGCCAGTGCGAGCAGCAGTGACGTGCAACGTTTGGACATGGGACGCGGGCCTGATGAGGGGCGCCCAGCGTCCGGGCCCGGAAGATTGAAGTCAAGCTTCCGGGCCTTCGGACCTCAGCGGCGGCTGAGGCGATGCACCGCATCCACCAGCACGGCGACGTGCTCGGGGTTCATATCCGGCGACATGCCGTGGCCCAGGTTGAACACGTGGCCTTCGCGCGAGCCACCGTTGCCAGCGGCATAGCTTTCCAGCACCTTGCCGACTTCGCGGCTGATCGCATCGGGCGAGCCATACAGCGTGGTCGGGTCCAGATTGCCCTGCAGTGCGACCTTGCCGCCGGCTGCGCGTGCAGCGTCTTCCAGCGAGATGGTCCAGTCCACGCCGACGCCTTCAGCGCCGCTGGCGGCCAACTCGGCGACGTACTGGCCGGTGCCCTTGCCGAACAGGATCAGCGGGGTGCGCTCGGCGCCGTCGCCGCGCTTGAGCTCGCTGGCGATGCGGTTGAGGTAACGCAGCGAGAACTCGCGGTACATCGCCGGACCCAGCACGCCGCCCCAGGTGTCGAACACCTGCAGGGCCTGCGCACCGGCCGCGCGCTGTGCCGACAGGTAGGCGATGACCGCATCGGTCACCACTTCCAGCAGCTGGTGCAGGGCCTTGGGCTCGTTCAGCGCCATTGCCTTGATGCGGGCGAAATCCTTGCTGCCGCCGCCTTCGATCATGTAGCAGGCCAAGGTCCACGGGCTGCCGGAGAAACCGATCAGCGGCACCTTGCCGTCGAGCTCGCGGCGGATCAGGCGGACTGCGTCCATCACGTAGCGCAGCTCGGTTTCCATGTCCGGCACCGCCAGCTTGGCGACCGCGGCGGCATCACGCACCGGGTGCTTGAACTTGGGGCCTTCGCCGTCGACGAAGTACAGACCCAGGCCCATGGCGTCCGGCACGGTGAGGATGTCCGAGAACAGGATCGCGGCATCCAGGTCGAAGCGTTCCAGCGGCTGCAGGGTCACTTCGCAGGCGACTTCCGGGTTCTTGGCCATGCCCAGGAAGCTGCCGGCGCGGGCGCGGGTGGCGCGGTATTCGGGCAGGTAGCGGCCGGCCTGGCGCATCAGCCAGACGGGGGTGTAGTCCACGGGCTCGCGGCGCAGGGCGCGCAGGAAGCGGTCATTGCGAAGTGGGCTGATCACATGGAACTCCTGGGTAAGAACCGCAGGCGCGCTGCGGCGCACCTGCAGGGAATGCGGGATTCAGGGCGCGGGCTGGCCGGCGGTGAACATCACCTGGAAGCCTTTCTTGATCTGGCCATCGCGGGCCTTTTCGAAGGCGTGGATGGCGTCGTCGTGCTGCAGGAAAAGCTCGCGGCGCAACTGGATGCGGCCACCGGTCTGGCCGCTCTCACGCAGCAGCTCCCAGCCGCCGAGCAGATCCGGCACCAGGGACAGTTGAACGTAGCGGGGGGCTTCTTTGCCGCTGGGCGGCTGTTGCAGTAGGACGCGCATGGCGGCGATTGTAGCCGGTCGTTGCGAAGAGCTACCCCTCCCCAACCCTCCCCTGCTGCGCAAGGGAGGGGGCCGTCCACTGCGATCTGTCAGATCACGACCATGCCTGCTCTTCCCCCTCCCTTGCGCAGCAGGGGAGGGTCGGGGAGGGGTAAGCCTTTGACTTCCCGCTCAGCCCTGCCGCAGCACGTCCAACACCGCCGCCTCATCCACATCCGGCACCACCTCGGCCTTGCCGATGCCGCGCCACAGCACCAGTC
>QFOV01000073.1 GCA_003248565.1 Stenotrophomonas sp.
CCGATTCCGATTCCGCCATTCACGCCTTAGCGGATATTGATGATGCTCTGGGTGATCTGGTCCTGGGTGGACACCATCTGCGCGTTGGCCTGGAAGTTGCGCTGGGCAACGATCATGTTGACCAGCTGTTCGGTGAGATCCACCGTTGAGGCTTCCAGCGAGCCGGCCTGGATCTGGCCCAGGTCCGAGGTGTCAGGTGCACCGGTACGCGGGGTGCCTGAAGAGAAGGTTTCTACCCACAGGTTGTTGCCCTGGTTCTGCAGGCCCTGCGGGTTCTTGAAGGTGGTCAGTGCAACCTGGCCCAAGGCCTTGTCATCACCGTTGGTGTAGCGCGCGTAGACCACGCCCTCCTCGGAAATGCTGATTTCATTGAGCTTGCCGGCGGCATAGCCATCCTGGCGGGTATCGCGCATCGCGAACTTCTCGCCGTACTGGGTGGCGCCAGACACGTTCAAGGTCAGGTTGACCACGCCGGCACCGGTGGCCGGGGTGAACGGTGCCAAGGGGATGTCGCCGTCGGTCGGGCTGGTCAATGCACCGGCGTTGGAGAACTGCAGCAACGACGGTGCGCCGGCGGACTGGCCGTCGATGTAGTTGTATACCTGCCACTCGTTGGGATTGGCAGTCTTCACGAAGTACGAGGTCTGGGTGTGGCTGACGCCCAACGAGTCGTAAACGGTGACGCCACCGGTGGAATGGTTGTAGCTGTTGGAATCGGTCGGATCGAAGGTGGCGATCGTCGGCTGCGGTGCGTTGCCGGGCAGGGTGAAGGCCATGTTGACCAGGGTGCTCTGCTTGGGCGGGCTGTCGGTGGTGAGCAGCTGCAGGTCGGTCAACTCGCCGTCGAAACGCGTGCCATCGGCGCTGGGCGCGAATACCTGCAGGCGCGCGCCTTGCGGATTGATCACGTAGCCGTTGTTGTCGGTCTGGAAATTGCCGGCGCGCGAATACACGCGGGTACCGTTCATGCTCATGGTGAAGAAGCCTTCACCGGCTACCGCCAGATCCAGGCTGCGGCCGGTCTGGTCGATGTTGCCCTGCGAGAACTGCTGCGCGACGTTGGTCAGGCGCGCGCCTGAACCAACGGCATTGCGCGACAAGCCATAGCTGGTGGCATTGAACAGGTCGGCGAACTCGGCGCGCGACTCCTTGAAGCCGACGGTGTTGACGTTGGCGATGTTGTTGGCGGTGACATTCAGGTCCGCGTTGGCCGCGTTGATGCCCGACAATGAGACGTTGAAGCCCATGGCGATACTCCTGGGAAAACGAAGAGGGGGCTCAGCTGACGCGGAGCACGTAGTCGAGCGGGGCAGTGCCCAGCCCCTTGAGGTTCAGGTACAGGCCATCGGAACCCACGGTCACGCTCTCCACTTCTGCCTGCACGTAGGTGCTGAGCTTGCTCTGCGCACCAGCGGTGTCGGTATGGGTGGCGGTAACGGTGTAGCTGCCAGCCGGCATCCGCTTGCCGTCGGCGTCGGTCCCGTCCCACTGGAATGCCACCTCGCCGGCGGCATTCGCCGGTACGGTCAATTGGGTGACCTTGACGCCGTTGGCATCGGTGATGTCGACAGTGACCGAACCGGCCGATGGCGCGGCAACGGTGCCGCTGGCGCCACCTTCGGCCTCCAGCGCGACCTTGGTCGAGGGCACCATCACTTCGTGGCCGACCAGAGCCGCGCCACGCAGCACCTGGTCGCTGGCCATGGATTGCTGGAAGCCCTTTACCGAGGTGTTCAGATCGGTGATGCCTTGCACCGTGGACAGCTGCGCCATCTGCGCCACCATCTGGCTGTTGTCCATGGGCTTGGTCGGGTCCTGGTGCTGCAGCTGGGTGGTCATCAGCTTCAGGAAGTCGGCCTGGTCCAGCGAGCTTTTGTTCTTGCTGGTCGTGGTCGTCGTGTTCGGGGCAGTAAGCCCAAGCGAACTGTACAAATCGTTGTTGACGCTGGTGCTCATGTCGGCAGATTCCTGGGGAGCGGGCTCAGCGGCCCATCGTCAGCGTGGCCAGGGCAAGTTCCTTGGCGGTGCTGAGCATTTCCACACCGGCCTGGTAATTGCGCGAGGTGGAGATGAGGTTGACCATCTGCGCGACCGGATCGACGTCGGGCGAATACACGTAGCCCTCGCCATCGGCCAACGGATGGTTGGGTTCGTAGCGTTTGATCGGCGCAGCGTCGCTCTGCGCGATCTCCTTGACCTGCACGCCGGTCAGGTTGGGATCGGTGCGACTGGTAACGGCCTGGAAGATCGGCTCCAGCGGCTTGTAGACCGCCTCGGGTGAGCCGGCGATCGAATCGGCATTGGACAGGTTGGAGGCGATGGTGCTCATGCGCACCGACTGCGCCTTCAAGGCGGAACCGGCGATATCGAAGATGGGCAGATTGCTCATGGCGTGCTTCCTTACTGGCCAGTGATGGCAGTGAGCATGGTCTTCACTTTCGACTCGACGAAACTCAACGAGGCGCGGTACTCCAAAGCGGCACGGCCGTAGGCGGCGCGCTCGGTATCCGGATCAACGGTGTTGCCGTCCAGGCTCGGCTGCGCGCCTTCGCGCAGGATCTGGAACGGGTTGAGGCCGGCGTTGCCACCAATGGCGTAATGCTGCTCGGCCGTGGTGTTCAGCAGGCCATTGCCGCTGGTAGCACCCTGGGCGTTGCGCAGGGCGGCATCGAAGTCGAGGTCGCGGGCTTTGTAGCCGGGCGTGTCGGCATTGCTCAGGTTGCTGGCGATCAACTTCATGCGCTGCTCGCGCAGCGGCATCGCCTGGGCATGGATGCCGAGATAGTTGGAAAACAGGTTGGCCATGTGGAACCTCCCACGGAACGTTGCCGGGGAAGCTGCAAAACCTGTGCCAGAAAGTCATGTAGTGCCGAGCCATGCTCGGCAGGGCTCTACAAGAGAGCCGCTCCGACGCTGCAGGAGCGGCGTAAGCCGCGAAACCAGCGCTGCGTCAGCACGCAAAGAGCCGACCCCTCCCCAACCCTTGGCTTCGCCAAAGGGAGGGAGCGAATCTGTAGTGCCGAGCCCTGGCTCAGCTGTACGCGTACTGGGTCTGCGCCACATGCCGCAGCCGCTGCAGCACGAAATCAGCCAGCTCATGCGGGCTGTACTTGGCCACGAAGGCGTTGGCGCCTACGCGCTCGACCATCGCGTTGTTGAATACGCCCGACAGGGACGTGTGCAACAGCACATAAAGACCAGCCAAGCCCGGGTGGCGGCGGATTTCCGTCGTCAGGGTGTAGCCATCCATCGCTGGCATCTCGATGTCGGAGATGACCATGGCATAGCGTTCGGCCGGGTTCTCGCCCGATGCCTGGATCTGCAGCAGATGCTCCAACGCCTGCTTGCCGTCGGAGAGCAGGGTTGCACTCACCCCCAGCTGGTCCAGCACGCTGCGGATCTGTTGGCGGGCCACGCGCGAGTCGTCGACGACCAGTACCTGCATCTGTGGTGCATCGGCAGGCAGGGCCATCGAAGGGTCGAGCACGGCCTCGCTGCGTACCTGGGCAATATCGGCCAGCACGCTTTCGACGTCGATCACCTGGATCAGTTCGCCTTGAAAGCGGGTAACTGCGGTCAAATACGTCGATTCAGCGCCCAATTCCGGCGGTGGGTGTATATCTTCCACCGCAATGTTGACGATGCGCTCGACCCCGCTGACCAGGAAACCCTGTACCGAACGGTTGAATTCGGTCACCACCAGATAGCCTGGCGAGGTGTCGGCCTCGGGTTCGCGCTCGGGATGGCCGATGGCCAGGCCAAGATCCAGCACCGGCACCGAGCGGCCACGCACGTCGGCCACGCCGGCAAACTGGGTCGGCAGGCCGGGCACCTGGAACAGTGCCGGACGGCGCAGCACCTCCTGCACCTTGAATACATTCACGCCAAAAAGCTGACGTCCGCCAAGGCGGAACAGCAGCAGGGCAAGGCGGTTGTGGCCGGCCAGCCGGGTCCGCTGGTCAATTCGGTTGAGCAGGTCTTGTGACATGAGTGGTGTATCGGCGGCAGGTGCCGACAACTTGAGTGCTCGCCAGCCGGGCAATTGGCACGGCGCTTGCAGCGACATCCATCGAACTGTTCCTGAGCCGGTGGCCGCCGCTGATGCGCTTACTCCTTTCTATCTGCCTGCTGTTGCCATCACTGGCCGGGGCCACCGCTTTCCAGCCGGTGGAGTCGATCCGTTCCGCAGCCCTGGCTACGCTGGGGGCAGGGGAGAGCGGTGAAGCCAATGTCGATGCCAACCTGCGCCTGCCGGCCTGCAGCCAGCCTCTGCAGGCCAAGGTCACCGCCAACACAACGGTTGAGGTCGCCTGTCCGCAGGCGGGCGGTTGGCGCTTGTTCGTGCCGGTGAAAGTGCGCCGTGAGCAGCAGGTACTGGTGTTGGCCCGGGGCGTGGCGGCTGGAGAAACGCTGGCAGCGGCCGATATAAGCAGTGTCAAGCGCGACACGGCACGCCTGGCTGGCGCCGTGCTGTTGAATCCGGAGGCGGCCGTGGGCCGGGTGGCGCGGCGTGCATTGAGCGCTGGCAGCCTGCTGTCGGCGACCGATCTGGTTGCGCCTCGTACCGTCCGCCGCGGCGATAATGTCGCCCTGGTGTCCCGCCGCGGCGGGGTGGAGGTGCGTATGGCAGGCAAGGCCTTGGGCGACGCTGGCGAGGGCGAACGGGTCTCGGTCGAGAACCTGTCTTCACGCCGGGTGATGCAGGGTATCGCCACGCCCGCTGGCGACGTGCTGGTCAGCCGATAAATTGCTAAAGAACTGGCCGGCGCTGCCGTTATCGTTTTTGAACCGAATCAGGACTCCATCACATGAGCCAGAAAATCGACGGTGGTATTCAGGCCGCAGCGCAATTGCGCAGCGTAGCCATCAACACCAAGGTGGCCGCCGCAGGCGATGCCAAGCCCAAGCCGGTGGAGGCAGCCGATAGCGTGCGCCTGACCGGTGAAGCGACCCAGCTGCAGGCCGTGCAGCGTGAGCTGAGCGCCGCCCCCGCCATCGACCAGGCCCGTGTGCAGGCCGTGCGCGAGGCGCTGGAAAACGGCAGCTACAAGATCAATCCCGACGCCATTGCGACGCGCATGCTGGGCCTGGACCAGCAGCTGCAGGGATGAACCTGTCCATGGGCGACCCGTTGCAGCGCCTGAGCGAAGCGCTGGACCGCGAACAGCGCGCCTTGGCCGAGCACGATGTGCCGGCCCTGGTTGCCGCCACGGGCAACAAACTGGAAGCCCTGCGCGAGCTGGAGCGGCAGCCGCCGCTGCATGAAGCCGAAAAGCTCAAGGAGCTGGCAGAGCGCAACCATGCCAACGGCATGTTGCTGGCTCGCCGCCGCCGCGAGGTCAACTGGGCGCTGCGTCAGCTTGGGCGTAGCGAGAGTGCGCCTTCTTACGATGCCAAGGGGCAGGCCCAGACCGTACATGCACGGCGGCCGCTGGCCGTGGCCTGATCGCTGCCAAACGCGGCGCCCTCGCCGCGATCAAGTACGCACATCCAGCTATAGTGGCGGCCTGTTCCTGAGCTTGTACCGGCCGCCGTGACCCAGATCGATAGCAGCACCCTCATGCCCATCCCCTCGGCGGCCACATTGCGAGCCCTCGGCGAGCGTGTCCAGCATGGGATGCTGGTCTTCAGCGGCAAATTTGAAGTCAGCATCGCCAACGGGCTGGTGCGCGAATTGTTTGGCGTGGATGGCCCGGGCAGTGTCGATCTTGGTCGCCAGCTTGAGGCCTTGTTGCCGCCGTTCGCGCTGTCGCAGGCCCGTGCTTCGGGTAGCTGGGTCGGCAGCCTGCCGGTTGGCGAGCGGGTCATCACCCTGCATCTGCACCATCACAGTGATGAGGCCGGCGAAGCCTTCCTGGCGCTGTTCCAGCATATCGACGGCCCGGAAGACTACGAGCGCGAGCTGCAGCAACGGCATGCCGAGCTGCGTCAGGCCTATCTTCGCTTGAACGGTACCCAGGAAAAGCTGCTGCAGTCGGAGAAGATGGCCTCCATTGGCCAGCTTGCCGCCGGCGTCGCCCACGAGATCAACAATCCGATCGGCTACGTCCACTCCAACCTGGGCAGCCTGCAGGAGTATCTGCGCAGCCTGTTTACGGTGATCGAGGCCTATGAGCGTGCGTTGCGCGCGCCCGATCCGAAGGCCTTGATCCCGGAAATCGATGATATCCGCGACCGTCTGGACATCGATTTCATCAGTCGCGACCTGCCGCAGCTGATGGCTGAATCACGCGAAGGCATCGAGCGGGTGACCCGCATCGTGCGCGATCTCAAGGATTTCTCGTATTCCGGCCGCGACGAGTCGTGGAAGCTGGTCGACCTGCATGCCGGCCTCGAATCGACCATCAACATCATCTGGAACGAGCTCAAGTACAAGGTCACGCTGGAACGTCGCTACGGCGAACTGCCGATGATCGAATGCCTGCCATCGGAGCTCAACCAGGTCTATATGAACCTGCTGCTCAACGCCGGCCATGCGATTGCCGATCGCGGCAACATCGTGGTCAGCACCGGCGTCAATGGCGATGAAGTGTGGGTTGAGTTCAAGGATGACGGCGCGGGTATTTCGCCGGAGTTGCGGCAGCGCATCTTCGACCCGTTCTTCACCACCAAGCCGGTCGGCAGCGGTACCGGGCTTGGCCTGTCGATCTCCTACGGCATCATCAACAAGCATCACGGCCGCATCGACCTGGACAGCACGGTAGGCGAGGGCTCCTGCTTCCGCATCGTGCTGCCGATCCGCCAGCCGAAGTAATCGGCGGGCGCGGCTGCAGGATCGTGGGATTGCAGGACTGTGGGAGCGGCGTCAGCCGCGAAGCTGGTGGCGTGTCGGTGATTGCAATATCTGCAATCACCGATGTCCTGCAGGCGGCCTTTCATCGATGCATCCTGCAATTGCGCCGGATGCATGTGGGTCTGAGTTGTCAGTAGCTTCGCGGCTTATGCCGCTCCCACAAAAAACAGGGAAAGGACTGGCTGAAACCTACGCCGCCCCCACACCCTGCTTTTCATCATGGGTGCGGAAGGCCTGGCGGATGTGTTCGCGCAGCTCGTCGTCATTCCATGGTTTGGTCAGGAAACGGTAGATCGCACCGCGGTTGATCGCGTCGGTGACGGTGTTCAGATCGGTATAGCCCGAGAGCACCAGGCGGATGGTGTCCGGATACAACATCTTTACCCGGCCAAGGAACTCGGTGCCGCTCATGTCGCTCATGCGCTGGTCGGACAGGATCACCTGCACGTCATTGATTGCCAGCAGATCGAAGGCGTCACGCACATTGCCGGCGGCGAGGATCCGGTAACCATCGCGGCGGAACAGGCGCACCAGCGAGCGCAGTACGTTTTCTTCGTCGTCCAGCAGCAGCAGCGTGCGGTCAGGACGGGTTTCGGCGAATGCCTCCGGCCGCAGGTAGCGGCGCCGCAAGGTCATGCCGGCGGCGTCGGCTGACATCGGCTCGCCAAACAGATAGCCCTGGAACACATCGCAGTCATTGCGGCGCAGGAAGCCAAGCTGGGCCTGCGATTCCACGCCGTTGGCGATCACCGTCATGCCCAACTGGTGGCCCATGGCGATGATGGCGCGGCTGATCGCGGCCTCACGGTTTGCCGCAGGTGCACTCTTGATGAAGCTGCGGTCGATCTTGAGCTTGTCCACGGGATAGCGGACCAGTGCGCTCAGGCTCGAATCACCGGTACCGAAGTTGTCCAGGCACAGGCTGATGCCTTCGTTGCGCAGGTTGGCCAGGGTCTCGTGGACGAAGTTGACGTTGTTGGTCAGCGCGCTTTCGTTGATTTCAAGGGTCAGCATGCGTGCAGGCACACCGATGGACTGCAGCATCGCCATTACTTCGGTGAAGAAGTTCGGGCGCAGCAGCTGCAGGGTCGATACGTTGACCGCCACGTTGAAATCTTCGAACCCCTGATCACGCCAGACCTTGGCTTGGCGCAGTGTCGTTTCCAGTACCCAGGCGCCGATCTGCACGATGATCCCGAGCCGCTCGGCGGTACGCATGAAGCGTTCGGGCACCAGCATGCCCAGGGTAGGGGACTGCCAGCGCAGCAGCGCCTCCATGCCCATGACGTGACCATCGCGGGCGCTGACCAGCGGTTGGTAGCGCAGCCGCAGTTCTCCGTTGTCGATGGCGTCAACCAGCTGCCGCGAGATGATGCTCTCGCTGTGCGCACTGCTGGGCTTGTGCAATACGTGCACGTGCACCGCGTTGCCGCCTTCGCGACCGGCCTGGTGCAGGGCGTCTTCGGCCAGATCGAGTACGCCGGTCGCGGTATTGGAATGCTCGGGGCAGAGGCCAACCCCGATCTTGGCGGTCAGGAACAGGGTGTAGGGCAGCACCGACAATGGCAGCTCGATCTGCTGGCGTACCTGCTCGGCGAAGAGCTCCGGCGCCGGTGTCTGGCTGCTGCGCGGTACCGCGATCAGGAATTCGTCGCTGCCGTGCCGCCACAGCTTGCCGCGGTCACCCAGAAAGCCGCGCAGGCGCTCGGCGATCAGGATCAAAGCCTGGTCGCCTACCTCGGCGCTCATGTTCTCGTTGACCGAGGCGAAGTGGTCGATGTCCAGGTGCAGCAGCATCAACGACGTGCCGGTGCGGTTGGCGGCGTCCACCAAGGTGGCCAGCTCGGGATTGCCTGCACCCAGCCGTGCAGGGCGCGCGTCGTTGCGGTCACCGAGCGAAGGAGGGCTGTTGTTCCACATCGGGCGAGGTCCTTGGGGGGTCACTGTGCGTCCATTGCGTAGGGTAAACGCAGATCAATACGGGTGCCCGCACCCGGCGCGGTCTCGATATGCAGGCTGCCGCCGGCACTCTGTGCGCGTTCGCGCATCACGATCATGCCAAGGCCGCGCGGGCCGGCGGGGTCAAAGCCTTCGCCATCGTCCACGACCTGCAGGTGCAGGTCGCCGGTGTCGCTGTTGCGCAACGACAGCGATACCTGGCTGGCGCTGGCGTGGCGCAGAGCGTTGGTCAGGCTTTCCTGGGCAATACGGAAACAGGCCTGCTCGACCTCGTTGCTGGGACGACGCGGCAGCGCATCCACATCCAGCAGAAGTTCAACGTCGGTGGAGCGGAACAGCAGCCCGGCCTGCCAACGCAGCGCAGCCTCCAGGCCCAACGCGTCGAGCTGCGGCGGTCGCAACAGCATCGACAGATTGCGTAGCTTGATCACCGTGCTGTCTGCCAGCTCGATGATCTGGTCGATGTCGTCCTGACGGCGCGGCTTGTTTTCTTCATCGCGGGCGGCGCAGGCGGCCAGTTTCATTGCGGTGATGGCCTGGCCGATGTCGTCATGCAGATCGCGTGAAATGGAGCGACGCTCATCCTCCTGCAACGAAAACAAGCGGCCCGCCATGGCCTGCAGCTCGGCGTTGCTGGTGGCCAGGGCAACCCGGCCATGTTCCAGCTCACTCAAATCGCGGATGACAAAGAGTTGGCAGGCTTTGCCATCATGGTGCAGCTGCTGGGTGATCACCATGGCATGAAAAGGCTCGCCGCCCATCCGTGACAGCTGCACCGGGAGCTCGCTCTTGCTTGAACGCGGGCCATGCCTGCCGAGGTTGGTCAGCGACTGGATGGCGCCATCGCTGCGACCGGCGCCCATGCCAAGAATGCCGCGTGCGGCTGGATTGGCATAAAGAACGGTATCGCCGTCGGCGATAACTACGCCGTCATGCAGTAGCGCTCCCAGCTGTTCGAACTCGGCAGGCAGCCGGCCATGCAAGTGCGCTGCCGGCATCCATGACCGGAGCTGGTACCAGAGCAGCATCAGCGCCGCACAGATCGCCACCGCGATGGCCGTCACACTTTGGCTCCGCCAGCCCGATGAGTCCGCATCCGTTGCCAGCA
Organism: Stenotrophomonas sp.; assembly: GCA_003248565.1. GTDB lineage: Bacteria > Pseudomonadota > Gammaproteobacteria > Xanthomonadales > Xanthomonadaceae > Stenotrophomonas. The sequence continues at coordinate 9,861 of QFOV01000073.1, forward strand.
ATACCGCCGCACCGGCCGTCAAAAAAACGGCCAAACCAAGCAGCCAAAGCATGCGTACGCGCCGCCGCAGGAGTGCGAAGGGCACGGGTGGAGCGGAAGTGGCCGGATCGGCTTGCATGGTGAGCGAGGGTTTGGACAAGCGTCGGCGCAGTTTAACGGCTTGTGCACATAGCGCACGACGAAGTGCTCAATTCTGCCGAGTTGGTGCCGTTATCGAATGGGTACCCGGTTTGTCGGGCGTGGAGATAGATCGCGTGGATCGCGGCGTCATAGCTAGCCTGCTTCGTCACCCGTTGAATGCGGCCGTCGTGCTGCTGGACACGGACGGGCAACCATTGGCCGCCAATGGCATGGCCAGGGAGCTGGGCCTGCCCGAACGCCTGTCACGTTATTGCGCGCAACTTGCCGGCATCCGGCAGCGGCTGGACCGGCACGAGGCAGTGGCCTGCCCGCTGCCCGGTGCCGGCGAGCGGTTGGACGGCTGGCTCAGCGTGGTCCAGTCGCCCTCGGCGGTGCCGTTGGGGTATTTGTACTCGCTGGCCAGCGATACCGAGGCGCGCAATGCCCGTTGGGCGATGGCGATGGAATCGGCAGGCCACAGTCTGTGGGACTGGGATATCGTCAGCGACGCGGTCACCCGCGCCAGTCCGGCGCATGTCGCCAACGCGGCGCAACCTGGCATCGGCCTGCTTGACGAAGTCCATCCGGACGACCAACTGCAGCTGCGCCAGGCCATTGCCGCGCACCTGCATGACCCGCAGGTGCCCTTTGCCTGCCAGTTTCGCCTGCGTCAGGCTGACGGCAGCTGGCATTGGGTGCTGGATCGCGGCCAGGTAGTTACTCGCGCAGGGGACGGTCAGCCGTTGCGGATGGTTGGTACGTATACCGATATCCAGCAACAGAAGTCGCTGGAGGACGAGCTGCGTTCGCAGCAGGCCCTGCTGCGCCGCGCCCAGCGTGTGGCTGGCATGGGCAGCTGGGTATGGGAGCCGCAGCGCAAGCGCGTGCAGTGGTCTGAGGAATTTGCCGCCGCCATTGGCTGGAGCAATGCCGCGCTACCGACCGGACGGCAGTGGTTGCGCAATCTGAACAGCGATGCCCGTACGCATCTGTTCTGCAGCTGGCGGCGCCTGCTGGATGAGGCCAAAGGTGGCAGCTTCGATATCACCTGGGGTCGCGACCCGGTGACCCAGCAGCAGCTGCGCATCTGGGTGGAGCTTGATTACGATACCGCCGGCAGCCTGCACCGCGTGTTGGGGCAGGTGCAGAACATCAGCAATCAGCGCCGTACCGATGCCTTGATCCGCTGGCGCACCGAATTGCTGAACCGCGTGTCCGCGCTGGGCCGTATCGGCGGCTGCGAGATCGAGGTCAGTACCCGCGCGATGCAATGGACCGAGGAGTGCTACCGCATCCACGGCCTGCGCAAGGCGCCGATGACCCTGGACCAGGCATTGGACCTGTACATCCCGGACTCGCGCGACAACTTCGAGTCGGCGTTGCTGCGCATCGCCGAAGGCGGGCTGCCGGAACAGCTTGATCTGTGCTTCTATCGTCCGTCCGGGCAGCGGGTGTGGGTGCAGGTGCTGATCGAACTGGACCAGCGTGATGGCTTGCCCGAACGATTCGTGGTGCTGTTCCGCGACATCACCCGCGAACGCGAGGCCGATGAACGGCTGGAACTGCTGGCCCACTACGACCTGCTGACCGGCCTGCCCAATCGCATGCTGCTGCGTGAGCAGGGCTCGGAAGCGATCATCGAGGCGCGCGAACGCGGTGCCGTCCTGGCGATGCTGTTCATCGACCTGGACGGCTTCAAAAGTATCAACGACACCTTCGGTCACGCCACCGGCGACATGTTGCTGAAGGCCGCGGCGGCGCGCCTGCACCAGAACCTGCGCAACGCTGACCTGTTCGCTCGCTTCAACGGTGATGAGTTCATCGTGATCCTGCGCAACCTGGTTGAGCCTGATGACGCCGGTCATGTGGCGCGCAAGCTGATTGCCTCGCTGGCCGAGCCGCTCTACCGCGAGGATGTCACCTTGAAGGTTGGCGCCAGTGTGGGTATCGCGCTGCTGGACGAAGGGCGTAATGACTTCGACAGCCTGCTGCGTGCGGCCGATGCGGCCATGCATGCGGCCAAGGAGGCCGGTCGCAATACCTACCAGTATTACAGCCAGGATGCGTTGGCTCGCACCCAGCGCCGGGTCGAGATCGAACATGCATTGCATGGGGCGGTCGAACGCGACGAGTTCAGCCTGGTCTACCAGCCGCTGGTGCACGCCAATGGCGACGCCATTCCCTCGATCGAAGCGCTGCTGCGCTGGAACAGCGGCAGGATCGGCTCATGCAGTCCCGCCGAGTTCATCCCGATTGCCGAGAAATGCGGCGAGATCATCCATATCGGTGACTGGGTACTACAGGAAGTCTGCCGGCAGGCGGTGGTCTGGCAGCAGGCCGGGTTGAAGTTCGAGCGCATCGCGGTCAACGTCTCGGCCTTGCAGCTGCGTGATCGCGGCTTTGCCGAGCGCGTTGTCAGCATCTGCCAGCAGTACGGCTGGCCGCCACAACGGCTGGAGCTGGAGCTGACCGAGTCGGCGCTGATCCGCGACACCGATGCGCTGCGCCAGTGTTTTGATGTCTTCGAACAGCACGGCATTCCGCTTGCGGTGGATGATTTCGGTACCGGTTTCTCCAACCTGCATTACCTGAACCGTTTTCCGGTGCAGCGACTGAAGATCGATCGCAGCTTCGTGCAGGGCATGTTGCACGACGTCGGCACCGCCGAGGTTACCCAGGCCATCGTGCACCTGGGTCATGCGCTGGGCATGTTGGTGGTGGCGGAGGGCGTGGAAACCCCGGCCGAAGCAACGATGCTGATCCAGCAGGGCTGCGATGAACTGCAGGGCTATCTGTTCTCGCGACCACTGCGACCGCGCGAGATGGTGCAGTGGCTGCGCAGCGGTCCGGGCGAGTTGCTTGAATCGCCGAGCCAGGGCGCGATCACCACAGTCAGCGCAACCCACTGATCGACGGCAAGAACAAATACAAGCCCGGCTGCCTGATCCGCAGCCGGGTTTCTTCGTCCTGTGGGAGCGGCGTAAGCCGCGAAGCCGGTGTTGCTGGCAGGCCTTGACCCGATGTTATGCGTGCTTCGCGGCTCACGCCGCTCCTGCAAAGATAGCTACGGTGCGCGAGGACATGTGACCCGGCAACGGCTGCAGAGCATCAATTCTCCACTGCTTCTGCCTTGACCGAGCCAGTTTGCTCAACGGATGTGGGAGCGGCGTAAGCCGCGAAGCTGGTGTTGCTGGCAGGCCTTCATCTGATGATGTGCGTGCTTCGCGGCTTACGCCGCTCCCACAAAGGGCATTGTGCGCACGCAGGTTGACCGGTTGGGGCGGTGTCTCAGGGAACGGACAGGTCCCAGTCGATGCTGCTTGTCAGCCAATCGGTCTCTTCTGTCTGACCAGGGGGCGTGTCTTGA
>QFOV01000074.1 GCA_003248565.1 Stenotrophomonas sp.
AGGCGCGGTCGTAGCCGACGATGCTCTGGCCATGGCTGGGCGCCTCGGCCAGGCGCACGTTGCGCGGCACGATGGTGCGGAACACGCGGTCGCCGAAGTACTCGGTGAGCTGCGCCGACACCGCATTGGCCAGGTTGTTGCGCACGTCGAACATGGTGCGCAGCACGCCTTCGATTTCCAGCGCCGGGTTGAGGTTGATCTTCAGCGCATCGATGGTTTCGACCAGCGCGCTCAGGCCCTCCAGCGCGTAGTACTCACACTGCATCGGCACGATCACCGAGTCGGCGGCGGCCAGCGCGTTCAGCGTCAGCAGCGACAGCGCCGGCGGGCAGTCGATCAGGATGTAGTCGTATTGATCGCGGATAGGCGCCAGCGCGCGCTTGAGGCGCTGCTCGCGCTCACCCTGGTCCATCAGCTGGATCTCGGCGGCGGTCAGGTCGATGTTGCCTGGCAGCAGGTCGAAGCCTTCCGGCGTGGTGACGCGCACTTCGGCGGCGGTGACCTCGCCCAGCAGCAGGTCACAGGTGGACGCAGCCACCTCACGCTTGTCCACGCCACTGCCCATGGTCGCGTTGCCCTGCGAGTCCAGGTCGACCAGCAGCACGCGCTTGGGCGCGGCGGCAAGGGAAGCAGCCAGATTGACAGCCGTCGTGGTCTTGCCGACGCCGCCTTTCTGGTTGGCGATGGCGATGATGCGAGCCATGCAGGAGAGCCTCGTTGGCGAAGTTGGACTGGTCATTATGGGGGTAGCGGCGCGCAGGCGGAAATCGGTTTCCGGGTTACGGGCGGCTTTGCGCAGGCGGAAATCGGTTTCCGGGTTACGGGCGGCTTTGGGGTGGGAATGTGCCCTGATTTGCTCTGCTTTGGCCGTACCCCCTCCCTTTGGCGCAGCCAAGGGGAGGGCTGGGGAGGGGTAGCTTTTGGCCTTGGCCGCGGGGATTGCCCAGAACTACTGCTTTAGCCCCTCTCCCGCTTGCGGGAGAGGGGTTGGGGTGAGGGCAGCTTTTGGCCTTGGCCGGTAAAGCCCCTGCCGAGCATGGCTCGGCACTACCGCCTGCCCCCTCCCTTTGGTCGAAGACCAAGGGGAGGGTTGGGGAGGGGTGCCGTTGCTCTGGCTCTCCAAATGACAGCCAAGCAAAGATCAAAAGCGCCCCCTTCCGCCCCCCGCCTTCGCGGGGGCAGGCTCTACGGGCACCTTCCCCCGCAAGCGGAGGAAGGAATCCAGCGGCTCAGGTCCGCTCCACCACCACCAGATGCCGGTCACCAACCAGCCCCGGCACCTGCAGCGGGCGCACTTCCAGCACCTGCCAGCCGGCGGGCAGCTGGGCGATCTCTTCGTGCGGGTACACCCCCTTCATCGCCAGCAACTGGCCGCCGGGGCGCAGCAGATGACCGCCAACCTCGATGATGCCGGCCAGCGTATCCATGGCACGGGCGGTGAGGTTGTCGTAAGCACCCGGCTCGTCCAGCGCTTCGGCGCGGGATTCGGCGACGCGGGCATTACCCAGACCAAGCTGGCGCACGGCCTCGCGCATGAAGCGGGCCTTCTTGCCGTTGCTCTCGACCAGGGTCACCTGCAGCTGCGGGTGGGTGATGGCCAACGGAATGCCCGGCAAGCCGGGGCCGGTGCCCAGATCGGCCAGACTGCCGCTGCTGACATGCTCGGCCATGGCCAGCGAATCGAGCAGATGGCGGGTCACCATTTCGCGGGGATCGCGGATGGCGGTGAGATTGTAGGTGCGATTCCAGCGCACCAGCAGGGTCAGGTAGGCCAGCAGGGGCTTGGCCAAAGCGGCGTCCAGACCCATGGCCTTCAAGCCGTGGTCGAGGTCGCTGGCGACTTCGCGCGGGAGAGTGGTGTCGTTCATGGCAGGGATTATCGCAGGAGTGGCTGCTTTCGCTTTAGGCCCCCTCCCTTGTGCGCAGCACAGGGGAGGGTTGGGGAGGGGTGCTCTGGATCTGGCTTTTGATCTGTCGCGCAGGGCAAGAGCAACGGCAACAGCTACCCCTCCCCGGCCCTCCCCTACGCTTCGCGCAAGGGAGGGAGCAGAAGCTACCCCTCCCCGGCCCTCCCCTTGGCCTGCGGCCAAAGGGAGGGAGCAGAAGCTACAGCGGATACCACGCCAGCGCAGCCCGGAAATCCTCCGTCGCCTGCCACTCATATAAATGCCAGCGGGCCGCATCACCCAGGCCCGGGTCGCACCACACCAGCTGCAAGGCCCCCGTCGCATCCGGCGCGAAGCGCAGCTTCTCCAGCCCGAATGAAATGCCATGCCCGTGCGCCTTCAGCAGCGCCTCCTTGGCGCACCACACGCGGAAGAACCAGTGCTCGCAGCCGCTGTCGTCCAGCGCATCCAGCCAGACAATCTCCTCCGGGTGGAAGAAACGACGGATCACCTCGCGCATCTGCTTGCGTGGCCGCTGCCGCTCCAGGTCCACGCCCAGGCGTGCGCCCTCGCCCAGCGCCACCAGCAGATGGCCGCCGCTATGGCTCCAGCCGGTGCCGTAATGCGCCAGCTCACCGATCAGCCACGGCCGGCTGCGCTCATCGCGGGTCAGCGGCAAGGTCTCTGGCGTGGTGTCGAAAACACCGGCCAGCACCTCGCGGGCCTGCGGCTCACCACGGGTTCCAGGGGTATGCGGCAACAGCCACACCTCCACCTGACCAAACTGCCAATGGCGACCAGCGGGGCTCATGCTGAACAGGCTCCTGCCCGGACAAACATGTTCTTAACGCCACTGCGCGTTGACTGTCGCCACCGCACCTTTCGGGGTGCTTCACGGCAGGGAGGTTCGCGCATGGGCATCATCATCTGGTTGATTATTGGTGGCGTCGTGGGTTGGCTGGCCAGCATCATCATGCGCCGCGATGCGCAGCAGGGCATCATCCTGAACATCGTGGTGGGCATCGTCGGCGCCATGATCGCCGGCTTCTTCTTCAGCGGCGGCAGCATCAATGGTGCGATCACCGTGCGCTCCTTCCTGTTGTCACTGGTCGGCGCGGTAGTGCTGCTGGCCATCGTCAATCTGTTCACACGCAAAAGCGTGCGTTAACCGTTCTGGCGCCGATTCGACCGAGGCCCGGCTGGCAACAGCCGGGCCTTGTTGTTTCAGCCCTGTGCCAATTGCACCCAGGCCGGCGCGTGATCACTGGGGCGTTCCCAGGTGCGCGGCTCACGGTCGATGCCGGAAGCGGCTGCGCGCGGCTTGAGCGCATCGGAGATCAGGGTCAGGTCGATGCGCAGGCCCAGATCGCGACGGAAACCGGCCGCACGGTAATCCCACCAGCTGAAGATGCCAGCGGCATCGTTGTGCAGTCGGAAAGCGTCGTGCAGGCCCAGATCCAGCAGCTTCTGCAGCGCGCCACGCTCGGCGGTCGAGGTCAGGATGTGGTCACCGTTCCATACCGCCGGGTCGTAGACATCGCGGTCATCCGGCGCGATGTTGAAATCGCCCATCACCACCAGCTGCGGATGCTTCTGCAGCTCGGCCGCGACCCAGGCGTGCACCGCTTCCAGCCAACGCAACTTGTAGGCGTACTTGTCGGTGCCCACGTCCTGGCCGTTGACCACGTACAGATTGATGATGCGCACGCCATTGACGGTGCCGGCAATCACCCGCTTCTGCTCGTCCTCGAAGCCGGGAATGCCGATCTGCACGTCTTCGATCGGGTGCCGCGACAGCAGCGCCACCCCGTTATAGGTCTTCTGCCCGGCGAACACATTGCGGTAGCCCAGCTCCAGCAGCCGCGTATCGGGGAACTTGTGGTCCTCCAGCTTGGTTTCCTGGATGCCGACCACGTCGGGGGCAAAGTCGGCCAGCCACTGTTCCAGGTGCGGCAGGCGGACGTTGAGCGAATTGACGTTCCACGAAGCGATTTTCATGCAGGGGATTCTAGCCGGGGCTGGAGCCAAAGGCCCTCCTTTCAGCTAAAGACGGCAGCAATCAGCCCCCTCCCTTGCGCCAAAGGCGCAGGGGAGGGTTGGGGAGGGGTGCTTTGGCTTTGGCTTTGGCTTTGGCTCTGGCTTGTAGGCAGCAGCACAAGCAAGATCAAAAGCCCCCCTCCCGCCCCTTCAGGGCACCCTCCCCCACGTGCGGGAGAGGGACGGCACAGCTTCCACGAGCACTTTCCCTAAATACCCCAGCGCGCTTGGCTGGCTGCGGCGCCAGCTAACGCCTACCATGCAGATCTGTGCTCCAAGGGGGGAGCGCCGGAGACAAATGGATGTCCGCAACACAAGGTAACTTCACCTTTCTCGGCCAACACGATCCCGTCCTGTTGCGGCTGGCGACGACCGCCGAACAGGTTTTCGCTTCCGATCCCAATACCACCCTGATCAAACTGCGCCAACTTGGCGAGGCGCTGGCGCAGGCGCTGGCATCACAGGCAGGCCTGAAGTTTGACGCCCAGACAACCCAGCTGGAGCTGATCCAGCTGTTGAACCGGCATCTGGACCTGGATCCGGGCATCCGCAATCTGTTCCACACCTTGCGGGTGGAAGGCAATCGCGCCACCCATGGTTTTTCCACCCAGCACCGGGAAGCCATGGATGGGCTACGCGTCGCCCGTGAACTCAGCATCTGGTACCACCGCACCTCCGGCAAAGCCGACAGCGCGTTCCGGCCCGGCGCATTCACCGCGCCGACGGACCCCAGTGCCGCCCTGCGTGCTTTGCACGGCCAGATCGACACGCTGGAGCAGGAGCTGCGTCAACGTGATGAAGCCCTTGAGGGCAGCCGCAAACTGGCTGAACTGCGCATCGAGGAGAGTGCGCAAAGCATGGCGCTGGCCGAGGCCATGGATGAGGAGGCCCGCGCACTGAAAGTGCAGTTGGACGAACGCGCAGCGCAGTTCGAGCGGGAGCGAATCCAGTTCCACGCGCAACTGCAGGCCCTGCAACAGGCCAGCAGCACCGACCAGCCGCAGGCCACGGCCCTCGTCAAACGTAGCCGCCAAGCGGCCGCAGCCTTCGATCCGGACGAAGAACTCACCCGCATCCTGATTGACCAGCAACTGCGCGACGCAGGCTGGGAAGCAGATTCACTGCAACTGACCTGGTCCAAAGGCGCCCGCCCGGAGAAAGGCCGGTGCATGGCGATTGCCGAATGGCCAACGCGTAGCGCCAAGGCCTGTGCCGACTATGTGCTGTTTGATGGCCTGATGCCTGTGGCTATCGTAGAAGCCAAGCGTCGGCGGGTGAATATTGCCGAGCGCATTGACCAAGCCGAGCGCTACTCCCGCGACCTTCCCATCAGCGCACCGCTGCAGCTGGCCGGCATTGGTCCCGCCGGTGGCCCTTGGGCTGACGGCCAGGGCTCGCAGTTCCAGGTGCCGTTTGCCTATGCCTGCAACGGCCGGCCATGGATCAAACAGCTGGCCGAACAATCCGGCATCTGGTTCCGTGACCTGCGCAGCCCGGCCAATCTCAAACGACCGCTGCAGCAATTCCACACCCCGCAGGGCTTGGCCGAGCTGATGCTGCGTGACCGAGAACTGGCAGAACAGCGCCTGAGCACCGAGCCCTACGGCTACCTCAAGCTCCGCCCCTATCAGCAGGAGGCCATTGCTGCCGTTGAGAAAGCCCTGGCAGCAGGCCAACGCCACTGCTTGTTGGCGATGGCCACAGGTACCGGCAAGACCCGCACCACCATTGGCTTGATCTACCGCCTGCTCAAGGCCGAGCGCTTCACTCGCGTCCTGTTCCTGGTCGATCGCACCAGCTTGGGCACCCAGGCACGTGAAGCCTTTGACGACATGTCGCTGGAGCAGGGCCAAAGCCTCTCGCAGATCTACAACGTCAATGATCTGGGCGACATGGCCGCCGAGGCGGAGACCCGCGTGCAGGTTGCCACCGTGCAAGCCATGGTGCGGCGGTTGTTCCAGTCCGATGCGCCACCGCCGATTGACCAGTTCGACTGCATCATCGTCGACGAGGCGCACCGCGGTTACACCCTGGACCAGGAGATGACCGAGGGCGAGCTCTCGCTGCGCGACCACGCGCAATACCTGTCCCAATATCGACGTGTGCTGGAGTACTTCGACGCCTGCCGTATCGGCCTGACCGCCACCCCCGCACGGCAGACCACCGAAATCTTCGGTCGACCGGTCTATACCTACAGCTACCGCGAAGCCGTAGCCGATGATTGGCTGATCGACCACGAGCCGCCCATCCGCTTCGAGACGCAGCTCAGTCGCAACGGCATCCACTTCGATAAAGGCGAGCTGGTCGAGGTGGTCAACGCGCTGACAGGCGAGGTGGACTGCGCCGAACTCGACGACGAGCTGTCCTTCGATATCGAGTCTTTCAACCGCAGCGTCATCACTGCCGATTTTGATCGGGTCATCTGCCAGGCATTGGCAGACGAGCTGGACCCGCTGGGTGAAGAAAAGACCTTGGTGTTCTGCGTCAACCAGGTACATGCGGTACGCGTATGCAACCTGCTCAACGCGGCCTTCCACAAGGTCTATGGCGACGACTGGAACCAGGCCGCCGTGCAGGTCATCACCGGCCGCACCGACGAAGTGGCCAAGGTGATACGCCGCTACAAGACCGAGCGCCTGCCCAGCGTGGCCATTACCGTGGACTTGCTGACCACCGGCATCGATGTGCCAGCCATCACCAACCTGGTGTTCATGCGCCGGGTGCGCTCGCGCATTCTCTACGAACAGATGAAGGGCCGCGCTACCCGCCGCTGCGATGACATCGGCAAGACTGTATTCCGCATCTACGACCCGGTACGTCTATACGAAGCACTGGAGGCGGTGGATACCATGCGGCCGCTGGTCAAGGACCCCAATATCAGCGTCGGCCAGCTGCTGCACGAGCTGCAGGACCCGCGCAGCCATCAACCGGGTTCCAGCCCCGAGGCCAGCAGCCACGCCCAGGATGTGCTGGACCAGCTCAGCCAGAAGCTGATGCGCGTATTGCGCCGTGCCAGCCACAAGGCACAGAACCGCGAACCGCTGCGCAAACAACTGGAGCAACTGGAAACCGCCTGGGGCGTTGAGCCGGCCAAGCTGCACCAGCACCTGCACGGTCTAGGCCCAGAGCAGGCCGCCAGCTTCATCGCCACCCGCCTGCCGGCGCTGGAAGCCCAGATCGACGAGCTGCGTGCACTGCTGGCCAGCGAACAATACCCCATCATTTCCCATCACACCGACACGCTGCTGCTGCGCGAGGTGAGCTACGGCGGCAATAACCAGAAGCCAGCCGACTACCTGGAAAGCTTTACCGATTTCATCCGTTCCCAGCTCAACCAGTCCGCTGCACTTGCAGCCGTGGTCAACCGCCCGCGCGACCTTACCCGCGAACAACTGCGCGAGGTGCGCCTGCTGCTGGATGGCAAGGGCTACAACGAGGCCCACCTGCACAGCGCCGAGCGCCAGCAGTCCAACCGCGACATCGCCGCCGGCATCATCGGCTATATCCGTCGGGCCGCCATCGGCGAGGCGCTGCTGCCTTACGAGCAGCGCGTGCACAGGGCGTTGGATCGCATCCTCGTCAGCCGCAGCTGGACCCCCGTGCAGCAGCGCTGGCTCAAACGCCTTGCCAACCAATTGGTGACCGAGGTGGTGATCGACCGCGACAGCATCCAGCACGCCTGCGCACCGGATGGCGGGGTCAAGCTGCTCGATACCGTGTTTGCCGGCCAGCTGGACCAGCTGATCGAGCAGTTCAAAGAAGCGGTATGGGAAGAGGTGGCTTGAGCCCTGCCCCGCCTGCGATGAGCCGAATCCGATCACTGAACGGGCTTATTCGGCTCACTGATTGAGCCGAATAGCGTTATTATTCGGCTCATGGATGCCAGCCAAACTCCCGCTCCGCCGCTCTGGATCTGGCAACAGCCGGACTGGCCAGCCTTTGTCCATCAGGACGCTGCGCTGGCGCCGCTGCTACGCCAGTGCCAGCAGGCACAAGGCCGCCTGAGCGCCTTGGCCGGGGTGCTGCCCGAAGACGGGCGGCAGGCGCTAGATACCTTGTTACAGAACATCGTCACCTCTTCCGCCATCGAGGGTGAAAACCTCAATGTCGGCTCGGTGCGCTCCTCCTTGGCCCGGCGTCTTGGCATCCCCGACGCCGCCGAACCGGCCCCGCACAGCGCGCGCGCCGAGGGCGTGGCCGAACTGATGCTCGATGCCACCGGCGATGTGGGCAAACCACTGGACATGCCGCGCCTGCTGCATTGGCACGCCCTGCTGTTTGCCGGTCACGAAGGCCTGCTGCCACTGCGGATTCGAATTGGTCAACTGCGCGGCGACGAGCCCATGCAGGTCGTGTCCGGCCGCATCGACCGGCCTACCGTGCATTTCCAGGCACCGCCGCGGCTAGGGCTGGACGAACAGCTGCAGCAGTTCCTTGCATGGTTTGCAGCCAGCAGCGACGACCCCGCACTGGATCCGCTACTGCGCGCCGGCATCGCCCATTTCTGGTTTATCACCCTGCACCCGTTCGACGACGGCAACGGCCGCCTCACCCGCGCCATCACCGATCTGGCCCTTGCCCAGGCCGCGCCGGGCATCGCCCGCCTATACGCCATGTCGGCCAGCATCCTGGACGACCGCAAGGGCTACTACCGCATCCTGGAAGCCAGCCAGCGTGGCGATCTGGACATCAGCGCCTGGCTGCAGTGGTTCCTGCAGACCTTGCTGCACAGCCTGCGGCAAGCCTTGGCCCGCATCCAGCGCGTCATCGACAAAGCCCGCTTCTGGCAGCTGCATGCACAGCAGGCCTTGAGCGCCGAACAGGCCAAGGTGCTCAACCGCCTGCTCGATGGCGGTGAACGCGGCTTTGCCAACGGCATCAATGCCTCCCAGTACCAGGCCGTGGCGAAGGTCTCCAAAGCCACCGCCACCCGCCACCTGACCGACCTGCTGGACAAGGGCTGCCTGCGGCGCCTGCCCGGCGGCGGCCGCAGCACCCGCTATCAAATCAACCTGCCCGGCCACGCCGGCAACGCAATTCCGTCAGGAGACGGCAGCCAATGACCAACAACGATATCGTCGCCAAGCTGTGGAGCCTGTGCGACATCCTCCGCGATGACGGCATCAACTACAGCGATTACGTCACCGAACTGGTACTGCTGCTGTTTGTGAAGATGGAGTACGAACAGGCCCAGTCCAACGACAACTTCGAGCACCGCCTGCCCAAAGGCGCACGCTGGCCGGACCTGACCAGCAAGTCGGGCGTGCCGCTGCACACCTTCTACAAGCAGATGCTGCTCAACCTCAGCCAGAACAGCGACCCGATGGTGGCCGCCATCTACACCGATGCGCAGACCCGCCTGAAAGAGCCGCGCCATCTGGAGCAGCTGATCAAGAGCCTGGACGGCCTGGATTGGTTCTCTGCACGTCAGGACGGGTTGGGTGATCTGTACGAAGGCCTGCTGGAAAAGAACGCTGGCGAGACCAAATCCGGTGCCGGCCAGTATTTCACCCCGCGCCCCTTGATCGACAGCATCGTGCGCTGCATCCAGCCGCAGTTGGGCGAGACCATCCAGGACCCGGCCGCCGGCACAGCCGGCTTTCTGATCGCCGCCGACACCTATATCAAGGCCGAGCACGATGACCTGTACGGCCCCAAGGTCACCGACAAATCACGCAAGTTCCAGCGCAACAAGGCCTATACCGGCGTGGAACTGGTACCGAGCACCCGCCGCCTGGCGTTGATGAACTGCCTGCTGCACGGCATGCAAGGCGAAGGCGAAGGCGTGGTGCTGCTGGGCAACAGCCTGGGCAGCCTGGGCACCACCCTGCCGCGCGCCGATGTGATCCTGTCCAACCCTCCATTCGGCACCGCCAAGGGCGGCGGCGGGCCAAGCCGCGACGACCTGCCGTTTGTCACCAGCAACAAGCAACTGGCCTTCCTGCAGCACATCTATCGCAACCTGAAACCACATGGTCGCGCCGCAGTCGTGCTGCCGGACAACGTACTGTTTGAAGCCGGCGTCGGCACCGATGTGCGCCGCGACCTGATGGACAAGTGCGAGCTGCATACCATCCTGCGCCTACCCACCGGCATCTTCTATGCACAGGGCGTAAAGACCAATGTGCTGTTCTTCCGCAAGGGCAGCGCCAGCAATCCCAAGCAGGACACCGGCTGCACCCAGCAGGTGTGGGTCTACGATCTGCGCAGCAATATGCCGTCCTTTGGCAAGCGCACGCCGTTCGGCACAGCGCATCTGAAGCCATTTGAAGACGCATATGGCGCTGACCGCGATGGCAGCGGCCCGCGCGTGGATGAAGGCGAAGAAGGCCGATTCCGTTGCTTTACCCGCGCGCAGATCTCAGAGCGTGGTGATTCGCTGGATATCAGCTGGTTGAAGGATGCCGATGCGGTGGATGCTGCAAATCTACCGCCGCCGGAAGAGCTGGCCGCGCAGGCGATGGCGGAACTGAGCGAGGCGCTGCGTGAGCTGGATGCGTTGATGCTGGCCCTTGGAGCGGGCGATGAGGCCAATCAGCAGAAACAACTGCTGGCGCAGGCACTGGGGATGGAAATTGGCGAAATGACAAATCAGGACTCTGCTTTGTGAACTGGAAAACTCCTGAAAGCTGGTGCGTCGTGAATCTCGACACAATCTGCAATCGAATTACTGACGGATCGCACAATCCACCTGCGGGCAAGCCCTTGGGCTTGCCGATGCTTAGCGCCAAGAACATTAAGGCGCGAAAAATATGCTTCGACGAATATCGTTTGATCAGCCAAGATGCGTTCGACCATGAGGACAAGCGGACAAACATCACCCCTGGCGACGTACTACTAACTATAGTCGGTGCAATTGGTCGAACCGCAATAGCTCTTGAATCGCATCAAAAATTCACCTTGCAACGAAGCGTGGCAGTCCTCAAGCCGGGCGCAATAGCATCAAAATATCTGAGCTACCTTCTCGAATCTCCGGAAGCCCAATCCTTCTTTGAGAATAATGCGAAAGGAACTGCGCAAAAAGGGGTTTATCTAAAGACTCTCGGTGGAATGAAGGTGCCGGTTGCACCGGCAGCTGAACAGGCACGCATCGCACAAGTGCTCGATGGCCTACTGGCTCAGGTGGACACCCTCAAGGCCCGCCTCGACGCCCTACCCGCGCTGATCAAGCGCTTCCGTCAATCCGTGTTCAGTGATGCGGTATCGGGGGCACTAACTAATTCGTGGCGCGAGCGAAATCCCGCCGATGTTCAAGACTCTAGCGACCAACTGGGGCAACTGATTGAGGAAATGCGCAATGGTCTCTCGACGAAGCCGAATGAGAGCTCGCAAGGGGTGCCCATTCTTCGAATCAGTGCTGTGCGATCTGGCTCGGTCGACCAGACCGATATTCGATTCCTTGAATGTGACGAAGTGGAAAAGCGACGGTACGCAATAAAGAAGGGCGACCTGTTGTTTACTCGCTATAACGGAAGCCTCGATTTTGTTGGCGTTTGTGGCCTTGTGAAGAAAGCATCTCACGAAATCATCGTGTACCCGGACAAGATCATTCGCGTTCGCTGCAAGACAGATATCATCCTTCCCGAGTATCTGGAAATTTTCTTCTCAGAATGCTCTACGAGACAGCGTGTTATGAATTTGGTGAAGTCGACGTCAGGACAGAAAGGAATTTCCGGACAAGACCTTAAAAGCTTATGCGTAACTTACCCCGGCATATCCGAGCAGTTGGAAGTCGTCCGCCGCGTCGAACAACTATTCTCCTTCGCCGACCAACTCGAAGCCCGCCTGGCCGACGCCCGCCAGCGCGTCGATGCCCTGACCCAAAGCATCCTGGCCAAAGCCTTCCGTGGTGAGCTGGTGCCGCAGGATCCGAATGACGAACCGGCCAGCGTGCTGCTGGAGCGCATTGCCGCTCAGCGCGCTGCCGATCCAAAACCCAAGCGCGGCCGCAAGGCGGCTGCACATTAACCATTTCAACCAGGCTGAGGGGAGCCACCCATGACTACATTCGACAGCACCAAACTGCCGCTCAAGGAGCTGCTCAAAGACATCGTCCAGGGCAAGATCCAGCTGCCGGATTTCCAGCGTGGCTGGGTCTGGGATGACGAACACGTCCGCAGCCTGCTGGTCAGCCTTGGTCGCTCATTCCCGGTAGGCGCAGTGATGCTGCTGGAAACCGGCGGAAACGTACGCTTCCAGGTGCGCCCGGTGGAGAACGTGCCAGAACAGGGGCTGCTTGCACCCGAGCAGCTGATCCTGGACGGCCAGCAACGCCTGACCACGCTCACCCAGGTGCTGAGACTCGATGGCCCGGTGCAGACCCGCAACGAGAAGGGGCGTGACGTACAGCGCTTCTACTACATCCATATCCCAACCGCCTTGGAAGGCCCGGACCGCCTGGACGATGCCATCATCGCCACCGATGAGACCCGCCAGCAGCGCAGTGAGTTCAAGCGCAAGCTGGATCTGGACCTATCCAGCCGCGAACTGGAATGCCAGCACCTGTACTTCCCCTGCTCGGCCATCCTCGACCCGATGACTTGGCTGCAGGATCTGTACCAGCACAACCCGGCGGCGGTTGCACAGTTCTTCGAGTTCAAGAAGGCCGTGCTCGATGCCTACAACGAATACCAGTTGCCGTTGATCGTGCTGAAGAAGGAAACCAGCAAGGAAGCGGTGTGCCTGGTATTCGAGAAGGTCAACACCGGCGGCGTTCCGTTGTCGGTGTTTGAACTGGTCACCGCCAGCTACGCCGCCGACGGCTACAACCTGCGTGATGACTGGTACGGCAGTGCACAACGCAAGACGCTGTCGCGCTACAAGCGCATGAAGAATGCCGAAGCACTGCTTGAAACGGTGCAGAACACCGACTTCCTGCAGTCGATCACCTTGTTGCACACCTTGCAACGCCGCCGCGAAGACATTGCTGCCAACAAGCAGGGCAAGAGCATCGCACCGGTAAGTGCAAAGCGCTCCGCCGTGCTGGAGCTGCCATTGGATGCCTACAAGCAGCGCGCCGACGCTTTGGAAGGCGGCTTCATCCAGGCCGCAAGGTTCCTGCGCGATGAATGCGTCAGGCAGACCCGCGACCTTCCCTATCGCACCCAGTTGGCGCCTTTGGCTGCGGTCATGGCCGAGCTTGGACCAAACCGCTGGCGCGAGCCGCGCATCTACCAGAAGCTGGCCTCCTGGTACTGGTGCGGCGTGCTGGGTGAGCTCTACGGCGGCGCGGTCGAAACCCGCGTCGCCAACGATGTTGAAGATGTACTGGCCTGGCTGGATGACGACAGCCAGGTGCCGCGCACCGTACAGGATGCAAACTTCCAGGCCGACCGGCTCAAGTCCCTGCGTAGCCGCCAGAGCGCGGCCTACAAAGGGGTCAATGTTCTGGTTCAGCGCGCAGGTGCCAAGGATTTCTACTGGAAGTCCACCATCCGCGAACTGGATGCTGACGAAGTAGCCCTGGACATCCACCACATCTTCCCGCGCGACTGGTGCATCAAGCAGGGCATCGAAGCCAAGGTGTACGACTCCATCATCAATAAGACCGCGATTTCCTATCGCGCCAATCGCAAGATTGGTGGTGCGGCACCCTCGCACTACCTCAGCGCCCTGCAGCAGGATAAGCAAGTGCAGCTCGGTGATGCCGAGATGGATGCGGTTCTTCAAAGCCATGGCATTCCAAGCGCCAGTTTACGTGGTGACGATTTCGAAGCTTTCTACGCCCAGCGCGCTGAGCTGCTAATGGCGCTTATTCAGACGGCCATGAGCAAGGGCTCCTCTGCAATCGCCACTTAGGAGATTCATCTCGCCTGGCAGGATCAGCCTTTGTGTTGAACTAATCGCGAGCCAAGACTCGGCGTTGGAGATTCCAGCGCCAAGTCTTGTTTGGGCGGCAGTGGTCGCTCAATCTTCCTTCGCACCAAGATCCAGGTGTCGACTCCCCGCATTTCAATGCCAGGCTAAATTAGAGGTTTCCGTTTCGTGGTACTGGCGGAATTCGGCGGGCGTCAGCCCGCCGAGGCTGTCGT
>QFOV01000075.1 GCA_003248565.1 Stenotrophomonas sp.
GGCGCCCTTCTGTGATGGGTTGGCGACCTGGAAGGCCGCGCTGCCAAAGATGAACTGCGCCAGCAGTTCCGGGCCATTGGGAGTACCCGTGGCGGGCACCGGCGCCAGCACGTCCGGGCAGACGTAATCCACCACGTCCCTGGTGCTGTCCTCCCATTCAAGCAGCAGGGCGCGGATGCTGGTCGCCTCCGGGTGGCGCGGCTGCGCTTCCAGCAGTGCGGTCAGGCCGACAACCTGTGAGCTGTCCACCTTCAAGCTGCCCTGGCCTTGGGCGACCGCGCCCAGCGGCAGGAGCAGGGTGAGCGTGAGCGTCTGGCTGAAGAATCGCATTGCATGGATTCCCTGGACGACAAGGGCCTGCTCGCGCCCGATAAGCCAGGCGCCCCGGCTGACCCGGTACCGAGGCCAGCCGGGTGATGATTGAACGCATCGCGTATAGGTTCAATCAAATTTGGCGGCATCCAGGCGTGCCCGGCGCATCAGTTGCGCAGTCATCGACGTTGCCCGTGCCAATTCCCTGCTGCCGTTGCCGCACACGCCATCGCTGCGCTTACCTGCAGGCGGCGTTGACCTGCTGGTCCAGGCTGGCCCGCATATCGGCCGTGGCCTGCGCCCCTGCCGCGCCCAGCGCTGCCGTGCGCATCGCCTTGGCGCCATCGCAGTTTTCGTTGCCAGCGGTCGTCGTATAGCGAACCTGCACGCGCCGTTGGCCCGGCCCGGCCGGGGCCGCAGTGATGGCCTGGGTCGGGTTGGACGGGGAGGGCGATGCATACCGGCGTGACGAGGTTTCGCCTTCGCGGCAGGGGATGGACTGGTAGCTGGTTTCACCCTTCGGGCCGGTGCACTTGTACACGGGCTGCGCCTGTGTCGTTGGAATGCTGAAGTAAAGAACGGCTGAGGCGAGCAGGGGGAGACAAGCCTTTGTCATTGAAGCTCCGTGACGAATCATGAACAGGGAAGGCGCTGATTATGTCCGCTCGCGGTCAGCGAATCTGGAACCGCTGCGCGTTTCCGCAAAGGTGGTTGCAGTTTTGCGGAACCTTCCAATGCCCGGGCCTGCATGCAAGGTCTGGCGCCGTGCGAAAACTCATTTCGCGTCCTGGATCTGCTCCGAGATGACACCGTCGATCCAATCCGCGTAATGGCTGATGCGGACATTGCAGGCAACCTGGCCATAGCGTCCGGGCCGTGCGGTCAGCACGTTGCCCTGCACAACCTTCCAGGAGCCCTGCCCGGCGAGCAACCAATGATCGCCGCTCTGGATCAATGCAGGGCCACCGCTGTCGCCGTTTCCGAGTACACCCTCAAGCGGCAGGGCCGAAGGTGGTGCATCGAATACATAGCAGAGCCAACGGTCGTACGCACTGCTGACCGTGTTGAATGCACCCCGCAGCTCCGTGCGATTGGGGCCGCTGGGGTCGTGCCCGATGTCACCGGTGCCGGTGGCCCCTTTGCCGATCAGCTTGATGGTCTGGCCAGCCTCATCGTCACGCTTGTAGGCGGCCACCGGAGCGACATCGGTAACGGGCTGGCGCAGCTTGATCAACGCGATGTCATCCGATGAGGCAAGGAACACCACGATCAACATCGCCTCACCGCTGGCTGTGGCTTGATCGATAAGCGTCTGCGGTAGTGTTCTGTAGCCCGGGTGGATGATGACGCGCTCCACCTCGCGCGGCAGCCCGTTGATTGTCACCTGCTTGAGCTCGGCATGCCGGGGCAGGGTATGTGCAGCCGTGACCGCCCACTGCGGAGCAATCAAGCTGCCATGCCCCTCGCCGGGCATGTCGACCAGCGCGGGAAACTCGTCACTGGGAATCCGATAGTTGGCGTCATCAACATCGTGGCGGATGACGATGGCATCAGCAGTCGAGGACAGCGTGAGGAGTAACGCGAACAGCAGGCCTGCGAGGGATTTCATGAGCATCCTTTGGTCGGTAGTCCCTGTCGCTGTTGGGGCCAGTACCTGAAACGAATGGGTAGCAAGGCAGTATTGGCTTGCATGGGTTTTCCGGGCGTTGCCCGGTGAAAGGATTCATCTCTGACGACGCGCTATGGCATTTCGAGCCTGTCGAGCCAACGAAGTGCGTCATCGGTCCATCGATCGGTATCTGTTCCTTGCCGCTTGACGCCAAAGGCATGTCCGCCGGTTGCATACAGCTTGAGCTCTACGTTTACGCCAGCCTTCCTCAGCGCTTCCTCATACACGCGCGAATAGTAGGCCGGATCGACTGCATCATCCTCGGCGTGTATGAGCAGGGTTGGTGGCACGTCGCTGGAAATGTGAATGTCGGTGTTCAGCTCTCCTGCTGCGACTGACTTGGGAGTCTTGTTCTTGTGCTCCATGGTCAGGTGTCCCGGATAAACCGGAATCGCGAAATCAGGGCGGATGCTCATCTGGTCGACTGCATCGATTGGCTCGTAGGTTCGATGTTGGAAGGCTGTGGATGCCAAGACCGCCAGGTTCCCTCCTGCAGAGAACCCCATGACGCCGATCTTGTCGGGGTCGATGGCGTACGCACCCGCGTTGTAACGAACAAGAGCGATCGCCCTCTGAGCGTCCTGCAACGCCATTGGGATTTCGGGTTGCTCGTGCCTTCTGGTCTCGCTGTTCCAATTGCATCCAGTGTTGGGGACGCGATATTTCACCAGGATGCAGGTGATGCCCGAATCGGTCAGCCATTTGCAGACATCAGCGCCTTGCGGCCCAAGCGTGCTGTTGGGGCCTATCGCCAAGGCTTTGTAGCCACCACCGGGAAAGACGAGGATGGCGGAACGCGAGGAGTTGATCGTCGGCGAATAGACGAGATATGTCGGGTGAGTCAACGCCCACTTCTCGTGGGCGAGTGCATTGATGCCGTCCAGCAGGACCTGGGAACCCTCGGGCCATAGCGGCACCTCAAGCCGATAGCTGACAGCGGAAGAGTCCGCGTTGTGCGCGCCAGCCGGTTGCGAGGCGGGTGCCGGGCTACGTGGCGGATACTGGTTGTCCGAGGCGAGGGCTGAGCAAGCTGAGATCAACAGAAGCGCGGCATTCAACAAGGTAACTGCTGAAGGAAGCATGTGCGTGTCCTACGGCTGCGGGATTTCAGGTGGTTGAGCGGTACCAGCCTCTTGAGCTGTGGCGCTTCGTAGCGGATCGGTTTGACCTGTCATGCCGTTGGCTGGAGAAGCAGGCTCGACGTGTTCCAGATGCTGGGCATACCTCTGCATTTGTGACTGGATGATGGCCCGCGGCCATTCGCACTACCGGGGATCGCCTTGGTCAGCGGTGTGCTCCAAAGCCGCGATGCGCTCGACCAGCGTGTCGACCGCCGCCTCCATGGCCCGTGCAGTATGGTCGCCACTCTGGTTGGTGATGATGAAGATGCCAAGGTCGTACTTCGGGATGATGTAGACATAGCACTGTGAGCGGGGCACGCCACCATGGTGTGCATAGTACCTGCCTTTCAAGCGGTCGCCGCTGACGATGTTCCAGAAATAGCCGATGCCGAATTCGCGATCGAAGTTCACCAGGGTGCGATGGGATTCCTCCACGATCGGTCCATTGGCGAGTTGGAATCTCAGGTATTTCACCATCTCCGGAACCGTTGCTTTCACATTTCCGGACGCACCCCAGGGCAGCTGCGGCATTGCCGTGGTCGGTAGCGGATTGTCACTGTGATAGCCAACTGCAAGCCGTGTCGCGTCAGCATCGCCAAGGCGGATCCTGGTATCCGTCATCGCCATGGAATCTCGCAGGAACCCACGCAGAAGTGACTCGTAGTCGCTCTTGTAAGCCACTTCCAGTACGTGCGCCACCAGTTCGGTCCCGGTGCTGGAATATGCGTACTCCTTTCCGGGCGCTCGGCCAATCTCGACCGCATGCAGGTCCTTGAAGAATTCGCCCTTTCCGTAGCTGGCGTAGATGGCATTGAGCTCAGCGGGCGTACGCCGGTCGGTGAAGTCGGCCAGTACGGTATTGGCGCGCTCCGGCAGCATGTTCGGCAGGCCACTGGTATGCGACAGCAGATGGCGGATGCGGATCGGCTCGCCGTGGTATTGCAGGTTGGGATAGTCGTCTTGCAGATATTTCCGGATATCGTCATCCAGGCTGATCCTGTGCTCCAGGACGGCATTCGCGGCCAAGGTTCCCGCCAGCGTCTTGCTCAATGAGCCGATTTCGTAGAGCGTCGCATCGCTCGGAACCCCTGGGGTGCCGGCAACCATGTCACCGCGGTGATGAGTGAACTCCTTGCCCCGGTACACGACTGCGATTGAGGTCGAGTGCAGCAAAGGCTGCTCGATGAGCGTTGCAGCGACTTCTTCGATGTCTGCCTCCAGACCCTTCGCAGGAGCCGGCTCGCCCTTGCAGCTCGCGCCAAGGAGTGCCGCTGAAAGTACGAAGAAGTTGAAGCACCACCTGTTTCGAAAAGCCATCGAAGTCGCTTGCATGCGTCGGCGCTTGAAGTGGGATAGGGAAGGGCTCATAAAGTAGCCGAATACCTGCCGCAACGCCGTAGTGGTTCCAGCACTTGAACTGGGACGGCAGTTGTGGGAGCACTGGGGGTATTGAAGGGGCGAGCCAGCGAGGAAAGAGTCCGCGAATCTCCCCGGCCCAGTCTTTCAGTGCGCCGGGAAGGTGGTGACTTCCCTGGGCTGCAGATGCAGTCATATGCCCCAGACGGACTCATCCCTGGGGGCGGCGACTTTCACAGAGTTGGAATTGCTCGTGGTTACCGATACCGCATGCGAATCGATCTCGGTGCTGACGAGTTGTTGCGTGCCAGGTCGGTACTGGTATCTGCCATGCAGAATCAGCGGAGCTGAAATGGCGGCGGCAATCGCCCCGGAAATAGCGATGCCAGTCGTCAGGCCGAGGGCAACCAGAACCAGGCGGCCGATGGATATGTCAGTGATCCGGTTGGACGGCGAATGGGCTACCAGAACCCAGTGCAGCGCCAATAACCAACATGCAACAAGCAGCGGAATGGCCGCTATGGATGCCAGGAACGCAGCGACAAGCGCAGGCAAGGGCGCTGAAAGGCAGGCCAGCCAGAACCGCGTGCGAGGTGAGCAGGCAGGGTTGCGATGTGTGGTTGTTGCTGGCATCTGACACCTTGGACTCAGCTGCGCGTGATGACGCCGGCTTGAACGAATTGTCAGGTCCCATCCGGAAGACGAACCTGCAAGGCACATTCCGCCGCCAGTGGCTTGAGCGCCGGGTCGCCGATCCTGGCAAGCGCCGCCGTGTATCGGCGCCGGCTCGAATGAACTGTCAAGCGCGCCCTGTCCAGCGGCGCACCATCCAAACAAAGCAATACTGTACGGCCATTGGAAGCAGGCCAAACATGATGACGCAGAACAGGATGCAGCCAAAGAACAGAAGGCCAAGTTCCAGCGCTTGAGCTATCAGCGGCCGGGAATGGCTCGAATGGTGCTGGTGCTCCAAGCTGGACGCCAGCAGCGCAAGGATAGGCAGGACGCCAAACAAGGCGCCCACGCAGCCTGTGCTGATGATGGTTTGTCCAAGCTGCCGGCGTTGCCACATAAGGACTTGCTCCGGAATCGAGCCGATCTGCGAAGCGAGCTCCGCCCGGACACGTTGTCAGGTGTCATGATCGTAGCGCTCAGCTACGCCATCTTTGAAATGAATCGTAAATAGAGCGTATCGACCGCCAACTGTTTCAAACTGAAGCAGCCATGGGTTGTTTGGATCGGCATCAAGCGGAACCCCAAGGCCAACGAACTCAAATGTGTCGCCCAAAGCGCCTGGAAGTGGCCCGTAGATCCTCTCATATGCCGGAACCAGCACGGATGCTGACTGCTGGAACAAGGCGGTCTCGTCGTTGCTTGCTCTGTGGAAGAACGCAATCTGCTTCTTCGAAGGGGCTTCGGAGTTGATGGTGTTGACGTAGACGGAAATAGTGCGACCTGCAAAAGGAACGCAATCCGCATCCCATGACTCTTCCCCGCGAATCCTGGTGAGTTCCATGGTACCGAAAATCGGGTGGACCGCTGTCGCTACAACAGGGCCTTGCCAGAGTTGCCAAAGCCATTTGAACATGACACCCCGCTCCGTCGTTATGCCGAATCGTGTAATGACGTCGGCTTGAATCAATCGTCAGGCTACGGTTCCGGTTACAAGGAGGGCAACAAGCCCAAGAAGCGGAAGCGCGGCAAGAGCCAATGTACAGAGCCCCAGCCAGAACCAGTATCCTCCAGCTGGACGATGACTGCTGGCGATGGTGGCGCCAATGATCATAAGCCCGATGCACGTCGTTGGCAGGGCAACAACCAGCTCGATGTAGCGGTGGTGCGAAGGGCTGGCGAACCACCAAAGCCATAGCCCCGCAAGGCAGACGGCCGCGCCAATCGCGACCAGTGCTCCGTCTCCTCGTCGTGCGAGAGCTTTCACGTTGGCTCGACTCCGGAGTCAGGCCGAGCCGCCTAGCGGCGTCAGCTTCAATGTACGGTCAGCCTTCATCTTGAAGGGCCTGCCAAACAGCCTCAATAATTCGGTTTGATGCAGTATCCGGGTGGCATGGCTCATGGCATGCATCCTCAATGAGCGCTTGATTCCCGCGCCAGAGCCCGTAGTGATTCCTGATGCCTGTACCCCATCCATGGTGATATCGAATGAGGTCGTCCTTCTTTGCACTGCGAATGGCCTCCCTGTCCGCTGCAGAGAGAGTGGAAAGAAGGTCGGCGACAGTCGCGCTCACGGTAGTCGGCCAATTGTCGGGTCCAAGAAGTTCCGCTTCCTTCTCCTGGGCGAACGAAGAGCCGCAGAAAGTCAGCGAAAGCAGGAATGCGATGAAGAGCTTCATAATCAGGGCTCGCTCTGGAGTTCAGCGTTGTCGCGAAGCGACGTTGGCTTGGTTGAGTTGCTGGGCCGGGGCAACGACCGAGCCACCAACCAGAAGCAGGTGGATGCGCAGAGGATAAGGAGTGCCGGTACTACTATCTCCAACGACAGGTAAAACCAGTTTTGCCAAGGCTTTGGTTCGGAGAGATCGGAATAGTAGAAGACCGCTCTGTAGACCGTGTCGGAGAGGAAGGCCCACAAGATGAGGGCAACCGCGGAAGTGAAGAGCAGCCGACTGGGCCTGGTGCGAAGAGATCGCATCATGATCCAGCAGCCTGACAGCACGATCAGCAGCCCCAGCGTTGCAGCAATTGCGAGAATCTCTTGTGCCCCCATAAGCCTCGCCCCCCATGGTCTAATGCTTGAGTCAAGCCGCGCCGCGAAATGGGTTCGGCTTGGATGAATTGTCACGGTGAGTCAACGGAAAGTTCACTGCCAAAACGTACATCTTTGCCGTACTTGAAACGGCGCTCTGCCAGTACCGCGCCATCGCATTGCAAGGTGGCTACGTGTCCTTTCCGCGATGAGCCAACCATGAAGGCCTCCCTGAAGTTGCCGGAGACCAACTGCTGGGCTGGAACGCCCTTGCGCCCGCTGGCATGAACCGACAGGGTGCAACTCGAATTGGGAGGCGTGGAACCTACGACGTAGAGCTTTCCGTCGGCGGGGCCAAAGGAAACACAGCCGGAAAGTGCTAGGCAAGAGATGACGAGAGATGGCGGAAATCGCATGAGCTTGAAGCGTCCCCTGACTCCGGAATTAAGCCGAGCCGCATAGCGGGTTTGGTTTGAATCAACGGTTAGCCCGGAGTCCTGCGAGTGAGAGGCCACCTTGAAGCGGAGGTGGCAAGCTCCCCCAGATCACTGCTGCCGAAAAGACCGCGCCGCTGAAGTATGCCGCACCACCACCGATGGTCGTGCCAGCGAGAGCATGCCAAGCGACCTCGCGCTTGCGCGAAAGGTACGCTGTCTCAACCGCACGCTTGTGCTGAGTTGCTTCTAGGTGGTTCAGATCCGGTGCCAGCAGGGCTTGTGCGATTGCGTCTGCTTGTGTCCTTTCCATCTTGCGAAAGCTCCTGATAGCAGCCTGACTACCGATTGGACGTACCTTCGGTCCAGATACATCGCTAATCCAGAAGGCGCGGCGTACCGGCCTTTACGCCTTGATGCAGCCGGATATTAGGACGGCTGGGTACGACTAACAAGCCAGGGTACAACCGAACCCGGAAACAACACTGAGTACCCCACCAGATCTCAGGCCGAAGCCAGATCGATGTTCGCTTTGGGGCGCACGGCGCCACGGGGTCAATAGCAGTCGTTCGCAATCCCCTGCGCCAAGCTGCACGGCAAGGCCGCATCGGCTTGAGCGGATCGTTGGGGGTGGGGCTAGGAAGCTCACCAGCGAAACTCTTGGTCGCTGCGACGGACGGTGGAATTGAGGGGCAGCGCCAGGATGCCACACGCCCACGCGATGAACTCAGGAAGCACACGCGACTCCAACTGAAAGCGGAAATCCTGTACCTGACTTGCAGGAACTGTCCCGGCCCGAACAAAGAAGCGCTCTTGCGGAACACCTGGCCTGGGTGACCAGAAGAAAGCTTCAAAGAGATTGCAGAGTGCATTTGACGCAGATCCACCTGCACCGATATCCCTGCATCTTGGATCATCCTCTCCAAGACACTCGATCGCAGTATGAAACTTGCGTTCTTTGGAATGTTGTCCTTCACGATATGCATCAACACCCACCTAAGGCCTGAGTCAAGTCGAATCGCTGCGCGGAACGGCGTGGTAGTAAACGCTACCTCTTTCGCCGAGCCGCGAAGCGGGCCTGGCTTGAAGAAACGGTTAGGGCGCTCAGAGTTGCCGCGACTTCCTCTTTGGACTTCATGGCATCCAACGCTGGAACTGAGCTGGCCGGTGAAGCGGAATGGGCTCGAATGAGTTGTTAGCGTGCATCCAGTGGTTCGACGCGGCACGAGGTGTAGGCGGCCACGCCAGTCTTTGGCTCCATGTACTCAATACACGCTCTGCCATCGACCTCTCTTCGCTTAAGCCAGCCTTGGCATGCGGCGCGCGCCTCTTTTCTACTGATCCGCCGGTCGTGATCCAGGTCTGTCTCTGACAGTGCGACTGGCCACTCGCCGCAGTAGTGGGAGAACCAGAAGCCCTCTTGGGCGGTTGCATGGATGGCGGTCCGCCAACCTGCATAGCAGAGGGCCAGGAGGCCGATGATTGCTAGGAACACAGTGGCAATGGTTTTCGGCATAAGCGCTAGATCTGGAGTTGAGCCGAGCCACACAGTGGCGTCGGCTTGAACGCATTGTTAGCTTGCAACGTTGCCAACCTTGCGTGCAACTGCCAGAACAGCAGTGGAGACCAGCTCGAAAGCAAGATAGCTAGCGCCAAAGGTGGCAAGGAAGAGCCAGCCGCTGGCCCGATTGGCGCCGCAATGCATCTCGGTGAGGCAACGAAATACTCCAGCAATCTGGGGAATGCCGATAGCTATCGCAGCAATGGCCGTAGCGCCAACCAGGATGAGAGCAGTCTTGCCGAGGACGGACGAGTGCCATAGAGATGCGTTACGCCGCAATGCGACGAAGGCCCGGAGAGGAAGCAGCGAAATGCCAAATAACCCGAGGAACCCCAAGGCATAGATGGATGAAGCAAATAGCAGAGACGACCAATCTGTCATTGCAACCCTACTCCGGAACTAGGCCGAACTGCATAGTGGCGTCGGCATGAATGAATTGTCAGGGCCGTCATCGTTCATCGGCAGCGCCAGCAATCTGTTTGCATAAGTCGCTGGCTGATTTGGGACACCGATGTGTAGCCAGGTACACGACGCGATCGAGCTCGGGAGTTGCCGCGGTAATGTCAATGTTGCGGATTACAAAAGTCTGAAAGCTTGGGTCTTCAGCAATGAACTGCTGAGCTTGACCGAGCGTTTCCCAGTTGGTGGCGAGCAGGTGGACAACCTTGTCCGTCACGCCTTCCGCAATGGGGCCGTCGTAGCAGTGGCCATACTGCCGATATGCGGTGTATATGTTCCGCCAGGAAGTCATTGAGTCAGTGAGGCGCTCAGCAGCGATTGCATCGGAGCGGGGGCACTCTTTGGCTGATATCGATTGCGCCAACAAGAGAAACAATGTGATGGCGACAGTGCACTTCATGTGTCCCTGACTCCGGAGTTGAGCCGACTCGCGAAATGGGTTCGGCTTGGATGATTGGTCAGCCCTTGGCGTTTTGGGATTTCTTGAGTCTTTGGGCCAGAACCGTCTCTATGCTTGCATTCCACAGCACAAAGCCATCTGTCTCTGGGGAGCGTAATGCAACCAACTTCATTGTATCCAGGTGCCAGCGGCGAAAGACTACGAGCAGTTGCCGTATCGAATCAGGCTGCAGGGGAGCGCGGAGCTCCAGCTCCAGGGTAGTAGCAAAGCCTTTTATGGATTGAAACTCGGGTATGGATCCAAGCCAGCTGAAGAAGTGATCCTCGTCCGCTGGTGAAAAGAAGGCTGGTCCTTCAAAGGAAATCATCATGGGGCGAACGCCTGAGCCAAGCCTAGCCGTGAAGTGGCATCGGCTTGAATGAATTGTTAGGCCCCGGCTGCGCGCCCAGTGAGCCAGCCCGAGAGTGCATTGAGGCGAGCCAAGAGCCCCGCCGTACTTTCACAAGAGCCAGCCTCGGAGAACACAAGCTCATTGGACGGTTGCTCCATGACCAGTATGTCTAGGCAATGCGCATGATCCCAGACAGTAATGTCAACCAAGAGATCCTCTGTCTGGTACCAAGTCGATAGGGTCTTAGCGGGAAGCTCAAGCTGTTCAAACTTGAGCTGCCTAAGGTCGAGCTGTTCGTGATTTGCAAGGAGCCACGCTGAAACAAAGGCTCTCGCGGTCTCTGAACTGGAAGTCTCGGTCATGCTCGATCCGGGGCCTAATGCCTGAATTAAGCCGACTCGCGAAGAGGTTCGGCGTGAATGAACTGTTCGGCCTCATTGAGAACGGCCCGTCGAAACCGCTGCACATAGGCCGTGCCGAGCCTTGGTTCGAGTCGCTCTACTGCTTGTAGTGCTTGGGCTACATCGAATGCTCGCCCGTCAAGCACAGAGAGTGCTTGATTGTGAAGAGAGTTGGCAAGCCATGCGGCATCACTCGCCGGGCTTTGCTCCTCGGGGTCGATGTGACTTGCAAGAAGAACCCGCAGATTGAACAAGGCAACGGCTAGCAGGCGCTTCTCTAGATCGACTTGCTGGCTATCTGACATGAGGCCTAACTCTGGAACTAAGCCGCGCCGCGGAGCGGAGTCGGCTTGAATGAACTGTTAGGCCGCGCTCCGCTCATTGCAGCCAGCCAGAATCGTACGTGCGGCCAGCACTTGAAATGAGCACGGCTCGAGTGTGCAAAGAATAGCCATCCTTGCCCCAAGGTGCCGGCGTGGCATAAAGAATCATGGAGGATACGTCGCTGGCTGAAAAGCCATGTTTTGCAAGAAGCGCGTTTGCAGTGGACTGGAGGGAAGCTAGCGCCAAACGCAGCGGTTGAAGTTCCGCTGCCTTTGGCGGATAGGGCGCTGGAGCTAGGAGATCAATCTCCGTGGTCTCAACTGCAGCATCGCGAAGCGCCTGAGCGAGGTGAGGCGAGATGTAGCTAAGCCCACTGCCCGCATGATGCGCAATGTTGTGAGCTACTCCTGCGAGTGTCGACATCCTGCCCATAGCGGCCTAACTCTGGAATTAAGCCGCGCCGCGAAGCGGCGTCGGCTTGAATGAATTGTTAAGCATCTGGCCCGTTTGCCAACGGGAAGAGTCTGAAAATACAGCCTGCTTCTTGCCACTCCGGATCATGATGCATGCGGTACTCCCAGAACCGAGTATGTGGCTTGTCTGCCAAGAGTGACTGCAAAGTGTCATTGGCCAGCTCAGGATCATGTACGCGGAAGGATAGCTGCCGAAGGCCATCCCAAGTGCTGCGCGCGAGGAAAAGGGAGTTCCTACCTTCAATGGCGGATTCAATCTTGTCGCCGATCTCAAACAGAAGCTGGCTTTCCTCTGGGGTTGGCATGCCCTTGTCAGCCAAATGCTCGGCTTGGATATCCACCTCAAGGTGCCAAGGAAATATCTCATGGTGCTGGAAGGCTAGCAATGCGTCATTGACCACAATGACCTCCGGCAGGTCATTGCGAGTGATGTCGAAGAGCGTGTAGTGCGGCTCCGGAACAACTATGTGGACACGACTATCTGTCACAGATGCCTAACCCCGGAATTAAGCCGACCCGCGCAGCGGGTTCGGCTTGAATGAACTGTTAGGCTGGCTCATCGCTTGTAACTTTGATTGCGCCGCCACGTCCGCCAATTACAAAAATAGATCCGTTTGGGGTGTGATGTAGGAAGAGCAAGTAGCTGGCCCCGAGCTCACAACACTCTGGGTCGAACTCGCTGATGCCGCTCTTGTACCTGACGACCTTGGGTGCGCGCCCCTTTATTAGAGACACTGGCTCAATGTCCGCATATCTCTCGGGGCCTTGGCCGTCATGGAGCCGTGTGACCGTAGCGACAAGTATGTAGTCGGCGCGGATAGCCATGTCCTCCGCGAACATCTTCACGGGCGAAATGGCAGCCGCGCGGAATGGAAATACAAGCGCGCAAAATGATAGAAGTAGAGTTGAATTAATTTTTCGATGCGTCATGTTCGGCTCAATTCTCACGGTGCCTCAAGCTTCGAAGATCGGCCTAACTCCGGAATTAAGCCGACCCGCGTAGCGGGTTCGGCTTGAATGAATTGTTAGCTCTCAGTAGCCGGACCTAACCCGCTGCCTTGCTAGGGTAATGTCCCGAGTAGTGCTATCTCGCACCACCCGGAGAGTGACGCTGGATCCTGGCTCGCCGCGTATGAGCGAAACAACGTCCTCGAGCGAGAGATGGGAGACGCTATAGAACGGTGCTTTTGCATCAGGAGCAATGCAAGTGAGTACGTCGGACTCACGAAGTTGCGACATTAGCGCAGGGCCACCAGGAACAAATTTGACGAGGCGAGTAATGCCATCACGACGGTCCACGCTCGCTCCGATTCCTTCCTCGTGCGCACTGATGGTCCACATTGTGGCAGCATCTTTGGCGAAAATGGTCTCTCTCTTGGCAAGTATGTCCGGTCGTTCGGTCAAGCAGCGACTAGGTGCGAGCTCTTCACGCGGTGTCGTAGCGCAAGACGACAACAGCAGCAGAGCTGTCACATAAGTGAGGCGCTTACGCATACTTCCCCCTGAGAGCTAACTCTGGAATTAAGCCGCGCCGCGAAGCGGCGTCGGCTTGAATGAATTGTTAGGCATCAAGCCGGCACCAGAATGCCAGCGAGTACCTGCCCATGT
>QFOV01000076.1 GCA_003248565.1 Stenotrophomonas sp.
TGGCGGCCCTTGTAGGTGACCAGACCGGCAGCGGTGTCGGCGGTCTTCAGCAGGCGCGTGCTCTTCTCGTCCTTGGTCGCACGGATACCAGCGGTCAGCGTCAACGCATCGGTGGCCTTCCAGCTCACCTGGCCGAAGCCTGCCCACGAGGTATTGATGTTGCGCAGGCGCACCCAGTTGTTGGGATTGCGTGCCGGTGCGTTGAGGAACCAGGCGCGCTGGTAGAAATCGGTGGTGTCGCGGCCATCGAAGTAGAACGCGCCAACCTGCCATGACAGCGGATCGGTGGCATTGGAAGCCAGGCGCAGCTCCTGGGTGAACTGGTCCAGGTCCTGCACCTGGCCCATCGACTGGCCATAGCCGTTGGGCAGGCCATTGACCGGATAGTTCGCTGCGGCACCGCCGTCGGTATCACCACGGCTATAGCCGGAGGTAGTCTCATAGGCGCTGATCGAGGTCAGCGTGGTGTTGCCGAAATCATAGGTGGCCTTCAGCGAGCCACCGTGGGTCTTGTAGGCCTGCGGGTTGTTGTCGGCTTCATCGAAGGCGACCTTGTCGCGCGGCACATCGACGCGGTTGCTGCCCTTCACCAGCGCATTGCGCAGGAACAGGGTGGAGGTGCCTTCATAGTCGCGGGTATGCACGGAGCCGAGCAACGAGAACTGCTCGTTCGGTTTGTACAGCAGCTGCAGGCGCAGGTTGCGGTCGTCGTAGCCGCCCATCGTGTCGTTCTTCGGCGTCACCGTGCCATCGGCGCTGGGGCCGCGATAGGTGTTGTCCACCCAATCGTCGCGGTGCTGGTACAGGGTCGACACACGGTAGGACAGCACGTCATTGATCGCGCCGCCCATGCCACCGTCGATGGCGACCGTGTTGTAGCTGCCGTAGCTGACATTCACCCGGCCGCTCGGATCCTGGCTGGGCTTGGCGGTATCGAACTTGACGATGCCGGCGGTGGTGTTGCGGCCGAACAAGGAGCCCTGCGGGCCGCGCAGAACTTCCACCTGGTCCACGTCGTAGACCGGGTTGGACTTGAGCACCACGTGTTCCAGCACCACGTCGTCCTGGATGATGGAGACCGGCTGCGAGGCGCCGAGGTAGAAATCGATGTTGCCAAGGCCGCGGATATAGAAGCGCGGGAAGATGCGCCCGGTGGTGGTCTCGGCATAGAAGCTGGGGACGCGACCGGACAGCGCCAACAAGGTATCGTCAGCGCCTTCGGTATAGCTGCGCAGCGCCTCGCCCTGCACCACGCCCACCGACACCGGCACGTCCTGCAGGTTCTGCTCGCGGCGCTCGGCGGTGACGGTGATGGTGTCCAGCGCCGTGGCGGCGCTGCGCGCCTCCGCCGGCGCGGCATCCTGGGCCAGCGCGGTCTGTGCGGCCAGCGGCAGGATCAACAATGCGCAGGCCTGGGCCAGTAGCGAGCGACGCGGAAAATGATGGGTGGTACGGATGACTGCAGAAGTGGTGCGGTGACGCTGCATGGAATGGCCTTGGTTGGCAGTTGATGATTGCGCTCAGCCCGGATAGGGCCGACTGCGCGGCATGAGGCGCGCAGATCATCACCGCACAAGGTTGCAATTCGATGGCATCGCCAGCCGATAACATCATAAAACCACACGCCAGCGCAGGAGCCGATTGCTCCCACGCTGGCAATGACACGCTTCAATCAATTCCCGCGCAGCAAGCGCTCAGCGCAGCTGGTCTTTCAGGAACAACCAGGTGATCAGGGTTGCATCCGGCCCTTGCGGATCAGTGAACGGCAAGCCGGAGGTGCTGCCGCTCCACGCATGGCCCATGCCATGCACCAGATAGTCCTGGACCAGGGTCTTGCCGCCGTAGGTGTAGTTCTTGACCGTATAAGCGCGGCCGCCCGGCACTTGGCCGGCAACCGTGCTGGTCGGCACGTACTTGACCGAGTCGTTGTCCAGTCCGTCATCAGCCAGATCATTGGTCTGCAGGAACTGACGCACCGCCTGCTGGCCGTTGACCGGATTGACCGTGGCATCGGCGCTGCCATGGAACACCAGCACCGGCAACGAGCGCGGCGACGGTGAACCCGAGCACTGCCAGGCAAGCTTGCCATTGCTTTCCGGCGAATAGATGCTGCCCGCCAACAACGCATAGGCACTGCCGGATACGGTGGTCGCGCCCTTGTACATGCCGCCGGAATGGATGGCACCGGCAGCGAACACATCCGAGTAGCAGGCCAGCATGATCGAGGTCATCGCGCCGCCGGCAGAGATGCCGGTGACGTAGACCCGGCGCGGATCAACCGCGTAGCCGGCCTTCACCGCATCGACGATCCCAGCCAGGATCGAGGCCTCACCACTGCCACGTGCCTGGTTGATCGGCAACTGCCAATTCCAGCAGCGCGTCGGGTTGGAGGTAATGTTCTGCCGCGGATAGACCACGATGAAGCCCTCGACATCGGCAACATCATTGAAGCCCGAGGCTTCGCCCATCAGGTTGGGCCCGTTGACGCAGCCATGCAGCACCAGCAGCACCGGCAATGGCTTGCTTGCCTCATAGCCCGCCGGCACCCATACCTGGTACTCGCGGGCGCCGAAAAGGTTGCCGTACACACCGAAATCCCAATGGCCTGCAGTGCTTTGCGCGAACGCACTGCCCGCCGCCAGCCAGCTGCACAGCAGCAATAGAACAGCCTTGATTGAAACGATTCCAGGTTTCATAGCCAGATCCTCATGCGTGAGTCGTGGATGAAGTCGTACCGGAAATCCTCGCGGGCCAGCCGCCAGGGTGTTGCGACGCCGCCGTCAAACCCAGCCGGTGGCGTAATAGATGCCGATCACCACGAACACCGCCAGGGTCTTGATGATGGTCACGGCGAAGATGTCCTTGTAGGCCTGGCGATGGGTCAGCCCGGTCACCATCAACAAGGTGATCACGGCGCCGTTATGCGGCAGGCTGTCCATGCCGCCCGAGGCCATCGAGGCAACCCGGTGCAGCACTTCCATCGGGATACCGGCCGCCTGCGCGTTCTCGATGAAGGTATCCGACATCGCCGCCAAGGCGATGCTCATGCCGCCTGAGGCCGAGCCGGTGACACCTGCCAGGCCAGTGACCGTCACGGCTTCATGCAGCAGCGGATCCTTGATCGAACCCAAGGCATTGGCCACCACCATGAAACCCGGCAATGCAGCGATCACCGCGCCAAAGCCATACTCCGAGGCAGTGTTCATCGCTGCCAACAAGGCGCCACTGATCGCGGTCTTGGTGCCATCGGCAAACTGCGTCACGACCGGCCGCCACGCCAACAGCATCACCGACAGGATGCCGACCAGCAGCGCGCCCTCCACTGCCCAGATCGCAGCGATCTTCGGCACCTCCTGCACCACCGGTGCGGACTTGCCGAGGATGGACGGCACGAAGCTGTGCTCGGCGCCGTACCAATGCGGGATGCCCAGGGTGAACAACTTGTTTGATACGAACACCAGCAACAGCGGCAATACCGCGATCCCGGCATGCGCGAGGTTGGTACCAGTGAACGGCACCGGCTCGTTGACCAGCGTTGCCGGGTCGCCATAGCCCTCGCCATTACGCACGGCAACGCGACGGCGCCACTCCAGGTAGATCATGCCCACCGCCAGCACGAAGATGCTGCCAAGCACGCCGAGCACCGGCGCGGCCCAGGTGTCGGTGCCGAAGAAGGTGGTCGGGATGATGTTCTGGATCTGCGGCGTGCCCGGCAACGCGTCCATGGTGAAGCTGAAGCCGCCCACCGCCAGCGTCGCCGGGATCAGCCGCTTGGGGATGTTGCTCTGGCGGAACATCTCGGCGGCAAACGGATAGACCGCGAACACCACCACGAACAACGACACGCCACCATAAGTGAGCAGGCCCGACACCAGCACGATCGACAGCATCGCCCGCTGCGGGCCGAACAGGCGGATCGCCGCCCCGACTATCGAT
Organism: Stenotrophomonas sp.; assembly: GCA_003248565.1. Classification (GTDB taxonomy): domain Bacteria; phylum Pseudomonadota; class Gammaproteobacteria; order Xanthomonadales; family Xanthomonadaceae; genus Stenotrophomonas. The sequence continues at coordinate 3,937 of QFOV01000076.1, forward strand.
TTGGAGAAGCCGGACAACTCGATCAGCTTGCCGAACACCGCGCCCAGCAGGAACACCGGGAAGTACAGCTTCAGGAAACCGACCATCTTGTCCATGAACAAGCCAGTGAACATCGGCGCCACCAGCGACGGGTCGGTCAGCAGCACCGCGCCGAGCGCGGCGATGGGCGCGAACAGGATCACGCTGTAACCGCGGTAGGCCACCAGCATGAGGAAGCCCAGCGCTGCAAGTACGATCAGTAACGACATACGGCGCTTCCGAGTGGAGAGGCGCCCAGTATCCTGATCTGATGGCCGCTGCCGACTGGACCTAGGTCCACTCGCTGGTGCACACCTGCGTCGCTAGCCTTGGCTCCGAGGGTGGCATGCGGCCATCTACAACGCACTTGCCTGGGGAGGACCGAATGAAGCGGAATTGTTTGAGCCTGATGATCGGCGCGCTGTTGGCCTCCGGGCCGGTATTGGCACAGGAAGCACAACCGGCTGCGGCGACGGAGGGCAAGGCCGCTTCGGCCACCAACCTGGATAGCATCACCGTCACCGCGCGCAAGCGCGAGGAAACCCTGCAGGAAGTACCGGTCGCGGTCACCGCCTTCACCTCCGAAGCGCTGGACAAGTTGAACGTGCAGGACATCGCCGATCTCGACTCGCAGGTACCCAACCTGACCATCTACGCGGCGCGTGGCGCCAGCAGCACGGTCACTGCCTATATCCGCGGTGTCGGCCAGTCCGATCCCACCTGGGGTGCCGACCCGGGCGTGGGCATCTATCTGGACGACGTCTACATCGCACGCCCGCAGGGTGCGTTGCTGGACGTGTTCGACGTCTCGCGCATCGAAGTACTGCGCGGCCCGCAGGGCACGTTGTACGGCAAGAACACCATTGGTGGTGCGATCAAGTACATCTCGCGCGGCCTGCCCACGCAGGTCGAGGGCTATGCCCAGATCACCGCAGGCAACTACAACCAGCTTGATGCCAAAGCGGCCATCGGCGGCCCGCTGGGCGGCGCCGACAGCGGCCTGCGCGGGCGCATCGCCGTGGCCAGCATGAACCGCGATGGTTTCGGCGAGAACACGCTTACCGGCCAGCCGATCAGCGACAAGCAGATCAATGCCGCACGCCTGAACCTGGGCGCCTATGCAGGCGACGACTTCGACGTGCAGTTCGCTTTGGACTGGATCGACGACCAGTCCGGCATGCGTGGCTCGAAGATGCTGGCACCGAACCCCTTCACCCCGGCCTACCCGCCGATGGATGACCGCTACGACATCCGCTCGGGCATGCAGAACCTCAACAGCGTCGAGACCAAGGGCGCCTCGGCCACGGTGAACTGGCGTCCGAACGATGACATTGCGCTGAAGTACGTGATCGCCAAGCGCGAGTCGGACAGCCACTCCAACATCGACTTCGACACCACGCCGGTCAAGCTGGCCGATGTCGGTGGCTTCTACGAGGACAACCAGGTCAGCAACGAGCTGCAGTTGAACTACGACGCCGGCGGCCGCGTGCGCGGTGTGGTTGGCCTGTACCAGTTCAGTGGTGAAGCTGGCGGACAGATCCGCAACAACTTCTTCAACCTGCAGTTCGGCGATACCCGCGGCAAGGTGCTGACCGACAGCATCGCGCTGTATGCGGACTGGACCTTCGACCTGACCAACAAGCTCAAGCTCGACGTCGGCGCCCGCTACACCGACGAGGACAAGCGTGCGGTCGTGTTGAACCGTTTCTACTCCGACGCGACCTTCAGCCGCCCGATCGCAGTCGCTGCGGACTTCGACAAGACCACCAACTTCAAGAACGTCTCGCCGAAGGTGTCGCTGGATTACCAGATCACCCCGGACATCATGGTCTACGGTCTGGCCACGCGCGGCTTCAAGTCCGGCGGTTACAACATCCGCGCCAACGCCGTGGCGGTGCCGCGCTCGGCCGAGCCCTTCGATGACGAGACCGTCGACAGCTTCGAGATCGGCAGCAAGATGGGCTTCCTCGACTCGCGCCTGTTCCTGAACCTGTCCGCCTTCCACAACAAGTACAAGGACATCCAGCTGTCGGTGTTCACCGGCATCGACACCAATGGCGACGGCGTCAACGATGCCTTCTTCGGCGACTTCACCAATGCCGGCAAGGGCACCGTCAACGGCCTGGAAATCGAATACCAGTACCTGCCCACCGCGCACTGGCTGATCTCCGGCAACCTGGCCTGGCTGGACACCAAGTACGACGAGTACATGGACCGTGGCGTCAACGTTGCCAAACAGATGAAGTTCACCAATGCGCCGGATTTCTCGGGTGCACTGAACGTCGAATACCGCACCGAGCTGGCCAATGGCAGCAACCTGTCCGCACGCGTGGGTTACAGCTACCAGAGCGAAGTGTGGCCGACCACCGACCTGAGCCCGGTGATCCGCCAGGACGGCTACGGGCTGGTCAATGCCGGCGTGATCTGGAAGCTCAATGACGCCTGGACCTTCTCGCTGCAGGGCACCAACCTGGCCGACAAGGAATACCGCACCACCGGTTACAACATCCCGGCAGTCGGCACCCTGATCGGCTTCTATGGCCCGCCGCGCCAGTACAGCCTCAGCGTCCGCTACGATTTCTAGGAAACACCTGCATGACCCAGTCTTACGATGATCTGTACTGGAGCAGCAACGATGGCCTGCGCCTGCACGCGCGCGACCATGCACCGGCCGCGGGGCAATCGCCCCGCGGCACGGTGGTCTGCATTCCCGGCCTGACCCGCAACGCCGCTGACTTCGATGCACTGGCCGAGACGCTGACCGCGGTCGGCTGGCGCGTGCTTGCGGTCGACCTGCGTGGCCGTGCGGGTTCGGCACGTGCGCCCGACCCACGCAGCTACAACCCGCGCACCTACGCCGACGACATGGTGGCGCTGCTGCGTTCGCAGAACATCGCCAAGGCGGTGTTCATCGGCACCTCGCTGGGTGTGCTGGTCACCATCACCCTGGCCTCGCGCGCACCGGAGCTGATCGCAGCGGCGGTGCTCAACGACGCCGGCCCCAAGGTGCCGCGCGAAGCCCTGGCGCGGATCGGCAAGTATGCCGGCAAGCCGCTGCCACCGATGGATCTGGACCAGGCAGCTGCCTACGCCGAATCCATCGGCAAAGCGTCTTTCCCGCGTTTCACCGCCGAGGACTGGCGGGCGATGGCATCGCGCAGCTTCCGCCAGCGCGACGACGGCCTGCTGGAACTGGACTATGACCCGGCCATCATCCGCACCACCCGACCGTGGGTGCTGTGGCTGTTGCGGCCGGTGTTGTGGCGCGCGGTGCGCGGACTGACCTCACGGGTGCCGGTGCTGGTGGTGCGTGGTGCACTGTCCGATATCCTGCCGGCCGATGTTGCCCAGCAGATGGCGGCTACGTCACCAAACGTCAGCCTGGTCGTCGTGCCGGATGTTGGTCACGCACCGACCTTGTCCGAGCCCGAGGCGCGTGATGCGATCCTGGCCCTGCTTGGACGCCTGCAATGAGCGCCGGTGACACGACCAGGGAATTGCCGGAAGCCCTGCAGGCACTGCAGCAATGGGCCGCAAGCGAACGCCTTGGCAAGCCCACCCACATCGCGCAGGCGCGCATCGATGCCTTCGCCGAGGCCACCGGTGACCACAACTGGATCCACGTTGATCCGGCGCGTGCGCAGGCGGGTTTGCCGGGCGGGACGACCATCGCCCATGGCTTCCTGCTGCTCTCGCTTACCGTCGAGGAGGACGTTGCGGCGCTGGTCGGCTTTCCCGGCATCGCCCACGTACTGAACTACGGTTTGAACAAGGTGCGCTTTCTGGCGCCGGTGCCCAGCGGCGCCGATATCCGGGTGCGCTCACGCCTGGTCTCACTGGAGCCACGCCAGCCTGGGCAATGGCTGCTGACCCAGCACAAGAGCGTGGAACTGCAGCCCGGCGGCGAGGTGGCACTTGCCGCCGAGCAGCTGTCATTGATCGTGATCGCGCCCTGACGCGCCCCTGCATGGCAAGCGACCGGCCGGCATCCAGCACGCCGGCCACGGTTCTCTCTACACTGGAGCGATGTTGACGCCCTCCATCGTCCTGTTCGCCTGCATCGCGTGGACCGTGCTGCTGTTCGGCGTTGCCCTGTGGGGCGAGCGCCAGGGTCACCGCCTCGGCAGGATCTGGCCAGCCATCTATGCGCTGTCACTGGCCGTGCACTGCACCGCGTGGACGTATTACGGCGCTGCTTCGCAGGGCGTGCAATGGGGCTTCCCGATCCCGCCCACCTTGATCGGCATGGCGCTGATCTTCGCCTTCGGCCTGCCCTTCCTCGCGCGCCTGGGCAGGCTGGCCAAGCAACACAACAGCGCGACCATCGCCGACCTGGTGGTTGCACGGCTGCGCACCGACCAAGGCCTTGGTGTGACCATCACCCTGGTCGCGCTGTTCGGCATCATTCCCTATATCGCGCTGCAGCTTAAGGCGGTGAGCCAGGGACTCAGTGCACTGCTCGGTGACCAGTTCGCCGCCAACGGCTGGCAGCTGGACATGTCGTTCTGGTTCGCGCTGACGATGGCGGCATTCACCATGCTGTTCGGCGCGCGCAAGGCCTCGGCCACCGAACACAACCGCGGCATCGTGGTCGCGCTGGGGCTGGAGTCGCTGTTGAAGTTGGCGGCGCTGCTGGCGATTGGCCTGTATGCGGCGATCTCGGTACATCGGGCCGGCACGCCATTGCTGGAAAAGATGGCGCACCTGCCACCGCCGACGGTGATCCCCGACTTCCTGACCATGGTCGCGCTCGGTGCGATGGCGGCGTTCACCCTGCCCCATCAGTTCCACGTCGGCGTGGTCGAGCTGCGCCAGTCCTCGGACCTGAAAACCGCACGCTGGCTGTTCCCGCTTTATCTGCTGTTGATCGGCCTGCCGTCGGTGCCGATGGCCTTGTCCGGCGCCGCGCAACTGCCGGCGTCGGTATCACCGGACCTCTACGTACTGGCCTTGCCGCAGGAACGCGGCCACCACGTGCTGGCGCTGCTCGCCTACCTGGGCAGCCTGAGCGCGGCCACCGGCATGATGATCCTGTCCGGCCTGACCCTGTCGATCATGCTCGGCAACCATGGCTTTGGCTCGCACCTGCTGGGCGGCATGAACGGCGGCGGCAGCGATGCCGGCGCCGACCTGCGCCCGCGCGTGCTGGCATTCCGCCGCGCCGGCATCCTCGCCGTATTCCTGATGTCTTGGCTGTACAGCCGCGCCATGAGCGGCACCGAGGCACTCAGCGATTTCGGCCTGATGTCATTCACCGCCCTGTCGCAGCTGGCGCCGGCGGTGCTGCTGGCGGTGTATAGGCCGCGTACGCCCTCGCCTGCGATCATGGCCGGCATCGTGCTGGGTTCGCTGGTCTGGCTGTGGCTGGTGTTGCTGCCGATGGTGATCCCGGCACCCGATCCAACAACCGGCGGCGAAGGATTGCACTGGCTGGCGCTGTTCTCGCTGCGCATGCAGCCCGGCCATATCGCCATCAGCATGGGCGCCAGCCTGGCGGTCAACCTGGTCACCGTTGCACTGGTGTCACGCGCGATCCGCCCATCGTTGCCACTGCAGAAGGACGCCGTGGCCGCGGCATCCATGCGCAAGACCGCCGGCCGCTTCCTCGGGCCGGAACGGGCGCGGCAATTGATGGATGGGCATGCCGGACAGATGCTGGATGACGACCGCGTCACCGCCATCGAGCGCGAGCTGACCGCCGTGGTCGGCGCAGGCATGGCGCGGCTGCTGGTCGAGGCCGCGCGTGACGGCGGCGCCGCGCCGCTGGATGCGGTTACCCGCGCCGTCGGTGAAGCCACGCAGGCGCTGCGCTTCAACCAGCGCCTGCTGGAAGCCGCATTGGAAAACATGAGCCAGGGCATCAGCGTGGTCGATGCGCAGCTGCAGCTGGTGGCCTGGAACAGCCGTTATGCCGCCCTGTTCAAGTTCCCGCCCGAACTGCTGCAGGTCGGGCAGCCGGTTGCCAATCTCACTGCTTGGGCCTTGGGCGAACTGAAGATCGGCGAGGCCCCGGGTGACAACGTCGGCAAGGCGCTGAACCGTCGCATCGCGCATATGCGCCGTGGCACGCCGCATCTGTCCGAACGCATCTTCCCTGACAACACCATCGTCGAAATCCGCGGCAACCCGATGCCCGGCGGCGGCTACGTCGCCACCTTCACCGATGTCACCGCCTTCCGCATGGCCGAGGACGCGCTCAAGCGCAGCAACGAGACCCTGGAGCTGCGCGTGCAGGACCGCACCGCGCGACTGGAGCAGGCCGTGCACGAAGCCGAACGTGCGAACGTGGCCAAGACGCGCTTCCTGACCGCGGTCGGCCACGACCTGATCCAGCCGCTGCACGCCGCGCAGCTGCTCACCGATGCGATGTCACAGCACATCGAATCGGAGTTCCTGGACAGCTTCCTGCGTCAGATACGCGGCGCATTGGACTCGACCGACGACCTGCTGTCGGGCTTGCTGGATATATCGCGACTGGAAGCGGGTGGACTGGTCGCCGATCCTCGCCCCTTCGCCTTGTCGACCGTGCTTGATCCACTGGCACAGGAATTCGCCGTGCTGGCAGCCGCGCGGGGCCTGCAGTTCCGCTACGTGCGCAGCCGGGTATGGGTGCACAGCGATCCGCTGCTGCTGCGCCGCGTGCTGCAGAATTTCCTCGCCAACGCCATCCGCTACACGCGTAGCGGCGGCGTGCTGCTCGGCGTGCGCCGCCACGGCAACACGCTGACCATCGGCGTCCACGACAGCGGCCCCGGCATCACCCCGGAGCAGCAGAGCGTCGTGTTCGAGGAATTCCATCGCGGTGATCGCAGCAATGGCCAAGGACTGGGGCTCGGACTGGCGATCGCGCACCGCATCGCCGGCCTGCTGCATGCACCGCTGGCACTGCACAGCGTGGTCAACCGCGGTTCGGCGTTCTCCATCACGGTGACACGCGCAAGCCCGCCGCCGGCCACACGCAATGACGCGCCCTCGGGCGGCACCAGCACCATCAAGGGCACCCGCGTGCTGGTGGTCGACAACGATACGGACGCGCTGCAGGCAATGCGGCAGCTGCTACTGTCGTGGGGCTGCGAGGTAAGCGCGTACAGCGATACCAGCGAGATCGGTGCATCCGCACAGGAGGCGGACCTGTGGTTGTTCGACTACCACCTCGACGACGGTGACACCGGCGTCCAGCTGTGGAAGCGTCTGGACGGCGCGCGCAGGCAGCGGCCGACAGTCATCCTCAGCGCCGATACCGGCAGCGATACCCGCGAGGCAGTACGCGAAGTTGGGCTGTCACTGTTGAACAAACCGTTCAAGCCACTGGCGCTGCGCTGGGCGATCAACCATCTGCTGGCTACGCGCAGCACCGCAGCAACGTGACCCGAAGCAGACACCGCCGGATCCGCTGATCGGCCAGCGCCATATCGCGGATCAGGCGTCCTGCGTCTCTTCGATCTGCCGCGATGGATCGTTCAGCCCCATCTCGTGCAGTACACGGATCGCCTGTGCGCGGTTGCGCACGCCGAGCCGGCCCATGATGCGGGTCATATGCGCCTTGATCGTGCGCAGCTGCACGCCAAGGCGATCGGCGATCTGCTTGTTGAGCAGCCCTTCGGCGACCAGGCTCAGTACCTTGTACTGGTGCGCGGACAGGCTGGCCAGGCGCGCTGCGAGGTCCGCATCCTTGCTGAAAGGTGCAACCCGGGCAACGGTTTCGCGCAGCATCGCCGGTATCCAGCGTTCACCATCGAGCACGGTCTGCAAAGCCTGCTGCAGGTCCACCAGCCCCGAGCTCTTGGGCAGGTAACCGGCAGCTCCAAGGTCGATGGCGCGGCGGATCACATGCGGCTCTTCATTGGCCGAGACGATGATGATCGCCAGCCCCGGTTGCAGGGCACGGATCGTCGCCAGACCAGCAAGACCGTGGTTGCCCGGCATGTGCAGGTCCAGCAGCATCAGGTCGATCTGCTGGCTCTCGATCGCCTCCAGCACGCTGTCCAGCGAATCGGCCTCGCTGATCTGCAGGTCATCAACCGCCTCTTCGGCCGCGCGATGCAAGGCTGCGCGGAACAAGGGGTGATCATCGGCGATAAGCAGGGTCGGCATGTCCTGGCGAGGTTAGCAAATTAAGCCTGGGCCGGGCACGGGTACCTAGGTACGCTGGCATGTAACCATTGGCTTGCTAGTGTGGGGCAATGAACATCCCCCGCCCCGTTACCCTGCTTTGCGCCGCGCTGCCGCTGTTGGGCTGCGTTTCCGTTGCCCATGCCGCCAAGCCCGGCCCTGCCGCTGCCGCGCCCGTGTTCGAACAATGGCGCGAAACCGAGCACCGGGGCAGCGATGATCTGCTGACGGCTGGCCTGGGCCTCGATGGCCTGCGCGCCGCTGCCGCACCGGCATTCGCCAGTCCGGCCCAGCCGACCGCAGTGGAAGCACGCCGCCGCGCAATCTGGAGCAGCTGGCGCGGCATCGCCGACCTCACCCCCGGCGGCGGCTTCGGCGATGTCTACGGCAATCTGCAGGCAGCGCCGGGCCGGGAGTTTTCGGCCTATGCGCGCGTCCCCGGCGCCCGTCAGCCGCATCGGGTACTGGTGCAGATTCCCGATAGCTTCGACCCGGCACGCCGCTGCCTGGTAGCCGCAGCCTCCTCTGGCTCGCGCGGCATCTACGGCGCGATCTCGGTCGCCGGCAGCTGGGGCCTGGCCCACGGCTGCGCCGTCGCCTATACCGACAAAGGCACCGGCAGCGACTATTACGACCTGGACGCCAGCAGCGGCTTCCAGGCCGACGGCACGCCTGCGACGCAGGGCGCACTTGCCTTCGCTCCAACCGATGGCAAAGCGGCGCATGGCATCGCCTTCAAGCACGCCCATTCCGGTGACAACCCGGAAGCCGACTGGGGCCGGCATCTGCTGCAGGCACTGCAGTTCGGCTTGCAGGCGTTGGACCGCGCCTACCCGCAATCGGCACCGTTCACCCCCGCCAATACCCGCACGCTGGGCGCAGGTGTTTCCAATGGCGGTGGCGCGGTACTGCGTGCAGCGGAGATCGAGGGCGACTGGTTCGATGCGATGGTGGCGGGCGAGCCGAATGTCTCGGTGGCTGGCGCGCCGCCGCTCTACGACTTCGTCACCCAATCCGCGCTGCTGATGCCCTGCGCGCTGCTTGCGCTGGATGAACTGCCGCAGCCGCCGATGCAGGCACAAGCGGCGCCGGGGTGGACCCAGCGCTGTGCCATCCTGAAATCGGCCGG
>QFOV01000077.1 GCA_003248565.1 Stenotrophomonas sp.
CGCTACTTGGCGGTATCGGTGCCACCAATCGCTGCATCCAGCTCGGCTTTCTGCGCCTTGCTGGCCTGCTCGGCCGCTGCAGCAGCAGCCTTGGCCTGGTCCAGATCCTTCTTCATCGCATCACGCAATGCGGTGGCCTGCGGCTCAGGAGGGCGTTCGGTGTCCGGCGCTTGTGGCCTGCATGCTGCCAGCGCAAGCAGCAACGGGACCATCAACAGGGAAAGACGCTTCATCGGCATGCTCCGCTGGGCTCAGGCAGCTATCCTAGCCCCATCTTCCTGCAGCGTCCCTTCACGGACGCCGCACCCTGCATTGATGAGGAAACAGCATGAATCCGCAGCGTTGGCGCCTGGATGGGCAAACCGCCTTGGTCACCGGTGCCAGTGCCGGTATTGGCCTGGCAATCGCACGTGAGTTGCTGGGTTTCGGTGCCGATGTGCTGATCGTCGGGCGTGATGCCGACGCACTTGAAACCGCGCGCGATGAACTGGCCGAAACCTTCCCGGAGCGCGCCATCCACGCGCTCTCGGCCGACGTCAGCGATGACCAGGATCGGCAGGAAATCCTCGACTGGGTCGAAGACCACAGCGACGGCCTGAACATCCTGGTCAACAACGCCGGTGGCAACACCACCAAGGCGGCAACCGAGTATTCCGAAGACGAGTGGCGCGGGATCTTCGAGACCAACCTGTTCTCGGCATTCGAGCTATGCCGCTACGCGCACCCGTTGCTGACCCGGCACGCATCCTCGGCCATCGTCAATGTCGGCAGTGTTTCCGGCATCACCCATGTGCGCAGCGGCGTGGTCTACGGCATGACCAAGGCGGCAATGCAGCAGATGACCCGCAACCTGGCCTGCGAGTGGGCCGAGGACGGTATCCGCGTCAACTCGGTTGCGCCGTGGTACATCCGTACCCGCCGTACTTCCGGGCCGTTGTCCGATGCCGATTACTATGATGAAGTGATCGCGCGCACGCCGATGCGGCGCATCGGTGAGCCGGAAGAAGTGGCCGCTGCGGTGAGCTTCCTGTGCCTGCCGGCATCGAGCTATGTCACCGGTGAATGCATCGCGGTGGACGGCGGCTTCCTGCGCTACGGCTTCTGAGTGTTGCAGTCGCTGCCAGCCAGCAGCGACTGCAGACGCTGATGTTTTTTCTGTAGCGCTTCGGCTTGGCTGGCCGCTGCAAAACGCCATTCCGATTCGGCTTCGTTCACCCATTGCTGCCAGGTAACACAGCGCTGCGCTGGGTCGACCGCCGTGCAGGTATCGCGCATCACTTCGCAGGCATCACCTGCACCCGTATTTGGATTGCCGTCCAGGCCGGTGACCTGCATGGCCACGCAGCGTGACGGCGGCTCGCTGGTTTCGCTGAAGTAGTTCTGGCCTTCGCGCGTGCGGCACTGGAACAGTTCGGGCAGCGGAACCGGTGGTGCGGTCACAACCGCGGCGGCCTTCGCAGGGGCGGCTGCCGCAGCAGCAGGAACGGGTGCCGCGATCAATTGCGGTAGCGCTGCAGGCGGCGGGTTGGCAATCGGTGGCGGAGGTGGTCTGGTCTCCACTGCCTGCATGACTTTCTTGCTCTGCTGTTGCGTGCCTTTGGGGCAGGGCATGTTCTGCACGGTGAGCGCGCCGGCGGCATCAGTGCAGCGGTAGAACACGACCTCGCCGGCTTGCGCGCTGGCGCTGGCCAGAAGCAATAGCACGATCAGGCAACGCATCAGGTTCCTCCGCAATCCTGTTCAAGGCGCGCGTCGATGCCGCGTTGCTCGCGCGTCAATTCCTGACGCTCACTCTGCAGTGCGCTGTTGTAGCGACGGATCAGTTCCCAGCGGCGATCGCGCAGGCGCGCGCAGACTTCCTGCGGTGGGAGGGCATGGCAGCTGTCGCGTACCAACACCGAACCCATCGGAACCGCGACACCTGCTCGCCACGGGATACCGCCTTCGCCGGGTGGGCGCGGCGGGCGTGGGCCACCGTGGCCGGGACCATGGGTTGGGTAGGCATAGCCCCAGGTCGGCATCCAGCGTGGATTGCCTTCGTTGTTGTCGCTGGTATAGCGCTCGCCTTCGGCGGTGACGCATTCGTACATCGGCTGTGGAGGCTGCACCGTGACCACCCGCACTTCGCGCTGGATGACTGGCGCGGTTGTGTGTGGGGCTGCTGTGGAGGCTTGTCGCGGTGGTGGATCCTTCGGCCGTGTCATGTCCAGCACCTGTTGCTGATGCGCCTTGGTGCAGGGCGCATCCTGCAGCGACACCGCGCCATTACTGCCAACACAGCGGTAGATGCGGACATTGTCCGCCGAGCTGGCGGGAGGCGGGTCAACCGCCAGGGCCACGACAGGCAACCAGACCAGGCAACCGAGCAGGGGCAGGCGAGCGCGCATGCCGGCAGTGTGCCACGACGGCTTCGTTGTTGTTGTGGGAGCGGCGTAAGCCGCGAAGCTGGCAATCTTGCCGGCCGCGTTCCTGTGTAGCGCCGAGCCATGCTCGGCTGAGGCGCTACCGGTGAAGCCCCTTGCCGAGCATGGCTCGGCACTACGCCGTTGCCCCTCCCTTTGGCGAAGCCAAGGGGAGGGTTGGGGAGGGGTTGGCTTTTCGGCTTTTCAGTCGCGCAGGACTGCGCCGGTAGCTGCCACGCGGATGCGGGTAGGTTGGGCCAGGCCGCCGGTGGCGCCATCCAGCAGGCCATCCAGCAAGGCCAGCAGGGCAGGGTCCAGCTGCTCACGGGAGCGCGCTGGCGGCTCGCCGGCGAGGTTGGCACTGGTCGATACCAGCGGGCCGCCCCAGGCATCGCACAGGGCCTGTACCAGTGGATGCGCAGTGACCCGCACGGCGATGCCGGTGTGTTCGCCGGTGATCCAGCGTGGGGCGCGTGGGCCGGCCGGCACGATCCAGGTGTTGGCGCCGGGCCAGCTGTCCAGCACTGCCTGCCGGCGGTCGTCTGCCAAGGCGTCCAACTGCACCCAGCCTTCCAACTGCGCCGGGCTGGCGGCGATCAGGATCATGCCTTTCTCGACCGGGCGCTGTTTCAGCGCCAGCAGTTTCATCACCGCGGTTTCGTTGGAAGGATCACAGCCCAGGCCCCAGACCGCTTCGGTCGGATAGGCGATCACGCCGCCGGCCTTGAGGGCGGGGACGACGTTGTGCAGGTCGAGTTCGAGCATGGTCAGCACCGTTGGAGGGCCAGTGCGTTCGTTGGCGCTGGTCGGCGAAAGGACGCAAAGCAAAGGCCGCCCGGTGGGCGGCCTGCTGCGGGTGGTGCCGATTATCCGCTTGTTGGCGGGGGAGGGGATGGTTGGAAAGCGGAAGCTGCATTCAACCGGCTTCAGGAGCAAAGCCTACCCTTATCCGTCCCCCGCCTACGCGGGGGCAGGCTCTTTGGACACCTTCTCCCGAAGGGAGAAGGAAGTGCTGGTCAGAACGGCGGTGCGTCGTCGGCGGTCGACTTCTTCACTGCCTTCTTGGCGACGGTTTTCTTGGTGGCCTTCTTCGCCGCGGTTTTTTTGGTCGCAGCCTTCTTGGCCGGAGCCTTCTTGGCGGCAGCCTTCTTCGGCGCGGTTTCCTTCTTGACCGTGGTCTTCTTGGCGGCCTTCTTGCCGAAGCCCTTGCGCACCGGCTTGCCGGTTTCGGCCATCAACTGCTCGACTTCAGCCAGGGTCAGCGAGGCCGGCTCGCGGTCCTTGGGGATCTTGCCGTTCATCTTGCCGTCGCTGATGTACGGACCGAAGCGACCGTTCAACACCTGGATGTCCGAGCCTTCGAACTCCTTGATGATGCGGTTGCGCGCGATCTCTTCCTTCTCTTCGATCAGGAACACGGCGCGGGCCAGGTCAATCTTGTACGGATCGTCTTCCTTGGTCAGCGAGGCATAGGTGCTGCCGCGCTTGGCGAACGGTCCGAAGCGGCCGATGCCGACGGTGACTTCCTCGCCATTGGCATCGGCGCCAAGCTTGCGCGGCATGTCGAACAGCTTCAGTGCTTCTTCCAGCGAGATCGAGTAGATGCTCTGGCCCGGCTGCAGTGAGGCGAACTTGGGCTTCTCTTCGTCTTCGACGGTGCCGATCTGCACCATCGGGCCGAAGCGGCCGATACGTGCGGTGACATCCTTGCCGCTGACCGGGTCCGGGCCGAGCACGCGCGCGCTGCCGGCGTCGGTGCGGTCCAGCGATTCGCTCTTGTCGGTGACCAGTTCCTTGAACGGGCCCCAGAAGCGCTCCATCAGCGGCACCCACTCTTCCTCGCCGCGCGACACCGCATCCAGCTCGTCCTCGAGCTTGGCGGTGAAGTCGTAATCGACGTACTGGGTGAAGTGACTGGACAGGAACTTGCTGACCGCGCGGCCGACGTCGGTCGGCTTGAAGCTGCGGCCTTCCATCTCGGTGTACTTGCGGAACAGCAAGGTCTGGATGATCGAGGCATAGGTGGACGGTCGGCCGATGCCGTATTCCTCAAGCGCCTTGACCAGTGCCGCTTCGGTGTAGCGCGGCGGCGGCTGGGTGAAGTGCTGGTCGGCGACGATGCGGTCCAGCGGCACGCGGTCGCCGGGCTTCATCAGCGGCAGCTTGCGGCCTTCGTCCTCGTCCTCGGCGCTCTTGCTGTCCTTGCCTTCCTCGTACACGGCGAGGAAGCCGGGCACCACCACGGTGGTGCCGCTGGCGCGGAACACGTGCTCGCTGCCGGCCGACAGGTCGACGCTGACGGTGTTCAAGGTGGCCGGGATCATCTGGCAGGCGACGGCGCGCTTCCAGATCAGCTCGTACAGCTTGCGCTCGTCGTCGGTGAGGTACTTGCCCACCTGTGCCGGGGTGCGCAGCGCGGAGGTCGGGCGCACGGCTTCGTGGGCTTCCTGCGCGTTCTTGGATTTGGTGGTGTAGGTGTTGGGCTTGTCCGGCAGCGAACTGATGCCGTAATCGCGGGCAATCACGTCGCGGATCTCGGCCAGCGCATCCTGCGACAGGCTCACCGAGTCGGTACGCATATACGTGATCAGGCCGACCGTGCCCTCATCGCCGATGTTCACGCCTTCATACAGCTTCTGCGCCACCTGCATGGTCTTGCGGGTGGTGAAGCCGAGCTTGCGCGAGGCTTCCTGCTGCAGCGTGGAGGTGGTGAACGGTGCGGCCGGGCGGCGCTTGCGCTCCTTGCTGGCGACGTCGGTGACGTGCAGCGAGCCCTGCGCGGCCTGCTGGATGCGCAGGCGTGCGGCCTCGGCGGTGTCGCCGTCGGTGACGGTGAACTGCTCGAACTTCTGCCCGTCCAGCTTGATCAGGCGCGCGTTGAAGTGCTGCGAAGGGTGCGCGCAGGCGGCCTCGATGCTCCAGTATTCGCGCGAGATGAAGGCTTCGATCTCTTCCTCGCGCTCGACGATCATGCGCAGGGCCGGGCTCTGCACGCGGCCGGCAGACAGGCCGCGCTGCACCTTGCGCCACAGCACCGGCGACAGGTTGAAGCCGACCAGGTAGTCCAGCGCGCGGCGTGCCTGCTGGGCATCGACCAGGTCCGAGGCGATTTCGCGCGGCTGGGCAATCGCCTCCTTGATCGCGCGCGGGGTGATTTCGGTGAACACCACGCGTTGCATCGGCTTGCCATCGGACAGGCCGCGCTGTTTCAGGATCTCGGCGATATGCCAGCTGATGGCCTCACCCTCGCGATCCGGGTCGGTCGCCAGCAGGATGTCATCGGCGCCCTTTGCGGCTTTTGCGATGGCTTCGACGTGCTTCTCGTTCTTCTCGATCAGGTCGTAACGCATGGCGAACCCGTTCTCGGGGTCGACCGCGCCTTCCTTGGGAACCAGGTCACGCACATGCCCATACGAGGCCAGGACCGTGTAGTCCTTGCCGAGGTATTTATTGATCGTCTTGGCCTTGGCCGGTGATTCGACGATGAGCAGGTGCTTGGGCATGTCAGTACATTCTTGGGGCGGAACGCCCGGTGGGGGCGCTAGGGTGGCTTAAACCGGGACGATAGTGAAGCCGATATTGGGGTTGTGCATAAGCCGACGCCCGGGTTGCGGCCCGGGCGTTCAGCTTGGTTCCTTATTAGAGGAATCATGCCGGAGGGGCCTGTGTCAAGCCGCCCCCGGTAATTTGTCAGTTGAAGGGTGCTGCCGCAACGCCGGGAAGCACCACCAGCCCGATCAGGCAAAGCCCTCTGGCGGAGGGCCGTCAGCGTGCTCAGGATTGCGCGATGGCCATGAAAAAGCCAAATGCGATCAAGGCCAGGTAACCAAGGATCAACAGTGCCGCCAAACCGACGATGACGAGTGTCACCGGGCCCAGCTCACGGCTCTGGCGCTCCGGATGTTCGGTGAAGGCCCATTTGTCGACTACCACGGTGTCGCAGATCATGTCGTGCAAGCTCTGCTTGCGCTCGGTGACGCCGACCATGATCGCCGACACCAGCAGGGAGATGTAGCAGGAGATCACTGCAAGCCCGATCATCGCGATGTAACGCAGGAACGCGCGCCAGAAGCTGATGCGTTCGCCATTGCTGCGCACGACCTTGGCGCCCACCGCCATTTTGCCGAGGCTGGCCAGGTTGTTGGACGAGTGCATCCAGCCGAAATAGGTGGCCGGCACCAGGATGCAGATGCCCATATAGATGCCGTAGAAGGCGAGCATGGCGCCCGCGTTGGCCAGTTCCGACCCGGCCATGCCTGCCAGGCTCACCCCCATCACAAGCGCGATCGGGATCAGCAACACCGCGGAAACCACGCCGGTGACGATGCTGTCGATCACCGAGGCAGCAAAGCGTCGCAGGAAGCCTGCTTGGACGATGGCGCCGCCGGTCACCACATGATTCTGGTCGACGGGCATGCTGCCCGGCGCGGAGTATGGGGAGTGTGCAGTCGCAGCTCGCACAATTGCGGGTTCGGCCGCGGTGCCGTTCTCGATGGCCGCATAGTCCTGACGCAGGTCGATGCCGGTGTTGGCCTGGGTGACCAGCTGCAGTTCGTCGGCGATGGCCGAGAGCGGTTGCCACTGCTGCATGCCTTCGCGCCACACCAGGGTGTCCAGGTCGATCTCGCCTGCGCGGAATTTTTCGCGGAGGGCATCCGCTTCAATCGGACCATGCCGCTCGCGCTGGGCATCAGCGTAGTACCACTGGCTCATCTTTTTCCCCGTAAAAGTTCTGAACGCTACCAATCAGCCGCGACAGTCGATCGGCAGGTAGTTGTCGTCGACATCGGAACTGCATTCCCAGCTGTCGGCCTGCATATCGTAGTCGAGCCAGATGCTTTTGCCGTCAAGTTGCGAATGCGATGGAACCCGCAGGAAGGCTTCCAGTCCGCAATGCCCCTCTTCAAAGCGGCCTACATGGACCTGGGCGACGTCGCCGCTGGCATAGCTTTCCGGGGTGCCGAAGCCTTCGTCATCATTGATCGGGCAGCGCTGGTTGGCGGCGACGAACTCGGCCACCTGATGCTTCAGGCCCAGCAGTTGCCCTGAAACCATCGTTGTCTTGGAGCGCATCACATACTGCTGGTAGGCCGGCATGGCGATGGCCGCCAGGATGGCGAGGATGGCAATCAGGATCACGCCGACGACCGCAGCGATGATGCCGGCGATCGCGCAGCCGGACAGGCCCTGGCGGGGAGCTGCAGCGGATGTCGTGTGGATGGTTTGTAGCCCCGGAGGCAGCGACGGCGGTACTGGCGGTGCGCTTGCCGACACCGGGTTTTGCAGGTCGAGCACAAGCTCGCCGGCGAACTCGCGCAGCGGCCGCCAGTCACCGGCACCTTCGCGCCAGACCAGGGTGTCCTCGTCGATACGCCGGGACTGGAAAAGCTGGGTGATGTCTTCGTCACTGATCGGGCCGCGGCGTTCGCGGTTACCCTCGGCGTAGAACCATTGGCTCACGTAGGTATTGTCCTTATGCATCCCTGCACGCCGGTGTTGGGCTCAGTGCAGGGGTTCGGGTTCGTCGACAAACATCTGGGTTTCCATCCAGGCATAGGCGGCTTCGGCGCCGGGCTGGTTGAACAGCACCATCAGCACCACCCACTTCAGGTCGTCCAGGTCCAGTTCGTCCTGGTCCAGCGCCATGGCGCGGTCCAGCACCAGTTCGCGCTGGTCGGCGTCGAGCACGCGTTGTTGTTCCAGGAACAGCAGGAAACCGCGGCTCTCCACGTCCAGCTTGTCGAGCTCGGGGCCGTGGAACACGCGAACCGGCCCGTCAACGCGCGGCTGGGCCACGGCTGGACGTTGTTCGGCCAAGGCATCGAGCCAATCGAAGGCCTTGTTGATTTCGGCGGGACTGAAACCGGCCTGGATCAGGCCGTTCTGTAGCGAGTCGCGGTCTCGAATGAGATCAGCATCTTCGCTGAAATAGTGTTCAAACAGGTACAGCAGGACGTCCAGGATGCTCTCTTTCATTGCCCCTCGGCCTGCGCCATTGGCGCTGTGGAGGTGAAGAAACCTTCAGGTGCGGGTATAGCGGCCGTGCGCCGACAAAACCTTCCCTTCCAATTCCATGAGCAGCAGCATGGAGGACAGGCTGGCGGCCGTCAATCCAGTGCGCTCGATCAGTAAATCCATACCGGTTGGGTCATAACCCAAGGCGTCCCACAATCGCTGGTAGTCTGGGTCCGGTGGCGTGACGGCCGGGTGCTGGCCGGACGGTACAGGGGAGATGGGGGTCCGAAGCCGGGTTTGCAAGGCGCAGGCCAGTTCGCCGGCCAGATTGGCCACGCCTTCAAGAATGTCGGCGCTGTGTGTCACCAATGTTGCACCTTCACGTATCAGCCGGTGGCAGCCGCGCGCCATCGGGTTGTGGATGGAGCCAGGCACGGCAAAGACCTCGCGGCCGGCCTCGCTGGCCAGCCGCGCGGTGATCAGTGCGCCGGAGCGATCGGCGGCCTCGATGACCACGGTGCCAAGGGCAAGCGCCGCCAACAGGCGGTTGCGGGCGGGGAACTGGCCGCTGCGCGGTGCTGTGCCTGGCGGGTATTCGCTGATCACCGCGCCTTCGGCGGCGATCTGTGCCTGCAGCTGGCGATGGTGGCGCGGGTAGACCAGGTCCGGCCCCGTCCCGATCACTGCATACGTGCTGCCGCTGCAGGCCAGCGCCGCCCGGTGCGCAGCCGCATCGATGCCGGCGGCCAGCCCGCTGGCGATGGTGAGGCCGCAGCCAGCCAGTGTGGTGGAGAAGTCGCGGGCGATATCGCGCCCGCCGGCGGTGGGGATGCGGCTGCCTACGATTGCGATTGCCGGCTGCCATGGACGCATCGGGTCGCCGGCGATGAACAGCGCCAGTGGTGGATTCGGGCTGTCGCGCAGTAGCGGTGGATAGTCCGGATCACCCCAGCCAATCAGTTGATGGCCATCGGCGTCCAGCCAGGTGACAGCGCGCGCCCAGGCGTCTGCATCGGGTTTTGCCAATGCCTGGCACTGCGTGGGGGGACAGCCTGCCGCCTGCCAGCCATAAGGGCCGGCGGCCAAGGCGTTCGTGCTGTCGCCATGTTGATCGAGCAGGCGACGCAGTGTCTGCCGGGGGCCGCCAGCCAGCGCCAGGGTCAGCAGGGCCGGGCAACAGGGTGGGGAGGGTAGATTGGCGAAGGCTGATCGAGGCATGGCCCAGCCTGCCGCCACAAACAACAACGGCGCCCTCGGGCGCCGTTGTCCTGCATCGTAAGGCTAGCCCGCAGGTGCTTACTGGGCGTCCGGATGCTTCAACTCATAGCCAGGGCGTGTCGGCTTGGTGCCTTCCATGATCAGTGCATAGCTGACCCTGTCGAAGGTGCGGAACACCATCGCATGGGCAGCGTACTCGTCAGGCAGGGTGACCCGGCCGGTGCCGGTCTTCAGGGCATCGTCCATGCGCGAGGATTGCGGATGTTGGATACGATCAGTGACATGGCTGCCGCTGCGCCAGACCGAGAACACCGTGCCGTTGTTGATGCCTTCGCGTGCGCCGCCGGAAATGGCGATCACGTCGCGCGGACCGCCGCTGGTGAAGGTGTCGGTCACCGCGAGCACGCGCAGCTGGCCCGGTGCCACGGCGTTGGCTGGAGCATGCGGAACGAACTGCAGGTCATACGGATTGACCTGTACCGGCATCAGGCGGTCGCCCCTGCGCACTTCACTGCCGCTGTCTTCCAGCTGCAGCGTTGAGGCTTGGACGTTGCCGCTGGCAATCTGGGTCAGGGTGCCGACGTTGACCTTGGCCAGCTCATAGCCAAGGAACTCGTTGCGGTCATTGGAGGCAATGTAACTGCTCCAGATGTTGCCACTGCCCGCCGTGACCTTGCCGCGGCTGTCCAGGTCGTCGGTGGGCTTGGGCTGGGCAAAACGTACGGTCGGGCGAAGCACCATGTAGCGCTGGCCGGGCTGGGCATTGTCCAGTCCGGTGATATAGGCCTTCTGTCCGGCGCTGGCGCGCAGGCGGTTGTCTTCCAGGCCAACCACATAGGGCAGGTCCTCGAAGCTGTCGACCACGTTCAGGTTCTTAAGGAAGGGCTCAACGTCCGCCAGCGGTACGCCGGTGATCGGAGCTTCCTGGCGCGGGCCTGCTTGGGCGGTCACCCGGTCCAGATAGGCCAGGCTCAGAACGTCGCCCGGGTAGATCAGGTGCGGGTTCTTGACCTGTGGGTTGGCTTGCCAGATCTCCGGCCAAAGCCACGGCTTTTTCAGGAAACGTGCCGATATGTCCCACAAAGTATCGCCCTTGCGCACCACATAGGTGTCAGGGTGGGTACCGTTCATTTCGACGGCCACGGCATAGGTCGTGACGGTCAGCATCGCCACGGCGGCGACCGTACGTAATTGTTTCAACATGGTTGCGATCTGCCTGATTCCCCAACAGGTTGTCGCACTATATTGCAGAAACGGGGGCGCCGGGCAAGCGCAAGCGGTAGAATTGGGACATCTTGCCGAAATATGCGGCATCCCGGATTGGTACTGCCATGGCTCTCCTGCCCATTCTTGAGTTTCCAGACCCGCGCCTGCGCACCAAGGCGGCCCTTGTTGAAGCGGCCGAGGTGACCACGCCGGCCTTCCAGCAGCTGCTCGACGACATGCTGCAGACCATGTATGACGCCCCGGGCATCGGCCTTGCTGCCAGCCAGGTGGACGTCCATAAGCGCTTCATGGTCATCGACGTCAGCGAAGAGCACAACGCGCCGCAGGTGTTCATCAACCCGCAGATCGTCAGCGCCAGCGAAGGCGGCCGCGTCTATCAGGAAGGCTGCCTGTCGGTGCCGGGCATCTATGCCGATGTCACCCGCGCTGATTCCATCGTGGTGCGCTACCTTGACCGCGAAGGCAAGCAGCAGGAACTGGCCGCCGATGAGCTGCTGGCGACCTGCATCCAGCATGAGATGGATCATCTGGACGGCAAGCTGTTCATCGACTATCTGTCGCCGCTCAAGCGCGAGATGGTGCGCAAGAAGCTGGCCAAGTCGCGCAAGCACGTAGCTTGATTTGAGGCGGGGATCGGGGACCCGGGATTGGAAAGGGCATGAATTGCTGCGTTTCTTCCAGTCCCGGCGTTCTGTCCTGCATCCCTGATCTGCACGCTCTTTCTTTCGATTCGCGATTGGTAGCCGCTGCTGCGCTGCTTTTGCCAATTCCGGATCCCGAATCCCGAATCCCCGCCCAATGAAAATCATCTTCGCCGGTACGCCGGAATTCGCCGTTGCTTCCTTGGCCGCCGCCGCGCGGCAGCATGAGGTGGTGGCGGTCTACACCCAGCCGGATCGTCCCGCGGGCCGTGGTCGTGGCTTGATGCCCTCGCCGGTGAAGCTTGATGCGATTGCGCGTGGCATTCCGGTATTCCAGCCGGAAAGCCTGAAGACGCCCGAAGCCCAGCAGCAGCTGCGCGAACTGCAGCCGGATCTGATGATCGTGGTGGCCTACGGCCTGATCCTGCCCAAGGCAGTACTGGCCATCCCGACCCATGGCTGCTGGAACGTGCACGCCTCGCTGCTGCCGCGCTGGCGCGGCGCTGCGCCGATCCAGCGCGCGATCGAGGCGGGCGATGCCGAAACCGGCGTCTGCCTGATGCAGATGGAGGCGGGCCTGGATACCGGCCCGGTGCTGTTGCGCCAGCACACCCCGATCAGCGATGCCGATACCGGTGGCCAACTGCATGACCGCCTGGCACAGCTGGGCGCGCAGGTGCTGTCCGATGGCCTGGGCTTGTTGCGCGCCGGCTTGAAGCCGGTGCCGCAGCGCCAGCCGGAAGCCGGTGTCACCTATGCACACAAGCTGGACAAGGCTGAAGCCCGGCTCGATTGGGCCGAGCCGGCGGCCGCGCTGGCGCGCCGTGTGCGCGCCTTCAATCCGTGGCCGGTAGCCGAGGCCATGTTGGCTGGCGAGCGCGTGCGCATCCACGGTGCGGTAGCCATTGAGGACAATCGCGGCCAGTCACCGGGCACGGTGATCGGCGCCGCCCGTGAAGGCATTGACATCGCCTGCGGGCAGGGCGCATTGCGTCTGCGCGTGGTGCAGCGCGAAGGCGGCAAGGCGATTACCGCTGCCGATTATCTGAACGCACGCCGCGATCTGCGGGTCGAGGGCTGAGCGGATGACGGCTGCTACTTCCTCGCCGTGGGGCAGGTCCGCGGCGGCACAGCCCGGCGTGCAGACCCGTGCGCTGGCGGCCAAGGTGCTGGCGGCGGTGATCGGCAAGGGCCGCTCGTTGAAAGCCGAGCTCGGCGCAGCCCTGCCCAAGCTCGACGACAGCCGCGACCGCGCGCTGCTGGAAGCCATCTGCTTTGCCGCGCTACGTCGCCGCGTGGTCTACGACCAGGCACTGCGGAAATGGCTGCAGAAGCCGTTGGGCGCGCGCGATGGTGATCTGCGCGCACTGCTGATGGCCGGTTTCGCGCAGCTGGATGTACTGCAGCTGCCTGCCCATGCCGCGTTGTCAGCGACGGTGGAGGCGGCGCGCGCGCTGGGCCGTGAGCGTCAAGCTGGCATGGTCAACGCATTGCTGCGTCGCGCACAGCGCGAAGGCTTTGCCGAGGCGCGCGCTGAAGATGCGTGGCCGCAATGGCTGCTGGCCAAGGTGCAGCACGACTGGCCAGGGCAGGCCGCAGAAATCATCGCGCAGAGTCTGCAGCCAGCGCCGATGTGGCTGCGGGTGAACCGTCAGCAGCACTCGCGCGAAGCGTATCTGGATTTGTTGGCCGAGGCCGGCATTGAGGCCATTGCCGAGCCCTTG
>QFOV01000078.1 GCA_003248565.1 Stenotrophomonas sp.
CAACCGCGCGCACCATCACATCCACCTCATAGCCGGTGCCGGTACGTCCCCATTCCACCGGCAATACCCGTTCCGGATGGGCGGCCGACAAGCGCGCCAACGACGCGCAGTCCACGCGGTGCACGGTGACACCACGGGTGCGGGTGAGATAGCCGGTGATCGGTTCACCGGCCACCGGTTGGCAGCAGCGCGCCAACTGCACCAGCAGGTTGCCCACGCCCTGCACGGTGAAATCGGACTTGCCGATGCTGCCACGGCGCGCAGTCGGCCTTGGCAGTACCGGTGCTGCCGGTTGCGAGGCAGCCTTTTCGGCCTCCAGCAACGCACGGCTGACCTGGTTGGGCCCGGTATCGCCCAGCGCAACCTGGATGTACAGATCGTCGACACTGTCGGCGTGGAACTTGCGCGCCGCCACCATCAGGTCCGAATGCTGCAGGCCCAATCGCTTCAGCTCACGGTCCAGCAGCTCGCGGCCGGCCTGCACGTTGCGGGCGCGATCAAGCTTGTGGAACCAGTTACGGACCTTCTCGCGCGAACGCCCGCTGGCCAGGAAACCATTGGACACCAGCAGCCAGTCGCGCCGGGGATCAGCTTCCTTGCCGGTGAGGATCTCGACGCGGTCGCCGCTGCGCAGGCGGTAGGTCAGCGGCACGATCCGGCCGTTGATCTTGGCGCCGCGGCAACGGTGCCCGACCATGGTGTGCACGTGGTAGGCGAAATCCAGCGGCGTGGCGCCCGCCGGCAGGTCCATCACCTCGCCTTTGGGGCTGAGCGCATAGACCCGGTCCTCGATCAGCTCGGCATCCAGCGCGCCGGCCAGATCATCCGCACTACCGGGCTCCTGGGCCTGCTCCAGCAACTGCCGCATCCAGGTGATCTTGCGATCGAAGGCCTTCTCCGCGCCCTTGCCGCCCTCCTTGTACTTCCAGTGCGCGGCCACGCCCAGTTCGGCCTGCGCATGCATTTCGTGGGTGCGGATCTGCACTTCGATGGTGCGCCCTTCCGGGCCGATCACCGCGGTGTGCAGCGAGCGATAGTCATTGGCCTTGGGGCGCGCGATGTAATCGTCGAACTCACTGGGAATCGGCGTCCACAGCGCATGCACCACGCCCAGCGTGGCGTAGCAAGCGCCAACGTCATCGACCATCACCCGCACCGCGCGCAGGTCATACAGCTGCTCGAAGGCCAGCTGCTTCTTCTGCATTTTCCGCCAGATGCTGTAGATGTGCTTGGGCCGGCCGCTGACTTCAGCGCCGATGCCCTGCTCGGCCAGGGCAGCCGACAGTTTCTTCTTCACCGCCTCGACATAGCGCTCACGGGCGATGCGGGTTTCGTCCACCTCGCGGGCGATATGGCGGTAGGTGTCCGGTTCGAGGAAGCGGAATGCCAGATCCTCCAGCTCCCACTTCAACTGCCAGATACCCAACCGGTTGGCCAGCGGTGCGTGGATGTCGCGGGTCAGCTGGGCCAGCGCACGACGCTCCTCGGCCGGCAGCTTGTCGGCCGCACGCATGCAGGCCAACTGCCGGGACAGCAGGATGGGCACCACCCGCAGGTCATGGATGATCGCCAGCAGCAGCCGGCGCAGGCCTTCACTGTTGCGGCCGGCTTCGCGCCCGGCATGCAGCGCCCACACCTGGTCCGCAGCCTCCTGCCCGTCCAGCAGGCCGGTCACCGCCGTGGTGGTTGGCCCCAGCGGCAGCTCGGCCACGCGCGCGCGCAGCCCGGGCAGATCAAACAGCAGGGCGGCGACGATCACACTTTCGTCGGCGGACAGCAGCGCCAGCGAATCCAGGGTATCGGCAAGTACCGGCCAGGACAGGCGCGGCGACACATCCGTGTCCGCTTGCTGCCAGCAGGCCAGCAAGGCCTGGCGCAGCGGCTCGGACAGGGCACGGGTTGAGGCGCGCTGCAGCAGCGCTTCCAGGCCGGGGGTGGGGGAACTGTTCACAGCATTCAATTACGGTCGGATGCCCCTACACTAGCGCCCACCCTCTCTGGGAACAATGTTCATGAAGCTGCCCCGCCTTGCTGTCCTGCTTGCCGCCACCGCTCTGTCGTCATACCCATTCACCGATGCACACGCCCAGCGCGTGGTGCAGGGAGATCTGCAGCAGCAGATGTCCGCGGCCGAATTCAACGCCGCCGGCTTGAACAAGCTCAGCCCCGAAGAGCTGGTCACGCTCAACAACTGGTTGCAGGGCAAGGTGGCACAGGCTGCCAACATTGCCGTGGAACAGGCGCGCGAAGAAGGCCGCCAGGAAGTGATCGTGAAGAACCGCGGCTTCTACGACTTCGGTTCCAAGGACCCGATCGAGGCCAGCCTGGCTGGTGAGTTCCGTGGTTTCGGCAAAGGCCGCCAGTACACCCTGGACAACGGCCACGTCTGGGAACAGACCGATGACACCGGCACCGGCGGTGTGCGCAAACAGGACCCGAAAGTGCGCATTACCCCTGGCCTGATGAACGTGTGGTATCTACAGATCGACGGGCTCAATACCCGTGCCAAGGTCCGCCGTACCAAGTAACCGCACCTGCCCTGCCCCGGCGCCACCGGCCTGGGCAGATATTCTGTTTATTCTCGACCTGTGAGCCTGCCTTCGCCATGCGCGTATTCGTCCTGACCCTGCTGTTGCTGCTACTGCCTGCCAGCGCGGCGGCCCAGGTGTACAAATGCAAAGGCAAATCCGGCGAAACCGTGTACTCCGAGCATCCCTGCGATGCCCGCGCCGAGCCGATGAAGCTGCGTGAATCACCGGTTCCAGCCCCGGCGCCATCGCAACAGATGGCCATCGAGGGTGAGCATCAAGGCGAGAATGAGGCGGCACCAGCGCCAGCCGACAGCAGGGAGCTGGCAGAAGCCCGCGAAGCCGAGCGCAGCTGCATCAGTACCGCCACTGCGTCCATCTATGGCTCATCCAATGATCGTGTCGGCACCCTGCAGCAGCAGATGGGCGTGCTCAGCGAACAGCTCGCTGCAGCCGAGGACGCGCAACGCAGCAAGGCCTTGCGGGAACGGATGGCAACCTTCCGTCAGGCCATCAGCCGCGAACATGCCAGCGCCCACGCGCAGATGAATACCGCCCGTCGCGCCTGCATCCAGCAGCACCGTCCGGGAGCGGCGGCCGCGCGCTGAACGCAGCCGCGCTCAGCTGCGCAGTGCTGCCACCCGCTGCGCCAGCTTCTTGGCCGAGATACCGGAACGGAAGCCCAGCTCCTGGGCGAACAGCGATACCCGCAACTCCTCGATGTCCCAGCGCAGGGCCGCCCACTGCGGGCGCTGCGCCAGTCCCTGCACACGCGCTTCCTGCAATGCATCAACGAAGGGTTTGAGCTCCAGCATGCGTGCCTGGTCACGCGGTGGATCGCGCTTGGCGCGTTCGGCACGCAGGATCATCGCCTTGAGGTAACGCGGGAACTGCGCCAGCGCATCGGCTGGCGTCTCGCGCAGGAAGCCCGCATGCACCAGACCGGCCAGCTGCGCCTGCATGTCGTCCAGGTTACCGCGTGCCCAGCCCATCAACGGTGACTCCAGCTGTGGCTTCAACTCACCGGTCAGACCGAGGATGCTCTCGGCCAGCTTGAGCCGCTCCATCACTTCGCCGAACAGGCGCTTGCCAGCGTCGGCACAGCGCTGCTGGAAGGCTTCCGGTGTGCGTATCGCTTCCAAGCCATCGGCCAACACCGCGTTTACCGCCGCATCGACCAGATCGCCCCGCAGCCGTTCCTGCGACTCGATGGACGCATACAGCAAGCCCGTCTTGGGCGACACCGGCAGCTGCTTGCGTGCCTGCTTGAGCTTGTCGGCCAAAGCGATCTCCAGCAGACGGCGTACGCCCTGCGGATGCGCAAGCGCGGCTTCGTTCTTGTCAGCGAAGATGCGCAGCGCGGCGGCATCGCCGGTATCGACCAACGCCGGATAGGCCGGTACCCCGGCTTCACCCGGCACCTGCTCGGGAATGGCGGTGGCTGGAAACTCGCGCAGCCCCTCGGCTGCCAGGGCCGCGCCTGCACGTGCAGCAAACGCGCTACCGGCGCGCTCGCCGAAGCGGGCGCGAAGTGCATCCAGATCACGTGACATGGCGAGCAGCTTCATCCCCGCTTTCTCGCCAGCGCCAGCCGATTTGCCGCGTATTGCGCTACCAGGTGCTGCTTCAAACAAACGCAGATTCATGCGCAGGTGCGGGTCCAATGCGTCCATATCAAAGTCCGTCGCAGCGACCATCGCCCCGGTAGCCTTGGACAGGAAGCGCGCCAGCTCGCCACGGATGTCGTCAGCCGACGGCTGCGCCCAGGCTTCCGCAAACGCACGGCCAAAGTCCGGCGCCGGCACATAGTTGCGGCGCATCGCCTTGGGCAGGCTGCGGATCAGGGCCGAGGCCTTGTCGGCGACAAAGCCGGGAGCAAGCCATGACAGTCGCGCCGGGTCCAGCGCATTGAGCAGGTGCAAGGGCACGTCGAGGGTGACACCATCCTCCTCGCTGCCGGGCTCGAAGCGGTAGTGCATGGCCAACCTTGCATCGCCCAACGGGAAATACTTTGGATAGCGATCCTGCTCACTGCCCTCGCCCGGCAGCAGATCGGTCAGTGACCAGTGCAGGCTGCGGCGCTGCTCCGGCGGCAAGGCTTTCCACCAGCCATCAAGCAGATTGGCCGAATGGATATGCGATGGCACCCGATCCAGGTACCAGCGCGCTTGCCAATCCTCGTCGGCAACGATACCGGCACGGCGCAGCTTGGCTTCCTCTTCGCGCGCCTGCTCCAGCTGCTTCATGTTGTCGGCGACAAAACCGGCGCGGGTATTGATCTCACCGGTGACCAGCGCCTGCCGCACGAAGATGTCATGCGCTTCGCCGGGATTGATCCTGCCGTAATGCACCGGCTTTTTCGGTGCCAGCACCAGCCCGAACAGGCTTATCTGTTCCGAGGCCAGCACCTGCCCCTGGGCACGCGACCAATGCGGATCGAAGTGCTTCCGCGCCAGCAGATGCGGCAGTTCCGCGATCACCCAATCCGGCTCGATCGAGGCATTGGTCATGCCCCAGACGCGCGCCGTATCCAACAGCGTGGCACTGAGCACCCACGGTGGCGGCCGCTTGGCCAGCGCCGAACCCGGGAACAAATGGAAGCGACGCTGACGCGGCGCCTGGAAATCGCCCTTGTCGGTACGATGACCGATCTGGGTTGGCAGGCCTGCCAGCACTGCACGATGCAGCGTTTGATAGGCCGCTATGCGTACCTTGTCCGGGATGGAGTTAAGACCGGCTTTAAAACCGGGGTCAGAGTCGGGTTTCCCACTGACTCCTTCCGCGGCGGACAAAACTCGAGGGAAACCCGACTCTGACCCCGGTTTTAAAGCCGGTTTCCCCTCGCGGGCCAGACGTGCAGCCTTGTGCTGTTCGCCACGCGTGGCTTTGCGCTTGGCCTCGGCATCACCACCGGCGGGCATGGCCGGCGACACCGACAACAGCGCTTTGCCGAACCCTTCGTCCTCGCCCATCGCCCAACCCAACTCCTCGCACAGCAGGCGCAGCTGGCGGTGCAGCTCGCGCCATTCGCGCATGCGCAGGAAGCCGAGGAAATGGCGCCCGCACCAGTCGCGCAGTTTGGACTGGGTGAGCTCTTCGTGGGCATCGCGGTAGGCATTCCACAGCCGCAGGATGCCGATGAACTCGGAGCGTGCATCGGCAAACAAGGCGTGTGCATTGTCGGCCGCCTCACGTGCTTCCGGTGGCCGCTCGCGCGGGTCCTGGATACCAAGGAAGGAGGCAATCACCAGCATCTCACGCAGGCAACCGCCCTTCTGCGCGGCCACCAGCATGCGCGCCAGTTTCACGTCCACCGGCAAGCGCGCCATCTGGCGGCCGATGGAGGTGAGCTTGCGCTCCTCGTCGATGGCCCCAAGCTCGACCAGCTGTTGCCAACCGTCGGCCACCGCACGCTCGTCCGGCGCTTCCAGGAAGGGGAATTCGTCGATCTTGCCCAAGCCCAGCTGCAGCATGCGCAGGATCACACCGGACAACGAGGAACGGCGGATCTCAGGATCGGTGAACTCCGACCGGCTCAGGAAATCGGCTTCCGAGTACAGCCGGTAACACACGCCCTCGGAGATACGACCGCAACGTCCCTTGCGCTGGTTGGCGCTGGCCTGCGATACCGCTTCGATATGCAGGCGATCGAGCTTCTGCCGTGGGCTATAGCGTTTGACGCGGGCAAAACCCGGATCAACCACGTAACGGATGCGCGGCACCGTCAGCGAGGTTTCGGCGACGTTGGTGGTGAGTACCACGCGTCGCTTCGGGCCGGGATTGAATACCCGGTCCTGGTCCTTGGCCGACAGCCGCGCATACAGCGGCAGCACCTCGGTCTCGCGGTATTTGCGACGTTCAAGGGCCTGATGGGTATCGCGGATCTCGCGCTCACCCGGCAGGAAGATCAACACATCGCCGCGCGCATCGCTGCGGGTGATTTCATCGACGGCAGCCACAATGGCCGAGACCGGATCCATCGCCGGATCGCTGTCCGCCTCGCTGCGCTTGCCGCGCGCTGGCGCCGCAGCGCTGTCGGCGCTCTGCCCCATGTCCTCCAGCGGCCGGTAACGCACCTCCACCGGGTAGGTGCGGCCTTCGACATTGACCACCGGCGCATTGTCGAAGTGGCGCGAGAAACGCTCGGTATCGATGGTGGCCGAGGTCACGATCAACTTCAGGTCCGGGCGCTTGCGCAGCAGCTGCTTCAGGTAACCCAGCAGGAAGTCGATGTTGAGGCTGCGTTCGTGCGCCTCGTCGATGATCAAGGTGTCGTAGCGCGACAACCAGCGGTCCGAGGCGATTTCAGCAAGCAGGATGCCGTCGGTCATGAACTTGATGCGGCTGTCTTCACCGACCTTGTCGGTGAAGCGCACCTGGTAACCGACCACTGTGCCCAGTTCGGTCTGCAGTTCCTCGGCCACTCGCGCAGCCACCGCGCGGGCGGCAATGCGCCGTGGCTGGGTGCAGCCAATCATCCCAGCCTCGCCGCGACCGGCCGCCAGGCACAGTTTGGGCAGCTGGGTGGTCTTGCCGGAGCCGGTCTCGCCAGCGATGACCACTACCTGATGGGCCCGGATCAGGCTACTGATCTGCTCGGCTTCACGTGCGATCGGCAGCGCTTCGTCCATGCTGACCACGATCGGCCGCGCGGCGCGCTGCTGGCGCTGCGCGTGCGAGCGCTGCAGCTGCTGCTGGAAGGCCTGCTCGGCCGCCGTGTCCGCGGGCTTGCCCTGCCAGCGCGACAGGAGCCCCAACAGCCGCCCACGGTCACGGCTCATGCCTCCGTCAATCGCGGGGCGGGCAGCGCGCAGGCGCGCGGACAGGTCTTTCTCGATAGTGCTCATCAATCGTTCAACGTGAAAACTTGAAATGCAGGTATGGTGCGTGGAGCGCTATTGTGTAGCCATTCAACCCGCCAAGGAGAAAAGCGTCATGGCCAAGGCCAAGAACAGCAGCAAACCAGAAGCCGGAAAGAAGAAGCAGGCCGTCGCAGCAGCTGCCACCAGCACCGAGATCGGCAAGAAGAAGCTGGCCGCCGCCGCGCCCTCGGCCCCCGCGGTCAATATTGGGATCAAGGACGCAGATCGCAAGAAGGTCGCCGACGGCCTGTCGCACTTCCTGGCCGATTCTTACACGCTGTACCTGAAGACCCACAACTTCCACTGGAACGTCACCGGGTCGATGTTCAACTCGCTGCACAACATGTTCATGGACCAGTACACCGAGCAGTGGAACGCCCTGGACGAGATCGCCGAGCGCATCCGCGCCCTGGGTTTCAACGCGCCGGGTTCCTACCGCGAGTTCGCTGCACTGACCTCGATTGCCGAGGAGCCGGGCCTGAATGACAGTGCCGACTGGCGCGAGATGGTCCGCCAGCTGGTGGTCGGCAATGAAGCGGTCTGCCGGACCGCACGCAAGGTGCTGGACCAGGCCGATGACGCCGACGACGCCCCCAGCGAGGACCTGCTGACCCAGCGCCTGCAGATCCATGAGAAGTATGCGTGGATGCTGCGGTCGCTGCTTCAGTAAAGGGTTCGACGCAGTACCTGTAGTGCCGAGCCAGGCTCGGCAGGGGCTTTATCGGCAAGGCCTCAGCCGAGCATGGCTCGGCACTACAGGGGGTTTATCGGCAAGGCCCCGGCCGAGCATGGCTCGGCACTACAGGAGCTCTATCGGCAAGACCCCTGCCGAGCATGGCTCGGCACTACGGGGGGGGTTATCGGCAAGGCCCCGGCCGAGCATGGCTCGGCACTACAAGCAGGTCGCTGACTGCCTGATGCACCGTATCGGTCATTCTGCTCGGGCCGCCAGCGGGTAAACTAGCGCGATGCCCCAGAGTCCCGCGCAACAACTGCTCTCCAGCGTTTTCGGTTACGACAGTTTCCGCGGCGATCAGCAGGCCATCGTCGAGCACGTCGCCAATGGCAACGACGCCTTGGTATTGATGCCGACCGGCGGCGGCAAATCCCTGTGCTACCAGATCCCGGCCCTGCTGCGTGAAGGCTGCGGCATCGTCATCTCGCCGCTGATCGCCTTGATGCAGGACCAGGTGGAGGCGCTGCACCAGGTCGGTGTCCGCGCCGAATTCCTCAATTCCACGCTGGACGCCGAGACCGCCGCGCGGGTCGAGCGCGAGCTGCTGGCCGGCGAGCTGAAACTGCTCTACGTCGCCCCGGAGCGTCTGCTGACCGGGCGCTTTCTGTCATTGCTGGGCCGCGCCCACATCTCGCTGTTCGCCATCGATGAGGCCCATTGCGTCTCGCAATGGGGGCATGACTTCCGCCCCGAATACCGGCAGCTGACGGTGCTGCATGAGCGCTGGCCGCAGGTGCCGCGGATCGCCCTGACCGCCACCGCCGATCCGCCTACCCAGCGCGAGATCGCCGAGCGCCTGGACCTGTCCACCGCCCAGCATTTCGTCAGCTCCTTCGACCGCCCCAACATCCGTTACACCGTGGTGCAGAAGGACAACGCCAAGCGCCAGCTGCTGGGCTTCCTGCGCAATCACCGCGATGAGGCCGGCATCGTCTATTGCATGTCCCGGCGCAAGGTCGAGGAGACCGCGCAGTTCCTGTGTGGCGAAGGCATGCAGGCGCTGCCCTATCACGCTGGCATGCCGCCGGAGGTACGCGCCGCCAACCAGCGCCGCTTCCTGCGTGAGGACGGCATCGTGATGTGCGCCACCATCGCCTTCGGCATGGGCATCGACAAGCCGGACGTGCGTTTTGTCGCGCACACCGACCTGCCCAAATCGATGGAAGGTTATTACCAGGAAACCGGCCGTGCCGGCCGTGATGGCGAAGCCGCCGAAGCCTGGCTGTGCTACGGCCTGGGCGACGTGGTGCTGCTCAAGCAGATGATCGAGCAGTCCGAGGCCGGCGAGGAACGCAAGCAGCTGGAGCGTGCCAAGCTCGACCATCTGCTCGGATACTGCGAATCGATGCAGTGCCGCCGCCAGGTGCTGCTGGCCGGCTTCGGCGAAACCTATCCCAAGCCCTGCGGCAACTGCGACAACTGCCTCACCCCACCCGCGGCCTGGGATGCCACCATTCCGGCGCAGAAGGCGCTGAGCTGCGTGTACCGCAGCGGCCAGCGTTTTGGCGTCGGCCACCTGATCGACATCCTGCGCGGCAGCGACAACGAACGCATCCGCCAGCTCGGCCACGACAAACTCAGCACCTACGCCATCGGCAACGATCTGGATGCGCGCGCCTGGCGCGGCGTGTTCCGCCAGCTGGTTGCCGCCAGCCTGCTGGAAGTGGACCCGGAAAGCCACGGCGGCCTGCGCCTGACCGATGCCAGCCGTGATGTGCTGACCGGCCGCCGGCAGATGATGATGCGCCGCGATGCTGCACCAACCCGCGAGCGCGAGCGCGGCGGCCCGCGCACCGGTCTGCCGGTGCAAGCCGGCGATCTGTCACTGTTCCAGGCCTTGCGTGGGCTGCGCGCGGAACTGGCGCGCGAGCAGAACGTGCCGGCATTCGTGATCTTCCACGACAGCACCCTGCGCAACATCGCCGAGCAGCGCCCGACCAGCGTCGACGCACTCGGCAAGGTTGGCGGCATTGGCGGCAGCAAGCTGGCCCGTTACGGCCAGCGCCTGGTCGAGATCGTGCGCGAACAGGGCTGATGGGCGGCGCTGAGCCACCCTGCCCTGCCCGGGGCCTTGATCACCAGCGGGCGCTGATGCGGAAATCCGCGCGCACGTTGTCCTGGTCCTTCAGCACTTTGTCCAGCGGATGACCCAGGTCGAGGCTATAGCTGTAGCGTTTGAACACCTGTCCGTTCAAGCCGAAGCCAACGCTGCTGATGCTTGCCGAGGTCGGGAAATCCCCCCGCACCTCACCGTGATCGAAGAACACATAGGCGTCATGCGCCTGCCGATACGGCCTGTGCAGTTCAACGCTGCCGAAGTAGCCCTTTACCCCGGACAGTGCACCGCGGACATAGCCACGCACGCTGCCAATCCCGCCCACCTGGAACAGATTGCTCGACGGCAGGAACTCCCCGGACGTGAACTGCCAGCCCAACTGCGCGCGATAAAGGAAGGCACTGCCACCGATCCGCTGCGTCCAGCTGGTGTTGCCGTTGGCGACAGTGAAGTTGCGGCCGTTCTTCAGCGTCTCATCGGTGCGCACCCGCGATACGCCTTGGTAGATCGACCAGTCGTAGCCGTTGTTGCGGTAGCCCGCGCTCACGCCCAACGACATGCTGGTGGATTTGATCTCCGAAACCTGCACATCCGCGATCTCGGACGTTGAATTTCCGCGTGAAACACTGGCGATGGTGGACAGCAGCCACTTCTGGCTGGCGATCCACGGCTGGCTGTAGTCAAGCCCGTAGTTGGTGGATTCGCCGGTGATGTCGAGGTCGCGATAGGCACCATCGATGATGTTGATCTGATTGCGCGACACGTTCACGCCAACCCGACCGTTACGCTTGTTGACGATGCCCGAGTAGGCGATTCGACCCTCGAGCCCCCCTCGCGAATAGGCCACCGAGCCAGCCAGCAGATCGTTGATACCCGCCAACCCCCAGAATTGACCCTGCACGCCATAACGCTCGCGGCCAGTGCTCTCCACACCCGAGTTGTCGATGAACACCCCCCAGTTGTGCGGGTCAGGGAACTCGGTCATCAGCACGATGTCGGTCGTGCCCACCGCTTGGCCCGGTCGCAGCAGTGCGCGCACCTGGAGGTCGCTGGTCCGGTTCAGGTAGACCAGCTCATCGCGTAGACGATCGGTCTGCACCACTTCCCCTTCTGGTTGGTGAAGCCGTCGCTTTACGAAGCGTTCCGGCACCTTGCCCTCACCAGCAACTGTCAGCTTGCCCAACCGACCCTCGATCAAGCTGATCTGCACCTCGCCATTCTCGATCGCCTGGCCCTTCAACACGGCCTTGGCAGTGGAAATACCCTTGGCGGCATAAAGTGCATTGACCTCATCCAGCAGCTTCTCCAGCTCGGCCATGCTCACCTGGCGCCCCACATAGGCTGCCGAGACAGCATCGAGGTCCTCGCGGGCGAGCAATTCCGATGGACTGAAGCGTACCGCCTTCAGGTTGAACTGCAGATCGCCATCTGCATTCTTCACAGCCTTGTCTTCCAGCGCCTGCTGTTCCAGCGGATCGTCCAGTGTCCGCTGCGGCTGCAACGGCTGCCGCTGCTCGTAGTAGCCATCGATGCGCTGCGTCGTTGTCTGGCCGCCTTCAGCGGTGGTTGACTGCGCCTGCGCGATGCACGGCAGCAACGCGCCGCCAAGTAGTAGCAACCCTCGATACATCTTCACGCCCCTGTGCTTCATTAGTTGGGTGCCCCGAAGTTGACAGCCGCACCATCCGTAGCGATGACGTCCTCACCCATGTCCACATCGAACACGCGTACCGGTGCCTGGTCGCTGTAGCCCGGGTCGAGCTGCAGCATCCGGCCCATGTAACGCAACGCGCTTTCACCGAAGTAGTTCAGGTCACTATCGACATGATCACGGTTGTAATTGGGGCTGGTGACACGGAAGCCGTCGCCGAAACTCTCAACATAGGCATCGGTGACCAGGAACGTACCATCGGCGGCCAAGCGGAAGGACTTGTCCAGCTGTATCAGCTGTACATCCACCGGTCGCAGCATGGGATTGGTGTTGTCCATGAACACCCGCATCTGCGCAGTATTCAATGCCATGGTCCGTTCGATGTAAGCCTGACCGATACTGGCCCGGGCCGAACGGGTTGCCAGCTGCGCATCCACCGCCTTGAGCTGGTCTATCAACCAGGCATCACGCGGATCCACCTCAACCACTACCTTGCGCGCCACACCGTTGTGATAACCCGTCAGGGTTGTGGTCAGTGGCCCCTGCCCGGCGGCCGACTGCGCTACCTGAGCCTGGATGCTGTCCGCAGCGAGATTCAGGCGCGTATCAACCAACGCCTGCGAAAGCGAGAGCTGATTACGGGCGGCCAGAACGCCGGATACGGCTTGCAGGTTGCCACCACTGAGTGAACCACCCTGTGCGTCCATGCTGACGGTGCTACCCGCGGCCACCCGGTCGAACGTGATGCTGCCACCGGAAATGATCGACTGCGCGCGGCCACTGGCACCGCTGCCAACCGTGACATCTCCCTGTGACTGCAAGCGCGTGTCGCCTCCTGCGGCGTAGCGGCCCCATCGCTGGGCGCCTCCGCTGGTGCCGGTGATGTTCTGCGTGACATCTGCCTCCTCGATGGCGATATCAGCCGCCGCCGTTGCCAGCAGCGAACCGCCAGCGTCCACCTGCCCACCCAACACGCTGCCTGCATGCGATGCCAGGCCGATGTCGTCACCCGCCTGCAGGTGGCCGAAGGACAGCGTGCCACTGGAGGTCAACGCAATGCCGCAACCGGCCTGCAGCAGGCCTATGCTGATCACGCCGCCGGCACCGGCATCAAACGCGCAACCTGTGGTCACCGCATCAGCGTTGATGTCACTGCCTGCCTTCCAGATTCCATCGCTGCCGATCTGCGCCACACCCAGCTGGATGGACTGACCCGCATCCAGGTACATCGTCCTCCCCGTCAGGGCCTTGGCTATTGCGATGTCGCCGCCCGCCGTGACGGTCAGGTCCTGCTCGCCCT
Source organism: Stenotrophomonas sp. (assembly GCA_003248565.1). Classification (GTDB taxonomy): domain Bacteria; phylum Pseudomonadota; class Gammaproteobacteria; order Xanthomonadales; family Xanthomonadaceae; genus Stenotrophomonas. The sequence goes on from QFOV01000078.1 coordinate 13,134, forward strand.
CGAACGAACCGACGGTTGTG
>QFOV01000424.1 GCA_003248565.1 Stenotrophomonas sp.
CAGGTTGCAGCCCGCCTCGAGGCCGAGCTGCGCGAGAAGTTCCAACCCACCGAAGCGGCGCGCGAAGAGGGTGACGACGAAGACGGCGAGGAGTGAGTTTCCCGCGGGGGCGGGCGGCGCATCGTCAGTGACGTCGTCCGCTCCTGCGGCATTTTGTCCATGAAGACCCCGCGGCAGGGACGGCGCGGGGTTGGGTATTGCCTCTGGCTGGGCTTGGCGGAATCAGGCTCGCCGGAATCAAGTCGGGCTGGAACGTGCCGGGCTGAAACGAGTGTGATGGCGTGATGACCGAGATGGATGATCAGCCCGAGGGCAAAACCAAGCGAGGTCGCCAGCAGACGCCGCTGCAACGTGCACTGGGCCTGCTGGTCAGGCGCGAGCACTCGCGCAAGGAGCTCGGTCGCAAGCTCAAGTCGCGCGGCGTGGACCCGGAAGCGGTGGATGCGGCGGTGGCCAAGCTGGCCGAGGATGGCTGGCAGGACGACACCCGTTTTGCCCAGTCGCTGGTCCGCAACCGCGCAGGTAGTGGCTATGGGCCGCTGCATATCCGCGCGGAGCTGGGCACCCATGGACTGGACAGCGAGCAGATCGAGGCCGCGATGGCGTCGTTTGAGGGCGATTGGACTGAAAACGCCCGCGAGCTGGTATGCCGCCGTTTTGGTGCCAGTGGCCCGGAAGATCTGGCGCAACGGCGCAAAGCCGCGGATCTGTTGGCCCGGCGAGGCTTTGACGGCAACTGCATCCGCCAGGCCAGTCGCTACGATCCAGAGGACTGAACAGGACTGGGCGGGCTGGGCCTGATACCCTTTCAGGGTTTCGGTTGTCCCGAATTCCCGCGCCTGCAAAGGCTGCCGGGACCCGCTTGCCAGCTTACCGCCAGTCCCCATGAATACACCTGCCAAATTTACTACTTCCCAGATCCGCGCTGACTTCCTCGAATTCTTCAAGGGCAAAGGCCACACCATCGTGCCGTCGGCACCCTTGGTGCCGGGCAATGACCCGACGCTGCTGTTCACCAACTCGGGCATGGTCCAGTTCAAGGACGTGTTCCTGGGCGCGGAAAAGCGCAGCTATGTGCGCGCAGCCGACGTCCAGCGCTGCCTGCGTGCTGGCGGCAAGCACAACGATCTGGACCAGGTCGGTTACACCGCGCGCCACCACACCTTCTTCGAAATGCTGGGCAACTGGTCGTTCGGCGATTACTTCAAGAAGGACGCCATTGCCTGGGCATGGGAGCTGCTGACCCAGGTCTGGAAGCTGCCGGCCGATCGCCTGCTGGTCACCGTTTACCAGACCGATGACGAAGCCTACGCGCTGTGGCGCGACATGATCGGCATCCCGGAGTCGCGCATCGTACGCATCGGTGACAACAAGGGTGCGCCGTTCGCGTCGGACAACTTCTGGCAGATGGCCGATACCGGTCCCTGCGGTCCCTGCACCGAGATCTTCTATGACCACGGCGACCATATCGCCGGTGGCCCGCCGGGCTCGCCGGATGAAGATGGCGA
>QFOV01000079.1 GCA_003248565.1 Stenotrophomonas sp.
GATCACCACGCCACGCGGCAGGGCGAAGCTGCCCTCGCCCTGCTCGGCGCGTTCGCTGCGCCACCAGCGCGATGACAGTGCCGTGATCGCCAACACGCCAGCGGCCACCACCAAGGTCGACAACAACGCGCCGCCGCCAATCGACAACAGCAACGTCACCAATGCCGCACCGGACAGCGCGCCGATACTGTAGAAGGCGTGGAAGCCGGACATCATCGCGCCGCCGGATTCACGCTCCACCACCACGGCCTGCATGTTCATCACGCAATCCATTGCGCCGATGCCTGCGCCGAACACCAGCAACACGATGCCGATGCTCACCGGCGTGGATGCAACCGCCAACAAAGGCAGCATCAATACCATCATCAGCACGGTCGCCAGCATCACCGTCCGGCAACCATGACGCGCCGCCAGCATGCCAGCCAGCGGCATGGACAACAGCGAGCCCAGGCCCAGGCACAGCAGCAGCACGCCCAGCAATGCGTCATCTAGACCCGCGCGGGCCTTGGCGAACGGCACCAGCGGCGCCCAGCATGCAATCGCGAAACCGGGGACGAAGAAGGCTGCGCGCGTGGCCATCTGCTGGCTGCGCTGGATGATCTGCTGGTCGGTCATGGAAACGCCGGTAAAAGGAGGGACGGACGAAGCCGCTCGCGGCAACGAGAAAACAAGGATCAGGCTGCGTCGACCGGCACCAGATGCAACTGCATCTGCCCCGCCATGAACTGCTCGCGGAGTTCGGCAGACAGGTCCGCGGCGACGACAAGATGGTCCACCTGCGCAAGCGTGCCGATACGGTATGTGGCACGCGTACCGAGCTTGCCCGCGCCGGCAACGATGATCGTCACGCCGCTGGCCTGGATCATCGCCTGCTTGAACGCCGCCTCTTCAGCACTGTTACCCCAGACTCCGGTTTCCGGGTCCAGCGCACAGATACCAGGGATGCAGACGTCCACCTGCAGATCGGCAAGCTGCCGTTGCGCGCTCCCGCCAATGGCACCACCACTTGCCCTGTCCACGCGACCACCGATCATCACGACTTCGGCAACCGGGTCATCGCACAACACCGCGGCAACCGTGGGGGCGTTGGTGACCACCGTAATTGGCACGCCGCGCAGCGCCTGGGCGATCTCGACATTGGTGGAACCAGCGTCCAGCAGCACCGTCTGCCCCGCCTGCAGCAACGATGCTGCGTGGCGCGCCAGCACGCTGCGTTCACCGTCATGGCGCTGCATCCGCTGTGACAATGCATCGAAGTGCGCGGTGGGCAGCAGGGCGCCGCCGTACACCTTGCGGCACATGCCCTTGCTCGCCATGTCCCGCAGGTCACGGCGAATGGAATCCTCGGACACCCCGAAACGCACCGCAAGGTCACTGGCGACCACGCGGCCATTGGCCTTCAGCAATGCGTGGATCCGTTGCTGGCGCTCCTGCGGCAGCACCTCATTGTTGTGGAAATCCATGGGGTCAGAGCTTCCGTCGGCAGCGAAGTCGGTGCTGAGCGATGGCAGACGGGATGCCCAGCCAGTTCCAGCACAGCTGGCACAATAATGCACAAATAAGCACAAACGTGCAACTTCGTGCAAACCAGCAGAACACCCATCAGGGTCGGGGGTCCGACTCCCTGTCCGGCAGCTCGAAGCTGTAACCCGCTCCGTAGATAGAGCGCACCCCGTCCCCCTGCATGCCCGCCTCACGTAGACGACGGCGAAGATTGCGCACATGACTGTCCACGGTACGGTCAGTCACCACCCGGTGATCACTGTAGAGATGATTGAGCAGTTGCTCGCGCGACCACACCCGGCCCGGACTGCCCAGCAAGGTCCGCAGCAGGCGGAATTCGACAACCGTCAGGTCCAGTACGCGGCCGTGCAGGAACGCGCGGCCGCCGTCTTCATCGATGACCAGGCCTGCCTGCCGTGGCTCAGTCGGTCCCTGCCGGTAACGGCGCAGCACCGTTCCCACCCGTGCCACCACTTCCTTGGGACTGAACGGTTTGCACACGTAGTCGTCAGCCCCGACCTCCAGCCCGAGCAGACGATCGATCTCCTCCACCCGCGCTGTCACCATGATCACCGGCACATCGCTTTCGGCGCGGATAGCGCGGCACAGCGTCACACCGTCGTGGCCCGGCAGCATCAGGTCCAACAACACCAGATCGGGCCGACGCGCACGGAACGCAGCCATCGCCAGGTCACCATCAGCCACCCAGTCGCTGCGATACCCGGCTGCATGCAGGTAATCACGCAGCACCGCGGCCAGTCGCGGTTCGTCCTCGACGATAAGTACTTCATTGGAAGTTCCGGCCGTCGTGTTCATGCGTGCAGTGGCAGCTCAACCACGATGGCCAACCCGCCCAGCGTGGATGCCTCCGCATGGATGGCTCCACCGTGGGCCAGCACGATGTTGCGGCAGATCGCCAGGCCCAGGCCGCTGCCACCACTGGCCCGGTTGCGTGAGGCGTCCACCCGGTAGAACCGCTCGAACAGACGCCCGCGCTTGTCCTCCTCCACGCCTGGAGCGCTGTCCTCGACGGTCACCCGTACCTGCCGCTCATCGTGCTGGGCATGCACCGACACGCTGCCGCCGCGCTCGGTGTAGCGCAACGCATTCTCCAGCAGGTTGGCGAACAGTTGCTGCAGCCGTCGCTCATCGCCCAGCACCGGCATCGGGCCTGGCGCCGAAGACACCACCAGCGCCAGTCCTGCATCGCTGGCCCGCGCACGCATGCCGTCCGCCGTCGCTCGCAGCACCGCGTCCAGGTCCAACGGCAGGCGCTCGTAGGCCAGTTCGCCGGACTGGGTCAACGCAAGTTCGTGCAGGTCGTCGATAAGCTTTCCCAGTTGCCGCACCTCGCCCTGCAACGGTGACAATGTCGCCGCGCTCATCGGTCGGATCCCGTCCTGGATGGCTTCCAGTTCCGCACGCAGTACCGACAGCGGCGTACGCAGCTCATGCGAGATGTCGGCCATGAACTCGCGCCGGTTACGCTCGCTGTGTTCCAGCGCCCCGGCCATGCGGTTGAAATCCTGTGCCAGTCGGCCCAGTTCGTCGTCAGCGCCGGGCACGATGCGTGTGGCGTAATCCCCGCTGGCAAGCCGGTGCGTCGCCGCGCCCATGCCCTGGATGCGCCTGCGCAGGGGACGGGTCAACAACCACGCCAATGTCCCGGCTACCAGCACCGAAACAATGCTGATCGCCCACCAACGCCGCACCTGCGCCTCCATGAAACGCTGCTCGTTGCGCTCCAATATCTTCTGGAACGGCACCATGGCCAACCAGCCCACGGTCCGCCCTTCCACCACGATAGGGCGGGTGATCGCACCTTCGTCCACGTCGGCGTTGCCTATCACCCGTCGGTGCTGCGCATCCAGCAGCGCGAAACGGGCGGCCGCGCCGGTCTGGTCCGACAACGGCGGCGCACTCAGCAAGGCTTCGCTGGCAATCGGATCACCGATGTGGGGGCGGATCAAGCGCAGCCAGACCTTGCGCTGGCCGCGCACGAATTCCCAATTGCCGTGTTCGGCGTATTCGGCCTGCAGCCGTGGCAACAACAGCTCCATGCGGCCGATGCCCTGGCCATTGAGATAGCCGAGGAACCCTCTCTCGAACACCCACTTGCCGGCCACACCGTTGACCAACAAGGTGACCGCGCACATCAACAACATGGCGCAGAAGATCTTGGCGGCGATTCCGGGTTTCATGGTGATTGGGCGAGAACGCGGGATGACGGGGTTGCCCCATTAGCGGCGCGCAGCCACCACGATGCAAGCCCATGCCTGCAATCTCCATATTTGCTGCACATTTGCCGCGCACGCTGGCGTCACCTGGAAATCACCGAGTGCCGCCCCATGCCCGTTGCAGCCACATCCCGCGCTGTCCTTGTCCTGCTGGCCTGCTGCGTGCTCGCCGCGTGTTCGTCCAGGCAGGATGCACCAGCCAAGGAGGTGACTGTCACAGTGCAGCCGATCACCACCCAGCGAGTGGCCATGGAGCAGACATTGCCGGGCCGGACGGTTGCGTTCATGACTTCGGAAGTACGCCCGCAGGTGGGCGGCATCATCCAGAGGCGGCTGTTCACCGAGGGCGAACAGGTCACGGCCGGCCAAGTGCTCTACCAGGTTGATCCGGCCAGTTACCAGGCCGTATACGACAATGCGCGCGGCAACCTGGCGCAGGCCGAGGCAGCGGTGATCTCGGCCCGCCCCAAGGCCAGCCGATACGAAAGCCTGGTCAAGGTCGATGCGGTCAGCCGGCAGGACGGTGACGATGCACTGGCCGCCCTGCGCCAGGCCGAGGCTGCAGTGGTGGCCGCCCGTGCCGCGGTCCAGAGCGCGCGCATAAACCTGGACTACACCCGCATCGCCGCACCGATCAGCGGCCGCATCTCGACCTCCACCTACACTCCAGGCGCTCTGGTTACCGCTGGCCAGACTGCCGCCCTCACCACCATCCAGCAGATGGATCCAATCTACGTGGATGTGAGCCAGACCAGCGCCCAACTGCTGGCATTGCGCAAGCAGTTGGCTTCCGGCGCACTGCAATCAGTGGACGGCAAGGCCGAGGTCAGCGTCACCTTGGAGGACGGCAGTACCTATGCGCACACCGGCACCCTGGAGTTCGTGGGTACCGCAGTGGACACCGGCACCGGCAATGTCACCCTGCGCGCCGTACTGCCAAATCCAGACGGCCTGCTGTTGCCCGGCATGTACGTGCGCGCGGTACTGCCCATGGCCATCAACGACAACGCCATCCTCGTGCCGCAGAGCACGGTCACCCGCAACACGAAGGGCGAAGCCACCGTCAAGCTGGTGGACGTCGACGGCAAGGTAGTCGAGCAGGTTGTGACGTTGGGCGATGCCGTTGGCAACCAATGGATGGTCAGCGCGGGCCTGAAAGCCGGACAGCAGCTGATCGTGGCCAACGGCAGCAAGGCCGGCAGCGGACAAACGGTCAAGGTGCAGGCGGCCACTGGCACAGCCGCGCAACCCGCCACCGCCATTCCCGCCGCCAAATAAGGAGCAGCCGTGGCACGTTTCTTCATCGACCGGCCGATTTTTGCCTGGGTCATCGCCATCGTCATCACCCTGGCCGGCACGCTGGCGGTGTTCTCGCTGCCGCTGGAACAGTACCCGGACATCGCCCCACCGTCGGTGTCGATCCGCGCCAACTACACCGGCGCCTCGGCACAGACGGTGGAAAATGCCGTGACCCAGGTCATCGAGCAACAGATGACCGGGCTGGACAACCTGATGTACATGTCCTCGAGCAGCAGTTCCTCGGGCGGCGCGCAGATCACCCTGACCTTCGAGTCCGGCACCAATGCCGACACCGCGCAGATGCAGGTGCAGAACAAGCTGCAGCAGGCCGAATCCAAGCTACCCGATGCGGTGAAGAACACCGGCGTCACCGTCACCAAGTCCTCCGGCAACATCTTCATGGTGGTGGCCTTCAGCTCGGCCGATGGCTCAATGCAGAAGAACGACATCGCCGACTACATGGCCTCGTCGGTGCAGGACCCGATCAGCCGCGTCTCAGGCGTGGGCAACGTGCAGGTGATGGGCGCGCAGTATGCGATGCGGATATGGCTGGACCCGGAAAAGCTGCGCACGTATTCGCTGATGCCTTCGGACATCAGCACGGCGATCAGCGCACAGAATGCCGACGTATCCTCCGGTCAACTCGGTGCGCTGCCAGCGGTGGACGACCATGGGCTGAATGTCACCGTGACCGCTCGCAGCCGCCTGCAGACGCAGGAGCAGTTCCGCAAAGTGGTGGTCAAGTCTGATCCCAGCGGTGCGCTGGTCCATCTGTCGGACGTGGCCACGGTCGAACTCGGCGGCGAGAGCTACAACGTCATGTCCACCTTCAACGGCAAGCCAGCCGCTGGCATGGGCATCGAGCTGGCCAGCGGTGCGAATGCACTGCAGGTGGCCGACGCAGTGCAGGCTCGCCTGCAGCAACTCCAGCCGTTCTTCCCAGCCGGCCTGCAGTACCAGGTGGCGATGGACACCACCCCATTCGTGCGCATTTCCATCGAGGAGGTCGTCAAGACCCTGATCGAGGCGATCGTGCTGGTGGTGCTGATCATGTACCTGTTCCTGCAGAGCTGGCGGGCGACGCTGATCCCCGCGGTGGCGGTGCCGGTCGTGTTGATGGGCACCTTCGGCGTGCTGTCCCTGCTGGGCTACTCGATCAACACCTTGACCATGTTCGCGATGGTGCTGGCCATCGGACTGCTGGTGGACGATGCGATCGTGGTGGTGGAGAACGTCGAGCGCGTGATGGTCAGCGAGCACCTGTCCGCGCGCGAGGCCACCCGCAAGTCGATGCAGCAGATCACCGGCGCGCTGGTCGGCATCGCGCTGGTGCTGACCGCGGTGTTCCTGCCGATGGCGTTCTTCGGCGGCTCCACCGGCATGATCTATCGCCAGTTCTCGGTGACCATTGCCTCGGCGATGATCCTCTCCGTGCTGGTGGCCATGACCTTGACGCCAGCGATGTGCGCCAGCCTGCTGGTCGCTCCCGGTCCGGACGGGCATGCCGTGCATCGCGGGCGCCTGGGCCGCTTCTTCGCCGGCTTCAACCGCCGCTTCGATGCCAGCGCCGAGCGCTACCAGCACGGCGTGCAGCGCCTGCTCGGCCGACGCTCACTGGGGCTGGCCTGCTATGCCGCACTGGTGCTGCTGATGGCGGTATTGTTCTGGCGCCTGCCTACCTCGTTCCTGCCCGCGGAGGACCAAGGCACGCTGATCGTGCAGGTCAAACTGCCATCCGGCACCACCATGCAGCGCACCCAGGCGGTGATGGACCAGCTGACCGCATACGCGCTGGAGCAGCCGGAAGTGTCCACCATCATGGCCAACGCCGGCTCCGGCGGTGGCGGCGGCAACAGTGCGCAGAACTCCGCACAGGCCTACATCCGCCTGAAGGATTGGTCACTGCGTGATGCCAGCGCCCAGCAGGTTGGCGTGCGCATAACCCAAGCCATGTCCCGCATCCCAGATGCACAGATCTTCGCGGTGACGCCCTCCGGCATCCCCGGCATGGGTCAGACCGGTGGTTTCACTTTCCAGCTACAGGACCTGGGCGGCGCCGGCCATGAGGCGTTGCTCGCTGCCCGCGAGCAGTTGCTGCAGGAGGCCGCGCAGGAATCGTCCTTGGCCAAGGTGCGCTACACCGCCGTCGATGATGCCCCCAGCTTCAAGGTGGAGATCGACGACGCCAAGGCAGGCGCGCTGGACCTTGCCACCAGCGACATCAACAACACTCTCTCCACGGCATTGGGCGGCACCTACGTCAACGACTTCATCAATCGCGGCAGGGTGAAGAAAGTCTACGTGCAAGGCGAGGCCGCGGCGCGGATGCTGCCCGCCGACATCGGCCGCTGGTCGGTACGCAACAGCGACGGCCAGATGGTGGCGTTTTCTGCCTTCTCCACTTCTTCATGGGACTTCGCCCCGGCCACGCTGACCCGTTTCAACGGCAGCGGTTCGATGGAAATCAGTGGTGAGGCCAACGCCGGTACCAGTTCAGGCACAGCCATGGACACCATGGAGCGGCTGGCGGCGGAGCTGCCTGCGGGAATTGGTTTTTCCTGGTCGGGCATGTCCTACCAGGAACGCCTGGCCGGCAATCAGGCCCCGTTGCTGTACGCGGTCTCGCTGCTGTTCGTGTTCCTGTGCCTGGCCGCCCTGTATGAAAGCTGGTCGGTGCCGCTGTCGGTGATGCTTGCCGTGCCCATCGGCGTGGTTGGGGCCCTGCTGCTCACCAGCCTGCGCGGGCTGGAGAATGACGTGTACTTCCAGGTCGGCCTGTTGACCACCGTCGGTCTGGCCGCGAAGAACGGCATCCTCATCGTTGAGTTCGCCAAGGAGCTGGAAGAACAGGGCCAATCACTCCTGCAGGCAGTGGTGCATGCCGCGCGCATGCGCCTGCGACCGATCCTGATGACCTCGCTGGCGTTCCTGCTCGGCGTACTACCGCTGGTGATCAGCAGTGGCGCGGGGTCGGCCGGCCGCCACTCGCTGGGCACCGGCGTATTCGGCGGCACGCTCGCCTCCACCGCGCTGGGCATCTTCTTCGTCCCGCTGTTCTACGTGATCGTGCGTAGCCTCTCGCCGCGCAAAACGCGCGCAACGACGACCGAAGTGGAGAACCCGTCGTGACCCGGATCCGCCCCGTGCCTGCCCCGCGCAGCTCCGTATTGTTTGCCGCCTGTCTGCTTGCACTATCCGGCTGCACCAGCATGGCGCCGCATTACGTGCGACCACCAACACCGGTGAGCGGCACGCTTCCGGCGCAGCCCCCCACCACCATGGGCGATGCCCGCGCAGTGGCCGAGCTGCAGTGGCGGCAGGTTTTCCTGGACCCCCGCCTGCAACAGGTGATCGCACTGGCGCTGGAGAACAACCGCGACCTGCGCATCGCCCTGCTCAACATCGAATCACAGCGCGCCCAGTTCCGCATCCAACGGGCTTCGTCGCTGCCCGCGATTGACGCGTCCGCGTCGCAGTCGCGCAGTCGCGGCAGCGATACCTCCGGGGAGGCCGGCGTCAGCCGGGGTGCCAGCGCCGAGGTCGGCATCGCCAGTTGGGAACTGGATCTGTTCGGTCGCATCCGCAGCCTCAACGACCAGGCCCTGGAGACCTGGTTGGCCACCACTGAAACCCAGCGCGGCACCCGCTTGTCGCTGGTCGCCGAAGTGGCGACGGCGTGGCTGACGCTCTGCGCCGACCAGCAGCGGCTGGAACTGGCCACGCAGACCCTGCACAACCAACAGCAGACTCTGGCACTGAGCCAACAGCGGCATGCGCAGGGCATCGTCTCCGGCCTGGACCTGGCCCAGGTGGAAGCCAGCGTGCAAAGCGCGCGGGCCGACGTAGCCAGCTACACCGCGCAACTGGCTCAAGATCGCAACGCACTGGAGCTGTTGGCCGGCACGCACCTGCAGGACACGCTGCTGCCTTCCAATGCTGAACTGGGCAGTGCCGTGGCGCTGGCGCCAATTCCCCCGGACCTCGATTCACGGGTACTGCTGGAACGGCCCGATGTGCTCGCGGCCGAGCATGCACTGAAGGCTGCCAATGCCAACATCGGCGCTGCGCGTGCTGCGTTCTTCCCGAGCATTTCGCTCACCGCAAGCACCGGCCGCAGCAGCGACGCACTGTCCTCGCTGTTCAGCGGCGGCCAACGCACCTGGTCATTCGTTCCGAGCATCAGCATCCCGATCTTCCACGCAGGCGCGCTGAAAGCCGAGCTGGACGTCGCCACACTGGGCAAGCATATCGAGGTGGCCCGCTACGAAAAGAGCATCCAGAGCGCGTTCGCCGAAGTCGCCGATGCACTGGTTGCCCGCGCCAACCTTGATGAGCAGCTTGATGCGCAACACGCGTTGGTCGCCGCCAACCAACGCGGCTACACCCTCGCCGATACCCGCTACCGCGCCGGGGTGGATGGTTATCTGGAAGCCTTGGACGCACAACGTTCGTTGTACGCTGCACTGCAGGCACAGATCACCCTGCAGCTTTCCGAAGCCAACAACCGGGTCGCGCTGTACAAGGTGCTGGGCGGAGGCGCCGACGCGCAGCCCAGCGCCAGTACCGCCGCGTCCGCATCAGCACAGGATTTGCCTGGTTGACGCCCTGCACTGTCTGCAGCATTGCAGGCTTGCGGATTCGCTCCGCTTGCCCGGGCGACGGTCTCTGAACACTTGGTCTCAGTGCGCGCGCGGGTTCGGCAGAAAGGCTGCGACGATTCCAAGCAAAGGCAGGAACGAGATCACCTTGTAGACCCAGAGGATGCTGGTGTGGTCCGCCAGCACGCCCAGTACCGCCGCACCCAGGCCACCCATGCCGAAGGCGAAGCCGAAGAACAGGCCGGAAACCGTACCGATGCGGTTGGGCATCAGTTCCTGCGCGTACACCAGGATCGCCGAGAACGCCGAGGACAGCACGAAGCCGATGACCATCGTCAGGATCATGGTCCACTGCAGGTCCGCGTACGGCAGGATCAGTGCGAACGGTGCCACGCCCAAAATAGAGGCCCAGATCACCGGCTTGCGGCCGATGCGGTCACCCAGCGGCCCGCCAATCAGGGTGCCGGCCGCCGACGCTGCAAGGAAACCGAACAGGTGCAGCTGCGCGCTCTGTACCGACACATGGAATTTCTGGATCAGATAGAACGTGTAGTAGCTGCTCAGACCAGCGATGTAGAAGTACTTGCTGAAGATCAGCACCAGCAGGATGCCGATCACCCAGGCCACAGTCTTCGGCGGCAACAGATTGGCCGGCTTGGCCGCCACCTTGGGCTGCGCAGCGACGGCCAGCAGGTGCTGCTGGTACCAACGGCTCACATAAGTCAGCAAGCCAATGCCCAACAGCGCCGCGCAGGCGAACCAGGCCACGCTGCGCTGCCCATTCGGCACGATCACCGCTGCAGCCAGCAGCGGGCCCACCGCAGTGCCGGCGTTGCCACCGAGCTGGAACACCGATTGCGACAGGCCATGACGGCCGCCGGATGCCAGCCGCGCGATGCGCGAGGATTCCGGATGGAAGATCGCCGAGCCGATGCCGACCAGCATCGCCGCCACCAGCACCGTCGCGAAGTTCGGTGCGAACGCCAACAGCAACAGGCCACACAAGGTGGACAGCATGCCCATCGGCAGCGAATACGGCGCCGGCCGCTTGTCGGTGCGCAGGCCGATCAAGGGCTGGAACAAGGACGCAGTGAGCTGGTAGGTCAGCGTGATCAAACCCACCTGGGCGAAACTCAGATGGAACTGACCCTTGAAGATCGGGTACAGCGCCAGGATCAGCGACTGCATCATGTCGTTGACCAGGTGCGAACTGCTGATCGCCGCGAGCACGCCTACCGCGACCGGGCGACGTTGTGGGACGGGAGCTGCAAGCGTTGAAGCAGGAGATGACATGGCGTAACCGCGGGATGGGGGCGGACGCGCATGGTAGAGTCGCGATCAACGTCCATCCTGCGCAATATGGTCATGCATCCTTTCGAAAAGGACATTCCGGATGCCCGAAAAGGCCGTCGCCAGCCGCTCCCGGCCGGGCCGGAAACCGTGGTGTACTGCAAGGCGCGGGACTACCCCAGCGCCACCGTGATTCCGCTGCACCACCATCCGGATCGGCACCAGCTGGTCTACGCGGAAACCGGGGTATTGGTGGTCAATGCAGGCATGGGCCGCTGGGTGGTACCCAGCACGCGGGCGATCTGGATGCCGGCCGGCATCGGCCATCAGGTGCATTGCATCGGTCTGGTGCAGATGCGCAGTCTGTACATCACCCCGGAGGCAATGCCACACGCGCCGGAGACACCCTCGGCGGTGTCCATCACCCCGTTGCTGGCATCGCTGATCCACGCCGCTATCGAAATCCCGGCGCGCTATGCCGAGAACTCGCGTGATGGACGGCTGATGCGATTGATCCTGGACGAAGTACAGACCCTGCCGGTGCTGCCACTACACCTGCCCGAGCCGCGCGATCCACGGCTGCGCCAGATCGGCAGGCAGCTGCAACGCCACCCGGACGATGCTTCCACCCTGCGGGAGTGGGCGGCGCGCCTGCAGGTGGACGTCAAAACCATCCAGCGCCTGTGTGCACGCGAACTGGGCATGACCTTCGGCCAATGGCGCCAGCAGGCACGCCTGCTGCGTGCACTGGAACGCTTGGCGGTTGGCGAGAAAGTCATCGACGTTGCATTGGCGCTGGGCTATGAGAGCCCCAGCGCATTTGCCACCATGTTCAAGCGCCGTTTCGGGCTGACGCCGAGCCAGTTCTTCCGCTGAGGGCATATGCGAACCGCCGCGCCGCCGCACTGAGCAACGCGCCGGACGATGCGCGTCGCTTTCAGCCAGTGGTGGCCGTCGCCGCCTCGTCGATCAGGGCTGCGACCTCCGCCGGATGCGATGCCAGCGATGCATGTCCCGCCTCCAGCGTTATCACCTTGCGGGCGTTGAGACGGGCGGACATCGCCTTCTGGTTCTCCGGCGCGATCATCCGGTCCTGGCTGGATATCTGATACCAGCTTGGCTTGTGCTTCCAGGCCGGGTCACTGATGTTCTCACCGAAGGTACCGGCCAACGGCGCCTTCTGCGTTACGCCCATGACAAAGCCCTCCTCCTCGGGCAGGTCCTGGCAGAAGCTCTCGTGGAACTTGTCCGGCTTAAGCCACAGGTAGCCGTCGCTGTCTGGCGCCAGGTTCGGCGCTGCGACCGGGAGGTGCTGCTGGGTGATGCCGCCCGGGCTCTCGCCGGCATCGGGAGCAAACGCGGCAATGAACACCAAGGCTTTCACGTTGGGCAGATTGCCAGCCTGGGTGATTACCGCACCGCCTTAGGAATGCCCCACTAGGACCACCGGCCCGTCGATCTGCGCCACCATCTTGCGGGTGCGCTCGGCATCATCAGCCAAGGAGGTAAGTGGATTCTCAACTGCACGGATATCCTGGTAGCCCAGGCCCCGCAGCGCCAGTATCACCCGCGCCCAATGCGCCGCTCCGCCCCAGAAACCATGCACCAGAACCACTGCCGGCTTGCCCATGATGTGCGCTCCCGCTGCTTGGAATAGTCGATGACGGAGAGCGGGTGCCTCACCCAGGCAACGCTTGGCGCCCGCCCTGTGCCCGCCATTCTGAAACTCGGCCGTAAACTGGCCGTGACGGTTTCATTGCCGGGATTGCATCATCGTCCCGGTTCCCATTCAGTGCGAAACCCGGCGCCGGCAGCACCGTTACCAAGCATTGCAAGCCGATGCCGCTTGCCTTCGCAGGGCGCATCCAGTGTGGGCTCTGCAGACCCTTGCCTGCGCCCGCTGAAGACACAGCAAGCCAAGCATAAAACGCACCGTTGCACTCCCCATGACTGGCCAACTCGCATGCATCCAACGGTATTCGCTATGCTGCGCGCCCGCTCGCCCGGTACGGACCTGCGCGGGCTTTGCTTTTGTAGTACCCCTTACTTCATTGGATGAGAAATGGCTGCAAACGTAAAACTTGATGCTTTGAGCGAAATCGCGGGC
>QFOV01000080.1 GCA_003248565.1 Stenotrophomonas sp.
TTGGCATCGAGCTGGCGGGCCAGCTCACGGCAACCGACCGGTTCGGGAGACGAGGCCAGCGCCTGCAAGGTGGCGATGCCATCGATCAGGCTCTGGTTGGGCTGGGCATTGGGCTTTGTACGCATGGTGAAAGCGTACTTGGCCCCCTCGTGCAATGCCATCAATAGCAACAAGGTGGGACGCCGAACTGGATCTGACATGCTCAGATCGGCCGAAAGCACCACCAACCGACAACGTGACTCAGGATTGGCCGACCGTGGCAGTCACACGCTGGGTGCGCAGCTCGCGCCACGCTGCCCGCGCGACTTTCCAGGCCGAACGCAGGAACAGCAGCAGCAAGGCCACTGCGATCAGCAGGTCCGGCCAACCGGCGCCGAATACCCACACTGCCAGCGCCGCAAGGATCACCGCCGAACCTTCGTAGACGTCATTCAGCGAGCATGCCCATGCCGAGGCGAGGTTGATGTCGCCCAGCCGGTACGGCCACAGCAAGCGCAGGCAGACCAGGTTGGCGGCGAGGTTGAGCAGCGCGGCGATGCCCATGCTTTCGAACAGCGGCAGATGCGGATGCGCCAACTTCCAGGCGATGCCTGCGCCAACCGCAATTACCGCGCACAGGATGAAGAGCGCCTTGAGCATGGCGACACGCGCCTTGGCAGCGAGGCTGGCACCGACCACCGCCAGGCTCAACGCATAGGTGAGGGCATCACCGAGATTGTCCAGGCTGCCGGACAGCAATGAGGCCGAGCCGCTGTGCCAGGCGGCAAGCATCATCATCACGAAGGTGATCAGGTTGATCGCCAGCACCTGGTAGAGCACGCGGCGCTGCTGCGCCTGCATGCGTTCGACTTCCAGGGTTTTGCCGCAGCCGCAGCAGTCGCTCATCTTGGTTCCGGGGGGAGAGTCCTGCTGGATTATCGCGCTGATGTGGCTGGGCTTGCAGAGATGGGGAAAAGAACAAGCGGTAGTGCCGAGCCATGCTCGGCAGGGG
Source organism: Stenotrophomonas sp. (assembly GCA_003248565.1). Classification (GTDB taxonomy): domain Bacteria; phylum Pseudomonadota; class Gammaproteobacteria; order Xanthomonadales; family Xanthomonadaceae; genus Stenotrophomonas. The sequence continues at coordinate 992 of QFOV01000080.1, forward strand.
CCTTACCGTCGAAAAGCTGCCCTCACCCCAACCCCTCTCCCGCAGGCGGGAGAGGGGCTTTAAGCGAAGCAAGAGCTTCAAGCCAAAGCCAAAGCCAAAGCCAAAGCAAAGCAAAGCAAAGCAAAGCAAAAGCAAAAGCAAAAGCAAAAGCCTCACGCCAAGCAGGCGCTACTTTCCATTCCTGTGCAGCCAACGGTACAGCACCGGCAATACCAGCAAAGTCAGCAACGTGGACGAAACGATGCCGCCGATCACCACCGTTGCCAACGGCCGCTGCACTTCCGAACCGGCACCTACGTTGAAGGCCATCGGTACGAAACCCAGCGATGCGACCAGCGCGGTCATCAGCACCGGTCGCAAACGACCCAGCGCGCCTTCGCGCACGGCTACATCCAGGCTTCGCCCTTGCTCGCGCAGGTGGCGGATGAAGCTGATCATCACCAGTCCGTTGAGCACGGCCACACCAGACAGCGCGATGAAGCCGACGCCGGCCGATATCGACAAGGGAATGCCACGCAATGCCAGCGCCAAGACGCCGCCGGTCAAGGCCAGTGGCACCCCGCTGAACACGATGCTGGCATCGCGCGCCGAGCCGAACGCCCAGAACAGCAAGGCGAAGATCAGCAGCAAGGTCACCGGTACCACCACCGCCAGACGCTGGCTGGCTGAAATCAGCTGCTCGAAGCTGCCGCCGTACTCCACCCAGTAGCCGGCAGGCACCTTCACCTGCGCATCGATGGCCTGCTGCAACTCGCTGACGAAGCCCCCCAGATCGCGATCACGCACATTGGCGGTGATCACGATGCGGCGTTTGCCGTTGTCGCGGTTGATCTGGTTTGGCCCTTCGCTGCTTTCGATGCTCGCCAACTCACGCAACGGAACCGTGCGCGCATCACCGCTGCGCCAGCCACCCGCACGGCTGGATTCATCCGCACTGTCCTGTGCCAAGGCAGGTTCCAGTGACACCGGCAGATCGGCCAACGCCGCCGGGTCCTGGCGAATGCTTTCCGGCAGGCGGACGACAATGTCGAAGCGTCGATCACCTTCAAACAACTGCCCCGCAACGCGCCCGCCCACCGCCGTGGAAACCGTGGACTGCAGCTGGCCCGGATTGAGTCCATAACCCGCCAATGCCGCGCGGTTCGGCGTAACCGTGAGCAAGGGCAAACCACTGGTCTCCTCCAGGCGCACATCGGCCGCACCCGGCACCTTGTTGGCCACTGCGACGATGCGCTGGCCGACCTGCGCCAGCGTTTCCATGTCGTCGCCGAACAGCATCACCGCCACGTCGGCACGCACGCCCGAGATCAACTCGTTCATGCGCATCTGGATCGGCTGGGTGAACTCATAGTTGTTGCCCGGCAATTCCTCCACCGCCGCTTCCAGCTCGGCCAGCAGCTGTGCGCGCGGTTTGCGCGGGTTCGGCCACTGCTTGCGCGGCTTCATCATGATGAAGGTGTCGGCGACCGAGGGCGGCATCGGGTCGGAGGCGACTTCCGGTGTACCGATCTTGGAGAACACCTTGTCTACTTCCGGCAGCTGCTGCAGGCGTGCTTCCACTTGTTTCTGCATGTTCACCGATTGGGTGAGACTGGTGCCGGGGATGCGCATTGCATGCATGGCGACATCGCCTTCATCGAGATTGGGCACGAACTCGCTGCCCAGTCGCGTTGCCAGCACGCTACAACCAACGACCAGCACCAGTGCAGCGGCCACCACCCAACGGCCTCGCCGCATCACCCACGCCAGCAACGGCGCGTAGCGTGCGCGCAACCACGCCATCAGCCGGTTGTCCTTTTCCTCCACGCGACCACCGAGGAACATCGCGATAGCCGCAGGAACAAAGGTCAGTGACAGCAGCATCGCGCCGCTGAGCGCCAGCACCACGGTAATCGCCATCGGATGGAACATTTTTCCTTCAACGCCGGTCAGCGCGAAGATCGGCAGGTAGACCGCAGTGATGATGCCGAGGCCGAACAGGCTGGGGCGGATGACTTCGGCGGTGGCGCTGGCGGTTTCGGCAAAGCGTTCTTCGCGGGTCATCGCCCGGCCCAGCGCGTGGGTGCGCTCGCCGAAACGACGCAGGCAGTTCTCGATGATGATCACCGCACCATCGACGATCAGGCCGAAGTCCAATGCGCCAAGACTCATCAGGTTGGCGGAGACGCCGCCCCGCGCCATACCGGTCAGGGTGAACAGCATCGCCAGCGGAATCACCGCCGCGGTGATCAGCGCTGCACGGAAGTTGCCCAGCAACAGGAACAACACCACGATCACCAGCAGCGCGCCTTCCAGCAGGTTCTTGGCGACGGTCTGGATGGTGCGGTCGACCAGCGCGGTGCGGTCATAACTGGCGGTGACGGTGACGCCTTCGGGCAGGCTGCGCTGCGCCTGTTCCAGCTTCGCCGCTGCGGCCTGCGCCACTTCGCGGCTGTTGGCACCGACCAGCATCACCACCGTCCCCATCACCACTTCGTGGCCATTCTGGGTGGCGGCACCGCTGCGCAGCTCCGGGCCTTCTGCGACATCTGCAACGTCATGCACATGGATGGGCACGCCTTCGCGGCGAGCCAGCACGATATTGCCGATTTCCTCCAGTCCCGCGACTTGCCCGGGCACACGCACCAGGAACTGCTGGCCGTTGCGTTCGATGTAACCGGCGCCGATGTTCTGGTTGTTGCCTTCCACGGCTTCGGCAACATCCTCCAGGGTGAAGCCCAGCGCACGCAGCTTGGCCGGATCCGGGGTGATGTGGATCTGCCGCTGGTAGCCACCAATCGTGTTGACCTCGGTGACGCCGGGCACATTGCGCAGCTGCGGCCGCACCACCCAGTCCTGCAAGGTGCGCAGGTCGGTGGCGGTGTATGGCGAACCATCGGGCTTGCGCGCCTTGGGATCAGCGTCGATGGTGTACATGAAGATCTCACCCAAGCCGGTGGCAATCGGCCCCAGCTGCGGGTCCAGGCCTTCCGGCAGCTGCGACTTCACCTGCTGCAGGCGTTCGGCCACCTGCTGGCGGGCGAAGTACAGATCGGTGCCGTCCTTGAACACCACCGTCACCTGCGACAGGCCGTAGCGCGACAATGAGCGCACCTGTTCGAGCTTGGGCAGGCCCGCCATCACCGTTTCCACCGGATAGGTGATGCGTTGTTCCGTTTCCAGCGGTGAGTAGCCGTCGGCAGCGGTGTTGATCTGCACCTGTACGTTGGTGATGTCCGGCGTTGCATCGATGGACAGGCGGGTGAAGCTCCAGCTGCCGATCGCGATCAATGCGAAGGTAAGCACCATCATCATCCAGCGATGGGCGATGGCACTGCGGATGATGCGCTCAAGCATGGCGGCGCCCTCCGCGTTGGAAGAGACGATGATCAATGTTCATGCGCGGCCCCCGCCTTGCCGATGTCGGCCTTGACCACATAGCTCTGCTCGACCACGACCTGCTCGCCAACGCGCAGGCCGTCCTTGACCTCGACCTTGCCGGCATCGCGCGCGCCCAACACCACCGGACGCGCTGTATAGGTATCGCCCTCACGAACGAACACCACCTCGCGTCCTTCCATGGTCTGCAGTGCGGAAAGCGGCACCACCATCGCGGCGGGCTGCATCGCCACCACGATGCGCGCCTTCACCGCGGCTCCCGGTCGCCACAGGCCGTCATCATTGCGCACGCTGGCGCGGGCCACGGTGCTCTGGCTCGCAGTGGCGGTGCCGGGCAGCACGCGCTCCAGCGTGGTGCCCTGGCTGACGCCATCGGTCATGCGCGTCACCGTGACCGGCACGCCGGCGGTGATGTGCTGGGTGTCGTTGCCGAAGATATGCAGGTCGACCCACAGCTCCGACAGGTCGCCGATCTCGAACAGCGGCGCGCCCTCGCCCGCGACCGCACCCACCTGCGCCTGCCGCGACAACACCACGCCGCTGATTGGTGCGCTGATGCTGTAGGTGGTCAGGCTGAGATTGCTGTCGATGCTGGCCAGGGTCTGGCCAGCGCTGACGCGATCACCCACATTGGCACGCAGGGTGCGGATCGGCCCGGGGAAGCGGGCCATCACTTGGGCGACGCGGCCATCCACCGGAGTCAGCAGGCCCTGCACCTCGTGCTCATCGGCGATGGTGCCGGCCTGCACCGCGGCGCTGCGGATGCCGGATTGCTCGGCAATGGCGGCCTTGATGGTGGTGCGGTCGGCTTCTGCTTCCTCGCCCTCTTCGTGGGCGTGACCGTCTGCATCACCGCCCTTTTCTTCATCATGGCCGTGGCCAGCTTCTTCCGCCTTTCCGGCAGGGGCGTCAGCCGCCGGTTCAGCGCCGCAGCCCACCAGCAGCAGACTCATTGCCAACACGCCGGCAGCTACAACATTCATCGGACGGCTCATCGTGCGTTCTCCACGGCAACGGTTGCATCGGTGGCCAGCATTCCCTGGCCGGTGAGGCGCTGGATCTCGATCAGCGCGGTCTGTGCGGCGATGGCCGCGTCCAACTGGCGCTGGCGCGATTCAATGCGCATGGCCTGCAGCTGCGCCCACTCCATGTAGCTGGCGGCACCGGCGCGCCAGGCCTGCTCGGCGGCACGTTCGGCCTTCTGCAACTGCGGCAAGACGTCCGCCTGCATGCGCTGCACTTCCAGCCGCGCGGTGACATAGCGGCCGTGTGCTTCGGCAAGGGTGGCGTACAGCTGCTGCTGGCGGGCTTGGCGCTGGTAGGGAAGCAGGGCGAGATCGGCTTCTGCCTCGCGGATTTCCGGCGCGGCACGGCGGGCGCTGCCCAGCGGGATGCTGAAGCCGCCAACCAGCGAGGTCGCGTTGTCGGCACGGCTGTTGCGCACGCCTACCTGCCAGTTCCAATCCGGACGGCTGCGGGTGCGCACCAGTTGCAGCTGCGCTTCGCGGATACGCTGCTCGCCGAGCAGCTCGGCCAGTTCCGGTGCGCGTTGCAGATCGTCATTGAGCAGCGCGAAATCGCGCAGTGCCGGCAACTGCAATGCATCGCCACTCACCGCCTTGAAGTCAGGCGCGCGCGCGCCCCACAGCGCGGCCAGCGACAGCCGTGCTGCGCCCGCTTCTTCGATGGCACGATCGCGATCCAGTTCCGCCTGCGCCAGCATTGCCTGCGCAGTGAACAGCACCGACTCCGGCGAAGCACCTGCCTGCAAGCGCAGGCGCGCGGCGGAAACCGCACGGCGACGCTGCTCGATATCGGTACTGGCGATCTGCAGTCCTGCTTGCGCCTGCGCCACTGCGAGGTAACGGCGTGCGGTTTCGGCGAGCAGATCGAGGCGTGCGGTGGCGCGCTGCGGTGCCAGCGCATCGATATTGGCCTGGGCCAGCATGCGGCGCGCATCGAGCTTGTCGCCGCGTTCCAGCACACCGGACAGGCTGACCGTGGCTTCGGCGCCCTGCACGCCGCGGGTATCACCGCTGCCGAGCAGGTTCTCCAGTTCCACACCCAGCTGCATCGGCGGGCGCAGCAACGCGGCGTCGCGGCGGGCTTCAGGTACAGGGCGCTGCGCATCGATCAGGCGCAGCTCAGGGTGATCAAGGGCAACGCGGACGATGGCATCGTCCAGCGTCAACGGCACAGCAGGCACCGGCACCTGCGCATACGCGCGCGGCACCAGCGCAAAGGCGGCAACAGCCGCCAGGCGCATCCACATGGGTTTCTCCAGATAGCAGGTTCAGACGTAGGGGCCGGCCAAGGGGCCGGGACGTCAGACGGCTATCGGGGGACGGAACAGGCTCTCGGTCGGGTGCGTGACCGCTTGCGTGCCCAGCATGGCCACGGCCTGCTGTGCAGGCGGTGATGCCACGATCCAGGCGGGGGTGACGGTGGGCAACACGCCACCGTGGCCGTGGCAGTCCACGCAATGCACCAAGGCATGCAGCAGGGCGTTGGCGCTGTCTTCGGCATCCGGAGCGGTCGCCAGCTTGGCGTCGTCGTGCTCATGCACGTCGGCACCAATGTCGGTGTGCGCCAGCATGTGGATGTCGGTCAGTGCTGCGGCCAGCGAAGTGCCGAACACGCCAATGCCAACCAACGCCAGCATCAGCAGGCGCAGCAGGTGGAGGCGGCGGTGGCGCAGGGCGTGCAGCATCGCGCAGGTTAGCGGGTGCTTGTGGGGTTACACAATCGCAGTGTGGTTACGGCGGTTCAGCTGTGCGCTGTTGCCCCTCCCCTTTGGCGCAGCCAAGGGGGAGGTTGGGAGGGGGGCTTTGCTTGTGGCTTTCGTTTGTTGTTTTGGGTCACTGCGAAGAGCACCCCTCCCCAACCCTCCCCTGCGCGTTGCGCAAGGGAGGGAGCAGAGCACTCACTTCGCTGCTTTGCGCTCGGCGATGTAGGCCTGGATCTGCTGTTCCAGCACCGGCAGCGGTACCGAGCCCTGCTTGAGCACGGCGTCGTGGAAGCCCTTGATGTCGAACTTGTCGCCCAGTTCCTTCTCGGCCTGCGCACGCAGCTTGACGATGGTGATCTCGCCCAGCTTGTAGCTCAGTGCCTGCGCCGGCCAGGAGATGTAGCGATCCACTTCGGTGGTGACTTCGTGCTCGCTCAGCGCGGTGTGGTCACGCAGGTAGGCGATCGCGCGGTCGCGGTCCCAGCCGTAGTGGTGCACGCCGGTATCGATCACCAGGCGGCAGGCGCGCCACATTTCATAGGTCAGGCGGCCGAAGTCTTCGTATGGCGTCTGGTAGATGCCCATGTCGACGCCGAGCTTCTCGGTGTACAGGCCCCAACCTTCACCATAGGCCGAGATATAGGCGGTGCGACGGAACTCGGGCTGGCCGGTCTGCTCGGCGGCGAGTGCGCCCTGCAGGGCGTGGCCCGGGTCGGACTCATGCAGGGTCAGTGCCGGCAGGTTGTACAGCGGGCGCGCCGGCAGGTTGTAGGTATTGAGCCAGTAAGTGCCCATGCCGCCACGGCCGGCGGTCCAGAACGGGGCGATATCCGGCGGCACCGGCACGATGGTGAAGCGGGCGCGCGGCAAGGTCATGTACTTGCCGATCACGCCGTCCACGCGCTTGGAGATCCACGCTGCACGCCACAGCAGTTCGTCCGGCGTCTTGGCGTAGAACTGCGGGTCGGTACGCAGGAATTCGAGGAAGTCGGCGAAGCGGGTCTGCTCGCTCTTACCCTTGAAGCCCACCTTGTCGATGATGGCGTTCATTTCCTGCTGGATGCGGTTCACCTCGGCCAGGCCCTGCGCATGGATCTGCTGCGGGCTCAGGTCCAGCGTGGTGTATTCGCGGATCTGCTGGCGGTAGAACTCCTTGCCACCCGGCATTTTCTCGGCCGCCAGGGTGGTGCGCGACTGCGGCACGTATTCCTGCCGGTAGAAGGTCAGCAGCTTGCCGAAGGCCGGCACCACGCTGCCGCTGATGGCCTGCTTGGCCTCGGCCTGCAGCTTGGCCTGCTCGGCAGCGGGAATGCTATTGGGCAGCTTCTTCAGCGGCTCGTACAACGGCGACTCGGTCGGGTCCTTCAGCTCGGCCACGGTCGAGATCGACACGTCGCGCCCTTCCAGCACCGCACGCGGCACGCTGAAACCACGGGCAAGGCCGGCGCGCATATTGACCATCTGCTGGTCGAAGTAACGCGGCACATCATTCAAGCGCGCGATGTAGTTGCGGTAGTCCTCCGCGGTTTTCATCTCGCGGCGGGCCATGAAGCTGAGGTTGGACCAGAACGAGGAATCCGAATTGAACGGCATCTCGTAGCTGCCCAGGCGCACTTCATCGGCCAGGCTCTCGACCTGGTACAGATAGATGGCGTAGTTGATCTGGTTCTCGGCCGAGAGCTTGCTCGGGTCGATGGCCTCGAGCTGCTTCAGCACCCCGTCCCACACCTTCAGGCGCGCCTGCTGTGCTTCGGCGCTGACGTCGGGCAGGCGCGTGCTGTTGGCCGGGGCGTCGCTGTCTTCGCTGGCTTCGCCGCCACCGGTCTGCCGCCAGGCCCATTCCTTCTCGTAGATGGCCTTGAACTGGTCATCCAGCGATTGGGTGGCCAGCGTGGCCGGGGCCGACGGTGCGGCGGCAAAGGCCGGGGTGGCGCTCAGGCCAAGGGTGAGCAGCAGCGCAACGGTCAACGGCGATTTCACGATCGGTATTCCCCAGGTGGTTCATTCACCCCGATCATCGCATTGAAGCTGCCGCCCGACCTAGACGGATTCGGGCGGCAAACCGCCGGATTTGGGCACAGTCGCCCGCTCAGTGGCTGGCTTTGTCGCGCTGCCAGCCACGGTGCTTGATATCCAGGCGCAGGCTGTAGAGCGCGGTGAACGCGGGGAACAGGTTCTGCACCACACCCACCGCATCCTGCTTGGACGAGAACAGGAAGTAACTCAGCGTCATCAGGCTGCCGAGCACGCTCATGTACCAGAACAGGCGCGGGATCACCGGCTTGCCAGCACGCCGCGAGGCGACGAACTGCACCAGCCAGCGGCCGCCGAACATCAACGCACCGGTCAGCCCGATCAGCTTCCACGGCGACATGTGCACGCCGGTCCACTCCAGCCACACCAGCGGTTGATTCATGAAATCCATGCTCAGACCTCTTCCACCGCGGTGCGCTTGGAACGGGTGATCAACCAGGCCACGCCACGCAGGTCGCGGATGCCGACCAGCGCGCGGCCGAGGTTGTTGTACTTGGACACGCCAGCGGTGCGATGGCGATGGTTGACCGGCACGCTCACCGTCTTCCAGCCGGCACGCTGCATCAGCGCCGGCAGGTAGCGGTGCATGTGGTCGAAGTACGGCAGGTCGAGGAAGGCGGCGCGCTCGAACAGCTTGATGCCGCAGCCGGTGTCCGGGGTGTCATCGCGCAGCATGCGCGCGCGGATGGCATTGGCCCACTTGCTGGCCCAGCGCTTGCTGCCCGAATCCTGGCGGTTGACGCGCCAGCCGGCGAACAGCCTGACCTGCGGTTCGGCCTTGGCGCGCGCGGCCAGCAGCTTGGGGATATCGGCCGGATCGTTCTGGCCATCACCATCGAGGGTGGCGATCCACGGCGCGCGCGCGGCCTTGACGCCGGTACGCACCGCCGTGCTCTGCCCGCTCTGGCTGACATGGTGCAACACCCGCAGCTCCGGGTTTGCCGCCTTCAGCGCCTGCAGCACCTGCAGGCTGTCGTCCTTGGAGTTGTCGTCGACGTAAACGATCTCGAAATCGATCTGGCCGCGCAGCGCAGCGGTTATTTCATTGACCAGCGGCGCGACGTTGTCGCGTTCGTTGAAGACGGGAACAACCACTGAGAGGCTGGGTTGGTTCATTGCTGGTTCCGCAGGTTGTGCATTTGAAGAAAGGTCACGCATTTTCCAAAACTCAACTTAGCGGAAGGTGAGTCAGGCGCTTGACCCGAAGTAGCTACGGCACCACTCCACCACCGGCGGCAGGCCCAGCTCGATCGGCGTGTCCGGCGCGTAGCCGAAGGCGGCCTGGGCGCGCGAGGTATCGGCCATGGTTTCCACCATGTCGCCCGGCTGCATCGGCTTGTAGACCTTGTGCGCCGGGTGCCCCGCGGCCGAGGCGATCACGTCGATGAAATGTTCCAGCTCCACCGGGGTGTGGTTGCCCAGGTTGAACACCTGGTGGGGTGTGGCCTGGGCGGAGGGATGCGACAGCGCCCCGAGGATACCGGCGACGATGTCAGAAACATGTGTGAAGTCACGCCGCATCTGGCCGTTGTTGAACACATCGATGCTGCGCCCGGCCAGCACCGCGCGCGAGAACAGCAGCGGCGCCATGTCCGGCCGGCCCCAGGGGCCATACACGGTGAAAAAGCGCAGGCCGGTGGCCTTCAGGCCGTACAGCTGCGCATAGGTATAGGCCATCAACTCGTTGGCGGCCTTGGTGGCCGCGTACAGCGAGCGCGGCTGGTCCACGCGCTGGTCTTCGGAGAACGGTGGCGTGGCCGAGTTGCCATACACCGAGCTGCTGGAGGCATAGACCAGATGCTGGACGCCGCGGTGCCGGCACAGCTCCAGCAGGTTGACGAAGCCGACCAGGTTGCTTTCCACGTAGGCGTGCGGGTTCTCCAGCGAGTAGCGCACGCCGGCCTGGGCGGCCAGGTGGATCACCTGCGTCGGCTGGATTTCATCGAACAGCGCGGCCAGGCCGTCGCGGTCGGTGATGTCCAGCGCGCGCATATCCAGCTGCGGGCACAGGGCGGCGACGCGGTCGCGCTTGAGCTGCGGATCGTAGTAATCGTTGTAGTTGTCCAGCCCGACCACGCGCTCGCCTTGGGCGGCCAGTGCCTGGCAGGTGTAAGCGCCGATGAAACCAGCGGCGCCGGTGACGAGTACGGTCATGCAGGAAGTCCAGACAGATGTTCGCGGGCCGGATTATGCCGGCCCGGCTCAATGACATCACCGATGTCGTTGTCGCTCAGCAGGTCGATCAGCGCATCGGCACCTTCGCGCAGCTTCAAGGCCATTTCCTGCGGGTACAACGGCACCACGGACAGGAACTCGATGCTGGTGTCGTCATCGACCACCAGGGTGTCGAAATCTTCCGGTGCCGACAGCGCCAGCAGCAGGATCGCACCATCGAACGCCACGCCGGGCGCGTACGGCTGGGCCGGATCGCCGTTGGGCACGGTATGGGTCAGGCCCAGCCAGGTGTTGTGCTTGTGCGGCAGCCGCGCCAGCGTCTTGAGCAGGCGGATGGGCCAGTAATTACGCTCGTCCTGCAGCTGCTCGCGATCCAGCGGCCAGTCGCCGGGCAGGGTCAGCATCAGCTCCAGGTAGGGCGAGACCTCGGCATCATCCGGCAGCTGCATCGGCAGATCGCTCATGCCGGAAGTCACCAGGCGCGTATTCGGGCAGTCCCCGCACGGCGGCACCACATGGATGTCCACGTGCACGGTATCGGAGACGATTTCATGCAGCACGTTGGCTATCGGCCCGAGATGGTGCTCGATGTGCGCGCTGATCGCCGCACCGTGCGAATGGCCGCGTGCGGGCTCGAAATCGCTGGCCTGGCCATGGGCCAGGATGCGGCTGCCGCCCGGGCTCATTTCGTCGCCTGTGTTGCTCATGCACTGCTCCGGTTGGTGGCCACGAGCATCGCCCCTGCCTCACCACAGGGTGAGCGGCGCGTCCTTGGCCAGGGTTTCCTTGCGTTCCTTGCTGTATGCCCACCACGGCTGCGGCGCATCGCCGCCCATGAAGCGCACCACCGACAGGAAGACATCGATCACGCAGGGATCGTGCACCACGCCGGTCTTCAGGCATAGCTGCGCATACATATCGTAGGGATCACGCCCGCGCAGGTGCGCGGGAACCCGGATCCCGATCAGACGGAGATCCTTTTCACAGGCCGGCCCGACATTCGGCAGGTCGGTCAGACGCAATAGATGATTGCGGTCGACCTTGGTGGGGTTCATTGCCTTGCGTGCACCTCGTGGGGAATGAAGTACGTCAGCCGTTCTGGCGGACGCGCAGCCGCTCCAGCACGCCGTCCAGCGTGTCCAGATCGGTGTAGTGGATGACCAGCTTGCCTTTGCCGCCGCGGCCGTGGCTGATCGCCACTTTCGCGCCCAGCGATTCGGACAGCTCGGTTTCCAGCGATGCGATATCGGCCTGCGGCGCCGTCGGCGACGGCTTGGCCTTGCGTGCGCCCGGCACCTTGCCGGCGGCGAACTGCTGCGCGCGGTGCTCGACTTCACGCACCGACCAGCCCTGCTCGGCGGCTTCTTCGGCCAGCTTGGTGGCCAGTTCCGGCGCCAGCGTCAGCAGCGCGCGGGCATGGCCCATTTCCAGGCGGCGGGTTTCCAGCAGCACGCGCACGCCGATCGGCAGATCGATCAGGCGCAGCAGGTTGGACACCGAGGCACGCGAGCGGCCAACCGCCTGCGCGGCTTCGGCGTGGGTCAGGGTGAACTCGCTGACCAGGCGTGCCAATGCTTCGGCTTCTTCCAGCGGGTTGAGGTCTTCGCGCTGGATGTTCTCGATCAGCGCCATCGCGATGACGGTGCGGTCTTCCAGCTCGCGCACCACCACCGGCCCAGCTCGCGCACCACCACCGGCACTTCGTCCAGCCCGGCCAGGCGCGAAGCGCGCCAACGGCGTTCACCGGCGATGATTTCGTAGCTGCCGCCCTCGATCTGGCGCACCAGAATGGGCTGGATGATGCCCTGTGCCTTGATCGACTCGGCCAGTTCGGCCAGCTTGCCCTCGTCCATGTCGCGACGCGGCTGGTACTTGCCGGGTTGCAGCTGGTCGATGGGCAGCTTGCGCAGCACTTCGCCGGGTTGCGGCTCGGCGACGGCAGCGACGGTGACCGGGGTTACGGCGCCCTTCGGGCCCAGCAGGGCATCAAGACCACGGCCAAGACCGCGCTTTTTCGCTGCACTCATCAGACAGCCTCCACGGCCCGGGAGGGCTGCTTGCGTTCGTTGTTGCGGCGGATGATCTCGCCGGCCAGGCCCAGGTAGGCCACGCCACCGCGCGAGGCGCGGTCGTAGCCGACGATGCTCTGGCCATGGGAACACGCGGTCGCCGAAGTGCTCGGTGAGCTCGGCCGACACTGCGTTGGCCAGGTTGTTGCGCACGTCGAACATGGTGCGCAGCACACCTTCGATCTCCAGCGCCGGGTTCAGGCTGGTGCGCAGCGCTTCGATGGTTTCCACCAGCGCGCTCAGGCCTTCCAGCGCGTAGTACTCGCACTGCATCGGCACGATCACCGAGTCGGCGGCGGCCAGCGCGTTGAGCGTCAGCAGCGACAGCGCCGGCGGGCAGTCGATCAGGATGTAGTCGTACTCGTCGCGGATCGGCGCCAGCGCGCGC
>QFOV01000081.1 GCA_003248565.1 Stenotrophomonas sp.
GTCGAACCTTCGATCTCGTCCATGGTCAGCATGGTGCGGCGCTCGAATGCGCTCTCAATGCTGAACTTCAACTCGGCCACGCCCGGTGCCGGCGGCTTGCGCAGGCTGCGCGGACCTACCGACGGCGTCACCGGCTTGGTCGACTTCGGCTTGGCAGCAGCAACCTCTTTGACCGGTGCCTTGACCGTCTTCGCAACAGGCTTGGCGACCGGTTTGGTCGTTGCTGCGGCCTTTTTCTTCGGCGCGGCCTTTGCTGGCGCTGCCTTCTTGGCGGTCTTCTTGGTCACGGTCTTCCTGGTTGCGGGCTTGCTTGCCATCAGTGGGGGTCTCCTGGCTTGTTGTCGGGATCCAGGCAGGCAAGCAATGCGTCACGCAAGGCCTGCATGGAGGGTTCGGTAAGGGGGTGATCGTGGCGATCGGTAAGTTGGAACTGGTCCTCGGCACGCTCGCCAAAGGTGGCGATGCGTGCGTCCTGCACGCGCAGGCGCTGGTCACGCAGCACATGCGCGACGTCGGCAAGCAGGCCGGGACGATCCGGCGCCACCAGGTTCAAGACGGTCCGGCCTTCATGACTGGCGTCGAGAAACTCGATGCGCGGGGCGAAGCGGAAATGTTTGAGCTGCCGTGGCATCACCCGCCGCGAGGGACGCAGGATCAGGATATTGCCGGCCAGCGCCTTGCGCAGCACGGATTCCAGGCGCGCGGCATCGCCGTCGGCGAAGCTGCCTGCCGGCGTCACCTCGAAGGTATCGAAGATGGTGTCATCGGGGCCGTCAAGCACGCGCGCGCGGTGAATGCCGTAGCCGGCCCGGTCCAGTGTCATCACGATCGCGGCGAACAAGCCGTCACGGTCGGGCGAGTGCACGAACACTTCCAGTGCATCACTCTCGGGAGTAATCCGCCGTACCTTGACCAGGGTGCCGCCCTTGTGGATTTCCACCAGGGACGCAGCCTGCCAGACCAACTGCTCCGGGCGGAAACGCACGAAGCTCTCATCCGGCATGGCCGCGAACTGGCGGTCGATCACCGCATCCCCATGACCAAGCAGGCGCATCTGCTCACGCACGTTGTCGCGCGCTTCCTGCACCCGCTCGGCCTCCGGCAGGGGATGTTCCAAGCCTTCGCGCAGCGCGCGACGGGTGGCGAAATACAGGTCGGCCAGCAGCCTGTCCTTCCATGCATTCCACATCTTGGGACTGGTACCGGCGATATCGGCGCAGGTAAGCAGGTACAGGTAGTCGAGACGATCACGGTCGCCGACCAGACCGGCAAAACGATGGATCACCTCGGGGTCGGTGATGTCCTGCTTCTGCGCGGTCACCGACATGCGCAGGTGCTGCTCGACCAGCCACGCCACCAGTTCAGTGTCCGTGCTGCTCAGGCCATGTGCGCTGCAGAATTCACGCGCATCCACCGCGCCCAGTTCGGAATGATCACCACCACGGCCCTTGGCGATGTCGTGGAACAGCCCCGCCAGCAGCAGCAACTCCGGCTTGCGCAGGCGCGGCCAGACTTCGTGGGCGATGGAGAAACGCTCGTCGGCGCGGCCGCTGGCGAACAAGGCCATGTTCCGCAGCACCATCAAGGTGTGCTGGTCCACCGTGTAGACATGGAACAGATCGAACTGCATGCGCCCGGACACCGCGGCGAATGCGGGAATCCATTGCCCGAGCACGCCAAGCCGCGCCATCCGCGCCAGCGTATCGACCGCACGCGGACCGCGCAGCAAGGCCATGAACTGCTCGCGTACGTCGTCGTCCACGGCGGTGTAGTCAGGAATCTCGTCCAGCATCTCGGCCAGACCGCGGGCCGTCATCGAATGCAGGCCGCGCACATCGACGGTGCGTGACCAGCACGCGAACAAGGCAAAGATGCTGCGGATGTCGCCATGCGGCCAGAACGGGTCGTCGGCGGACAGATAGCCGCGGCGCAGCGAGAACCCTTCACCTACCGGCTGCGGCGTCGCCTCACCGTCAAACTGTTCTTCAAAGCGTTGCAGCAGGCGGTCGCTGATGCGGCGGATCACCGTCGCACTGCGATAGAAGCCCTGCATCATCTTCTCCACGCCCAGGCTTTCGGCGTCATCGCCGAATCCCATGCGCGCGGCCAAGGTCTTCTGGTAATCGAAACGCAGCCGCTCTTCCGGCCGCTGCGCGACCAGGTGCAGGCCGAAACGCAGCCGTGCCAATACCTGGCGTTCGCGCTTCAGCGCGGCGGCCTCGTCCAGGCCCAGGTGGCCCAGCCCGACCAGCGCATCGATATTGCTGACTCCGAAGGCACGCAGTGCCATCCAGCCCAGGGTATTGAGATCGCGCAGGCCGCCCGGGCCGTCCTTGATGTCCGGCTCCAGGTTGTCTGCGGTATCACCGAAGCGCTGGTGGCGGGCAAGCAGCTCTTCGCGCTTGGCCAGGAAGTACTCGCGCGGCGGCCATACCAGGCTGGGCGCGACCGCCCGCGCCAGACCGTGCTGGGCGGTTGCGTCCGCAACCAGCGGTCGCGCCTCGATCAAGGCCGTCAACACCGTCTGGTCAGCTGCGGCGTGCACGCACTGCGTTGCCGAGCGCACCGCGTGGCTGGCCGGCAAGCCGGCATCCCACAGCAAGGCGAACAAGCGTGCCAGTGCGGCTTCATGCCGTTGCTGCACGTCGGTCTCGGCCAGTACCAGCAGGTCAATGTCCGAGCGCGGGAACAGCTCGCCACGGCCGTAGCCACCGACCGCGAATAGCGCCAAGCCTGCAGTCGCAGGAATGCAGCGCTGCCAGGCTTCAATGATCAGCTGATCGACCGCACGCGCGCGCAGGCCGGGCAGACGCTCGACATTGTCGGTCAGCTCGAAGCGCTTGCCCAGGCGGGCATCGGTGTGGGCAAGTGACTGCCGTGCATCGGCAGCCCATTGCGCGTCACCGGCAGGATCTGCCGGCGTGTCCAGAATCGGGCCCGCCGGCAAAGAGGTCATGCCTGCGCGGATTCCGCCGGAGACAACGTCAACACCTCAACGCCATCCTCGGTCACCACAATGGTGTGTTCCCACTGCGCCGAGAGCTTGCGGTCCTTGGTCACCACGGTCCAGCCATCGGGCAGCACCTTGGTGTAGCGGGTGCCTTCATTGATCATCGGCTCGATGGTGAAGGTCATGCCCTGCTTGAGCACCAGGCCCTGGCCCGGACGGCCGTAATGCAGTACCTGCGGCTCGTCGTGGTAGACCTTGCCGATACCGTGGCCGCAGTACTCACGCACCACGCTGAAGCGCTCGCCTTCGGCGAATTCCTGGATCGCATGGCCCACATCGCCCAGCGTCGCGCCCGGCTTGACCGCACGGATACCGCGCCACATCGCTTCCTTGGTGGTTTCCACCAGGCGCTTGGCCATCACCGACGGCGTGCCGACGTAATACATGCGACTGGTGTCACCGTGCCAGCCATCCTTGATGACGGTCACGTCGATATTGACGATGTCGCCATCCTTGAGCACCTTGGCTTCACTGGGAATGCCGTGGCAGATGACGTTGTTGACCGAGGTACACACGGTTTTGGGGAATCCGCGGTAGCCCACATTGGCCGGGATGGTGCCCTGCACGTTGATGATGTGGTCGTTGCAAATGCGATCCAGCTCTTCGGTGGTGACACCGGGCTTGACGTGCGGGGTGATGATGTCGAGCACCTCAGCCGCCAGACGACCGGCGATGCGCATCTTCTCGATTTCTTCGGGGGTTTTCAGTTGGATTGCCATGTGTCGATTATCCCCCATTTGGGCTTTTTCGCTAAGTGTTTCACATTAATGAACGCGGAGTCAGGCGCCACTCCAGGATCCGGCCGTCACCTTTGCGACCGGAAGCACCGGCTGGCGACCTCCCTGGGCGCGCTCATGCGAATCACCCCTGACAAGCACCTGGGCGCAGCGTTCGCGCGGGTGTTCTGAGCCAGCGGGGAAACCGCAACCGTTCAGCGCGACGCCCCGATTGACCGAACTTAGCAAGATCCCCCGTTCAGGCGAAACTGCCTGCGTGAACACGTGCCGGCGCTGCGCTGTCGTGCTTTGCTCTGCGCGCACCCCGAGGCCATGCAGCATGGCCTCGCCGCTGCCGCCATTCGCCGGGAGAATCGACATGCTCACGCGCACGCTCTTGATCACCGCAGCCAGCATCGCATTGACGGGAACTGCAGGCCTCACCCAGGCAGCGACACAGACCGCGCAGTTCCAGGTCCGCATCGTCATTACCGAGTCCTGTGATATTCAGGCCGTCGCCGCCAGCGACATCGACTTTGGCAGCGTGGCACGTGCCACCAGCACCCCGCTCGACGCCCAGGGCACGCTGGAGGTGAACTGTACCAACGGCACCCCCTACACCATCGGCATGAACCCCGGCGCCAATGCCACCAGCACCACTGCCGCCGCCGACAACCGGCGCATGAGCGACGGCGCCAGCAACTTCGTTGCCTATGGGTTGTACCGCGATGCCGGCCGGCAGAATTTTTGGGGCGAGGTGATCGGCACCGACACCCTGGCCGGGACCGGCACTGCCAGCGCGCAGACGATTCCGGTATATGGCCGCGTGCCTTCCACCGATGCCCCAGCCGGCAGCTACGGCGACACGGTGATTGCCACGATCACGTATTGAGTCCTTACCAGATGCAGCCCGCCTGCCCACGCGTCCGCAGCACCGCTCCGCGCCCTTTGCACCTGGCGCACTGGGGCCTGTTGCTGTTGGCCCCACTAGCAAGCGCCGGCAATCTGCAGGTTGCACCGATCCTGCTGGAGTTCGGTGAAGGTGTGCAGGCGCAGGCACTGTGGCTGGAGAACAGCGGCGATCAGCCATTGCATGCACAGGTGCGCATACAGCGCTGGACCCAAAGCAATTCGGCTGACGTGCTCGAGCCATCGCAGATGCTGCTGGCGCGCCCTGCCATCGTCCAGATTGGCCCCGGCCAACGGCAGCTGGTACGCGTGCTGCGGCCCGCCCCTTTTTCCGCGGGCGATACGCAGGAGCAAGCCTATCGCCTGCTGGTGGATGAGCTGCCCGCCACCCACGTCAAACCCAACCAGGGCTTGAATTTCCTGCTGCGCTACTCGATCCCGGCGTTCGTCCTGCCTGCGGGGGCGAGCCCGCGCGAACCGGGAAGCAAGGCCGCTGCCGACACAAGCGGACTGCACGCCCGCTGGCAGCTAGACCCGGGCCTGCTGACCCTGACCGTACACAACACGGGCGCACAGCGCGTACGCCTGAGCCAGTTGCGCTGGCTGCCCGAGAACGGCCCACCGATTGAACTGACACCCGGCCTGCTCGGCTATGTACTGGCAGGCCAACACATGCAGTGGACGCTGCCGCTGCCACGCCCCTTCCCCCTCACCGGCACTTTGCAGGCCAGGCTGAACGATGCCGCCATCCCGCAGCCGCTGCGCTCTGCTGACCTTTGATCTGGCAATGCTCATGGCGAGTAGCTCCTCCCTGTCTGCCGCGCCTCCTGCCCGCCCGGATACGGCGCTCGTCGGCATTGGCGAACAGCTGCCACAGGAGCTGTATCTGGAAGTCCGGATCAACCAGGGCAGCAGCACCCAGCTGGCACGCTTCATCGTTGCCGGACAACAGCTGTCCGCCAGCGCAGCGACATTGCAGGAACTGGGCCTGCGCCTGCCGGCGGGCGTAGGGCCCGACCAGCAATCGGTTGATCTTGCCCAACTGCCGGATATCCGGATCAGTTACGACGGCCGCAACCAACGCCTCGCGCTGCAGCTGCCGCTGGCCGGACTGAATCGGCCACCCACTCAACTGAGTCTGGCAACGCCTCCCAGCATGCTCGCGACAAGCGACAGCAGCCCCGGCCTCCTGTTCAACTACGACCTGCATGCGCAACAGCAACGCGGATACCGCAGTGCCAGCAGCTTCAGCGAGCTACGCCTGTTCGGCGTCGGGGCAGGCATCTGGTCAACCACACAGAACACCAGCCTGGACGCTGACCGAGGCCGCTGGCAGCACCGCAACATCCGCCTGGACAGCCGCTGGCAACTCGACCTGCCCGGTCCGATGCTCACCCTGGGCATTGGCGACACCCTGACCGGCGCGCTGGAATGGTCGCGCGCCGTCCGCATCGCCGGCGTACACCTGTCACGCGATTTCTCCCTGCAACCCTACCGGGTGACCACACCATTGGCGTCATTCACCGGCGATGCCCTGCTGCCATCCACAGTCGACCTGTACATCAATGGCATCCGCCAGGCCAGCCGCAACGTGCAACCAGGGCGATTCCAATTGGATGCCGCCCCCACCCTCAATGGCAGTGGCCAGGCGCAGCTGCTGGTGACCGATATCAATGGGCAGCAGCGCATGCTGGAGTTTGCGCTGTACGGCACGCCCAGCCTGCTGCAGGCCGGCCTGAGCGACTGGTCACTGGATCTGGGCGTGTTGCGCGAGGATTACGGGCTGCGTTCCTTCGCTTACGGTGACAGGCCGATGGCCAGTGCCAGCCTGCGCCACGGCGTGCACCAGCACCTGACCATCGAAGCGCATACCGAGCTCAGCACTGACCTGCAGCTGGCCGGCATGGGTGCGGTGGCCCTGCTGGGCGAGCGCGGCGGGGTAGTGAGCGCCTCCTTCAGCAGCAGTCGCGCCGGCATCATGCGCGGACATCAACACGCACTGGGTTATCAATGGAGCGCGCATGGCTTCAGCGTCTCGGCCCGCACCCAGCGCAGCAGCAGCGACTTCCGCGATGCCCCTGCGTTTCTAGCCAATGCGCTCCTGCCCCGCCGTACCGATCAATTCTTCGTGGGCCTGGGCAATGTCCACAGCGGCCAGTTCAGCCTCAGCTACATCTCCCAGCATTACCCCGGCAGCCTCCCCACCCGCCTGACCGGGCTGGGCTGGTCACGCAACCTGCATGGCAATGCCTGGTTCAGCGTGCAGCTCCAGCACGACCTCGACAACCGGCGCACGGACAGCGCCAACCTGTATCTCTCCCTGCCACTGGGGCGGCTTACCCAGCTCAGCAGCGCAGTACGCCACGGCAGCGACGGCAACGCGCTTGCCCTGCAGGCAGGTCGCAGTGTGCCGGCGGATGCGGGCGGCTGGGGCTGGCGCGCGCAGGCAAGCCTGGGCACACGCCGCAGCGCCAATGCCGAACTGAGCCATCTGGGCGATGCCGGCCAGTGGCGTATCGGCATGGACTACGATCCCGACGCCGGTACCACCGGGTACGCCGATGCCAATGGCAGCATCGTGTGGTTCGGCCGCGGCATACGTGCACTGCGCCAGGTTGACGACGCGTTTGCCCTGGTATCGACCAATGGCGTGGCGCAGGTCCCGGTACGACTGGAGAACCGCTTGATCGGCAGCACCGATGCGCAAGGGCAGCTGCTGGTCACCCCACTGCGCGCCTGGCAACGCAACCTGATCAGCATCGACACCCTTGGCTTGCCAATGGATTTGTCGCTGGATGCCCCGCAGCAGCTTGTGGTGCCTGCATCGGGCAGCGGTGCAAGCGTGGTTTTCAAGCTGCAACCAAGCCGCCCGCTGCGCCTGCAGGTCCGCGGCGCGGATGGGAAATGGCTGGGCGTCGGCAGCACGATCGCAGTCGAACTGGCAAGCCAGGTCGTCGCAACCACCGTCATCGGCCATGCCGGCGAGGTGTATCTGCAGGACCCGCCTGCCGGTGCGGTGCTGCGCATCCCGGTGGACGACAGCCACGACTGTGTGCTTCCCCTGCCCACCATCGTGCAAGGCAGCGATCCACCCGGCATCACGACACTGCAGTGCCAACCATGAGCGACACTGCCAAGCCATCGCCGCGAAAACTGCGCATCGCGACCCTGCATATCCTGCTGCTGGCGTTCGCAGGGCTCCCGTTCTTCGCGTGGGCACAAAGCTGCCAGGTGATCCGCAGCCCGAACATCGACTTCGGCGAAATCCGCGGCACGGCCACTACCGACACAGCGGCCACTGTCGTCGTCAGCTGCCAGGGCCTGGCGCCGTTCGGCAACCAGATCACCGCCTGCATCTTCCCCGGCGAAGGCGTTCCCGGCGGCGTGGCACCACGCCGTATGACAAATGACGCAGGCGCCCTGATGAACTACGACCTCTATGCGAACCCGGCGCAGACACAGCTGCTCGGCGCTTTGGGCGGCAGCCAGCCCGTCTATGCGATCTCGATCCAGGCAGGCGCCCTGGGCCCGCAACAGATCCCGTTCAACATCTATGCCCGCGTTCCGGGAGGCCAGACGGTGCCAGCAGCCTACCGATACCAGGGCAACCCAGGCACCTCCATCCTCCGTTACAGCTATGGCCCACCACTACTCGCGCCACCAACCGCAGAGAACTGCCGCGATGGCACCTTTCCCTTGTTGGGTGGTGCTGGTCAATCGCAGTTCCTTTTTGGCACGGTCAGCGCGCAAGTGCCCAGCGCCTGCCTGATCACCATCGCCACCGACCTGGACTTCGGCAGCGCCAGCCGCCTCGACGCCCCCCACGACCAGAGCTCGCTGATCCGCATACGCTGCGCCACCGGCACGGTATGGACCATGACCCTGAGCAACGGCAACAACCCTGCCAATGGGCAGCGCAGGATGGCTTCAAATGGCAACTTCCTCCCCTACGAGCTCTACCTCGACCCGGCGCTGCTCATCCCCTGGGGCGACTCGGAGGCGACCGGCGCCAGTGATGTGGGTGAAAACGAAGATGTGGCCTTCCCCGTCTATGGCAGGGTGTTCCCACAGCCGGCCCCCATTCCAGGCAGCTACAGCGACACGATCACGGTCACGCTTACCTATTAGGCCGCCCCCCTTTAGGCCGCTGCCCCTCGCTGATCCGGCAAATTGCGCGCAGCCCAGCCAGGGGCTATACTTCGCCGGCTTTTTCGGGCGCATGCCCGTTGGAGCGCGCTGACACCGGGCGTCAACCGGTGAATCCTCACCTGTCGCCCCCATCCGTGCCGGGGTGCCCTGTTCGTCAGGGTTCGGCCACGGAGGCGCCAGGGAAGCCCAACCCCGGAACTGTTTGCGCGCTCGACATGAAAGCCGCGCATCGCAGCACGACCCCAACAAACCGGGCGCGCGCGGTGTCAGTTCCACCATCAGGAGTTTTGCAATGCCCCAGATCACCATGCGTCAGATGTTGGAAGCCGGCGTCCACTTCGGCCACCAGACCCGTTACTGGAACCCGAAGATGGGCCAGTACATCTTTGGCGCCCGCGGCAAGATCCACATCATCAACCTGGAAAAGACCGTCCCGCTGTTCAACGATGCGATGAACTTCATCTCCTCGGTTGCCCAGAAGCGCGGCACCATCCTGTTCCTGGGCACCAAGCGCAGCGCACGCGAATCCATCAAGGAAGAAGCAGAGCGTTGCGGCATGCCGTTCATGAACCAGCGCTGGCTGGGCGGCACCCTGACCAACTTCGCCACCGTGAAGAAGTCGGTTGCCCGCCTGAAGGAACTGGAAGCCGGTGAAACCGACGGCAGCTTCGACAAGCTGGTCAAGCACGAAGTGCTGGGCCTGCGCCGTGAGCGCGACAAGCTGGAAGCCTCGCTGGGCGGCATCAAGGAAATGAACCGCCTGCCCGACGCCATCTTCGTCATCGACATCGGTCACGAAGACATCGCCATCAAGGAAGCCAAGAAGCTCGGCATTCCGGTGATCGCCGTGGTTGACACCAACTACAACCCGGAACTGGTTGATTACGCCATCCCGGGCAACGACGACGCCATCCGTGCCGTGCAGCTGTACGCTCGCGCCGCCGCTGACGCCGTGCTGGAAGGCAAGGCTGCTGCTCCGAACGCCGCCACCGTGCGCGAAGAAGAGTTCAGTGAAGCCGCTGCTGGCGAAGAAGCCAAGCCGGCCCGCCGCGCTCCGGCCAAGAAGGCTGGTGCCAAGAAGGGCGACGAGGCTTCGGCCTGATCCCCCTGGCGGGTGCAGCTACTGCACCCGCTCCCCTGTGCTGGCGCCCGAGGCGCCGATCGCTGACAGGGCTGCGTAACAACGGCCGGCCATCATGGCCGGCCTACCCCTTTCTATTGATGAGGTAATTCCATGGAAATCACTGCTTCCCTGGTCAAGGAACTGCGCGAGCGCACCGGCGCCGGCATGATGGAGTGCAAGAAGGCTCTGTCCGAGACCAACGGCGACATCGACGCAGCGGCGGAAGCCCTGCGCAAGTCCGGCGCTGCCAAGGCCGACAAGAAGGCCGACCGCGTCACCGCTGAAGGCCGCGTGGGCGTCGCCAGCAACGGCGGCAACGCCGTCCTGGTCGAAGTGAACTCGGAAACCGACTTCGTTGCCAACGACGTCAACTTCAAGGCATTCGTCGATGCCGTTGCCGCTGCCGCCCTGGCATCCGGCGCCGCCGACGTTGAAGCCCTGAAGTCGGTCAAGCTGGCCAGCGGCGAAACCGTCGAAGAGACCCGCGCCATCGCGATCCAGAAGCTGGGTGAAAACATCCAGATCCGTCGCCTGGTCAAGATCAGCGGCGACAACACCGTCGGCACCTACGTGCACAGCAACGGCAAGATCGGCGTGCTGGTCGAGCTGGCCGGCGGCAACGCCGAGCTGGCTTCGGGCCTGGCAATGCACGTGGCCGCGATGAATCCGCCGCACAACAAGGCAGCCGACGTTCCGGCCGACTTCGTTGCAAAGGAAAAGGAAATCGAGCTGGCCAAGATGACCGACAAGGACAAGGCCAAGCCGGCTGACATCCTGGAAAAGATCATCAGCGGCAAGATCAACAAGATCATCAGCGAAGTGACCCTGTACGGCCAGAGCTATGTGCTGGACAGCGACAAGACCGTCGAGCAGGCCGTCAAGGCCGCTGGCGGCGACGTCGTCGGCTTCCAGCGCCTGGCTGTCGGCGAAGGCATCGAGAAGGTGGTGGAAGACTACGCCGCCGAAGTTGCCAAGGCGATGCAGGTCTAAGCACCCGCCGTCTGCAGCACCTGAAAAAGCCGCGGTTTTCCGCGGCTTTTTCTTTGCCGCAAGCCGCCCACAACGGCACACGCCCGGCACTGGGTTGCAATCCCCGTCTTTGCTTAAGGCATCCTGTATGCTTGCAGTACTGCCGACTGCTTCTTTGACATGTCCCCCGAGCTCACCGCAGCCCTGTCCCTCTGCCGCAACCTGCCCTCGCCACCGGCCATCGCTGTCCGTTTGATCGAGCTTGCGCAGGATCCGGAAACCGACATCGCCAGCGCCGCCGACGTGATAGCACTGGATATGGGCTTGAGCGCACGCATGATGCGCATCGCCAATTCGCCGCTGTACGCCAGTCGCCGCCGCATTGAAAACCTGGGCCAGGCATTGACCATGCTGGGCCTCAACGCCACCTTGCAGCTGGCGCTGGGCTTCAGCCTGTCACGCGCACTGCGCGAGGACGAAGATCACGCCCAGCTGCTGCAGGCGGTCTGGCGACGCAGCATCCTCAGCGCCCTGGCCGCCCGCTACCTCGGACTGGCCCGCAACGTGCGCCGCGTCGAAGAACTGATGCTGGCCGGCCTGCTGCAGGACATCGGCATCCTCGCCCTGTTGCAGCTGCGCGGCGACAACTACCCCAGCCTGCTTGCCGGTGCCAGCAGCAATGAGGAACTGCTCGCCCACGAACGCACCATATTCGAGTGCAGCCACGCCGACGTCGGTGCCGAGCTGTGCGAGCAATGGGGCCTGCCGCCCTACCTGGTCGACGCCATCAGGCACAGCGAAGCGCCTGCCGAACCAACCGACCTGTTCGGCCGCTGCGTTGCCCTGTCAGGCAGCATTGCGGAGATCTGGCTGAGCAAGGACACCGACCAGGCCCGCGACACCGCCCTGCGCCTGGTGCATGCACAGCTGGAAATGGACAGCAGCCAGTTCGAACTGGTGCTGCAACAGGTCAGCCAGATGCTGCCGGAGATCAGCGCATTGTTCGACGTGCCGGTACCGTCACCCGCGCGCATCACCTACCTGCTCGATCACGCCGCCGAATTGATGGCCCTGCGCAACCTGCGCGAGCTGCAGGACGCTGGCGCCGCCAAGCGACGCGCCGATGATTTCGAGCAGCAGGCACGCCGCCTGACCGAACAGGCGCACCTGGACGCACTCACCGGCCTGTTGAACCGGCGCCAGCTGGAAGTGGTGCTGGCACAGGAATTCGACCGCGCCGGCCGCGCCGATCGACCACTGTCGGTAGCCTTCATCGACCTGGACGACTTCAAGAAGATCAACGACCAGCACGGCCACCTGGTCGGCGACCAGGTCTTGCAGGCGTTCGCCAGCCAGCTGCAGGGCCAGCTGCGCGGCAGCGATACCGTTGCCCGCTTCGGCGGCGAGGAGTTCGTCGTGCTGTTCCCCGGCACCAACGAGCAGACCGCGCTGGAAGTGATACGCCGCGTGCTTGGCGCCATCACCCAGACCCCGATCGTCACCGTGGCCGACATGCCACTGCATGTCACCTTCTCGGCCGGCGTCGCCACCCATGGTGCATATGAGCGATTCACCGACATGCGCGACCTGCTCAAGGCCGCCGATGACGTGCTGTATCGCTCCAAGAACCTTGGCCGCAACCGGGTCATCGCCCGCGCACCGGATCCCCACCCCACCGCCTGCTGAACCAGATTCCGATTGACCCGGGTTTTGTCGCTGCATTGCAACAATAGATGTCACCTGAAACTGCGGCATCCGTTAGAATCCCCCGCGTTTTCCAGCCATCTGAGGTCACCATGTCCAAGCTCGCCTACCGCCGCATCCTGTTGAAACTTTCCGGGGAGGCGCTGATGGGGGACGAGGACTACGGCATCGACCCCAAGGTCATCAACCGCCTTGCCCACGAAGTCATCGAGGCCCAGAACGCCGGCGTGGAAATCGCACTGGTGGTTGGCGGCGGCAACATCTTCCGCGGTGCCGGCCTGGCTGCAGGCGGCATGGACCGCGTCACCGGCGACCACATGGGCATGCTGGCGACCGTCATCAACGCACTCGCCATGCAGGACGCGCTTGAAAAAGCCGGTGGCAA
>QFOV01000082.1 GCA_003248565.1 Stenotrophomonas sp.
TGGCCAGCGGCGAGCTGCAGCCGATGGAGTTGCAGCCGGGCAACTACACGATCCGGATCACCGCGAAAGACTACAGTGGCAATGAAGCTGCGCTGGGCAGCCGGCTCGACATCAGCATTGCCCAGTGATTGTTCGCACAGCGCCTGCTCGGCAGGTGGCGAAATGGCGGGTTGCGCTGGTTGCAGGTGGCCACGGGTGGAATCACCCGTGGCCATCTCGTTTCGGCTTGCTGCCTACCAGTCGTACTGCAGCTGCAGGCGGGCGTAGCGCGGCGTGGTGTAGTACTTGCCGGCCCGGTAGTTGTAGAAATCGGTGATCGTGCCTGCCGAGACGGTTTGATCGAGTTGAAGGCATTGAGTACGGAGAGCTGCATGCTCAGGCCTTGGGCCCACTTCGGCTTGTAGACCACGTTGGGGCTGACGTTGAGCGTCCACGGTGTACGGCCGGAGCCGCCCAGCCTGGAGATGTCGTCTTCGCCCACATTGCAGGTGTGGAACACGCCGGCGTAGCCGAACTCGGTACCGAAAGTGCCCGTGCCGCCGCCGAGGCAGCTGATCGGTGCGCCCGACTGCACCTGGATGTTGGCACCCACCTGCCACTCGTCGTTGAAGTTGTAGCCGCCGTAAAGCTTGAAGGTATGGCGATGGTCGTTGAACAGGTAACCATCGGCGCCGTACATGATCTCGGCGAAATCGAAATCCGAGGTGGTGCCGGTATCGCTCTGGCCATTGGTGCTCTTCACCAGACCTTCGTAGTTGCCGCTGAGCTTGGCCCAGGTGTAGTTGAAGCTGGCATACCACTTGTCGGTGTGTTTTTCCGCAGCCAGGGTCAATGCCTTGTAGTAACGCTTGGCCTCCGGGCCCAGCTTGTCGGCGGCAACGGTGAGGGTTTCAGCGCTGCCGTTGCCGTCCACATCCAGGCTCAGGGTCAAGTCGCGGCCCGGGTTGTACAGGTAGCAACCCGGCAGGCCTTCCCGCACGCCCCACTCGCCGCCCCAGCTGGAGACGTCATAGCCGGCGTCCTCGGCAACGTGGTACAGCTGGCGCGTGTCGCAGGTGTCATCGATGACATTGTTGATGCGGCGGTAGGTGGCTTTTGCACTGAGCGTC
Organism: Stenotrophomonas sp.; assembly: GCA_003248565.1. Taxonomy (GTDB): domain Bacteria; phylum Pseudomonadota; class Gammaproteobacteria; order Xanthomonadales; family Xanthomonadaceae; genus Stenotrophomonas. The sequence goes on from QFOV01000082.1 coordinate 1,110, forward strand.
CATGCATCGAGCCAGCTTGTGTCCGAGTGCAGCTCATACTGGTAGCCGAGGATGGCCTCATCCTGGGTATAGGGCTTCAAGCCCTTGCTGGCGACGGCCTTCGGGTCCGGGGTGCTGCCGTCTTCGCCGTTCACGACAAAGTCGTATGCGCCGCCGGCATAGGATCCGGTGACATTGGGGACGCCGCTTACCGGGTCATAGCCGCTATAGCTGTAGTAGTTGTAGGTGTAGTACGAGGCAGATGCAGCGCGCAGCGCAACATTGGCGGCGATCGGCAGTGAGTAGCGGCCGAGCGATGCATACAGCTTGCTGCTACCGTCACCGAGCACGTCCCAGGTGAAGCCAAGGCGTGGTTGCCAGATATTGTCCTGCTTGACGAACGTCGCGCCCGCGCCGTTCCTATTCTCGAACGAATCGTTGCGGACGCCGACGTAGAGCATGAAGTTGTCGGTGATCTGCCAGTGGTCATCCAGGTACCAGGACTTCTGGTCGATGCCAATTCCGCCGCCAGTGCGGAAATTGATCAGGTAGGCATAGGCTGGGGTCAGCCGCCAGTAGGCACCTGCCGAATAGGAGGTGCCTGCGGTGGAATCCCAGTCTTCGTCGCTGTAGCCGCCGCTGAGCTTGTGCTTGCCCAGTTGCCACTCCAGGTCGAGGCGAGTGTTGCTGCGCTTGTCATGGCCGCCCTGCATGTTGACGGAGCTGCTTACCGCGCAGCCGATCTGTGCGCCGTTGGTGTCGATGACGTAAGGGCATGCGCCACTATTGCCATTGATGCTGCCATCGTAGGAACTCACGGTGCCATCGGGGCTGATGGTGAACTGTGAGTTGCGGTTACGCATCTGCCCGTATTGCAGCGACGCGGTCAGGGTGTCGGTCAGGTAGCTGGTCCATTTGAAGATGTCGGTCTGGCCGCCACTCTTGCCAACCAGTTGCCCCAATGCTCGTACCTTGGACGGCTCACCGTTGCTGCCATCGTTGCTATAGGCTGCATTGAAATAGTCGTAGGTATAGCGGCTGCTGTTGTCAAAGCCGGTGTACTCGATGTGATTCGCATCATTGGGGTACCAATCCAGCTTGACCAGCCAGTAGGGGCTTTTTGAGTCGTAGTCGTAGGCAGTCGTGTCCAACGAGGCAGGAACCACCGGTGTGTCCGGGGCGGTGGCATTGCGGATCTGGCTGCCAACGCGGGAGCCATAGAGGGTTTGTTTGGAACGGCCGAACTCCCCCAGGGCGAACACGAATAGTTTGTCCTCGATCAGCGGGCCACCAACCCAAGCGGTATAGGTGTTGGTGCTGCTGCTGTTCCTGTCGTAGGAGCGCAACAGGCTGCCATCGGTACGGAAGGTATCGGGCGCTTTCTCGCGCAGACCGGCGGGAACGCCTGCCCAACTGAAACCGCCTTTCCATTCGTTGCTGCCGCGCTTGACGTTGACCGAGGAAACGCCGCCGGTGGAGAAGCCATAGGCGGCGCCGTAGCCACCGGTCTGGACGTCGAGCTGGTCGATGGCCTGGAATGGCACTTCAGAGAACGACAGACTGTCGTACAGATTGCTGACGTTGAAACCGTCGACGTAGTAGCTGTTCTCTGCTGCCGACGCGCCACCGAACGAGGCCGGACCGAAGTAACCGGAGCTGGCGACAGTGCCTGGTGTAAGCAGCGAGATGCTGGTGATGTCGCGGCTCACCGGCAAGGTGTTGAGCTGCTCGGCGGTAAAGGTGGTTCGGGTCTCCACGCTGGTAGCGTCAATCTGGTTTGGCCAACGCCCTCGCACTGTGATTCGATCCAATGAGGTAGCGCCGCCGACTGCTGTCAACATGGCTGTGCTTGCTTGGCCGGCGATCACCTGCACTCTGGCAGTGCTGACCACCGTGATGCCATCCAGCGTTGATACTTCGTATTCGCCAGTGGGCAGTGCAGGGACGCGGAACCTGCCATCGGCCGCAACCTGTACTTCGCGTGCATTGCCGGTCGTCAGGTTCCTCACCTGTATCCGCTGGGATGCGGCGGCATTGCCGATGATGTCGCCGGTGGTGCTTTGGGCATGGGCCGAGGTCACGCATGCGCCCAGCATCAATGCCAGTGCAGCGCAGTGGAAGACACGCGTTGTCCGTGGGTAAGTGCTCATCGGTTCCCCTCAATGGAGTAGTTGGCAGGTGACTCTCAAACCTTGCGTTGTGAGTTCTTGCTGACTGAACTCCCACGGAGATTTGGCGACTCAGTCTGTTGCCTGACAAATTACGGCGGCGAATATGAGGGGCTCTGCTTTTTTTTATGGCCTTTTTTCATCTGTCAATTTCGTGAACAAGCGACTTGGAAAGACGGAATGTTCAGTGATGGACTTGCCTTTGCATTGTGTTGACGTTGGCGGGTACAGCAGTTCGCAGTGCTGCTGTTACAGATAAAAAAAACCCCGGCGCCAGGCCGGGGTTTCAAGTACATCGTCAATGAGAGATTGCTTTGCTGCTTCGCTTCCTGATCAGAAGTCGTAGGACGCAGTCAGACGGACCGAGCGCGGGGCGGTGTAGAACGTGCCGATGCCATAGGTCTCCGAGATCTTCTTCGGACCCACTTCGTACGAGGGATCGCTCTGCAGCGGCTTCAGTTCGTTGAAGACATTGAAGACATTCAGGCCGAATGCGAGCTTGTGCTCGGCGAAGGCCGGACGGTACTGCACACCCAGATCCAGGCGCTTGGTCCACGGCTGGCGACCTGCATCACCCGGACGCGACGGCTTGCCACCACAGTAGTGGTAGGCGGACTCGTAGCCCATCGGATCGGTGATGTCGGTGCCGTAGTAGCCCAGGCAGCTCTTTGGCATGCCCGAGGCGACGCTCAGCGTTGCCGACGCGGTCCACTCGTCGTTGAACTGATAGGCAGCAAAGCCCTTCAGCTGGTGGCGACGGTCGTTGGCCAGGTAACCACCGGCGTACTCCATCAGGTAGGAGCCGTCCCAGTCCTGGGTCTTGGACACGTCGTCCTGACCGATGTCCGACTTCACCTGGCCTTCGGTGTTGCCGAAGCTGCGCGACCAGGTGTAATCCAGGCGGCCGTACCACTTGTCGCTCATCGGGTGTTCCAGGAACAGGTCGATGGCAACGTAGTCACGCTTGGCCTTCTGGTTGCCGAAGCCCCAGTCGTGGCCGCTCATCTGCAGCTGGGTGTAACCCGAGCCGTCGACGTTGGCCAGCATGAAGGTGTTGGTCTTGCCCGGGTTGAAGATCAGGCAGCCCGGGATGGTCACCGAATCCGGGTCCACGCCAGCGGCGGACAGCTTGTCGGCCATGCGGTCCGGATCGCAGACGTCATCGATGGCAGCCTGCAGACGGCGATAGGTAACCTTGGCGCCGGTGTTCCAGGATTCACCCACGGTCTTTTCGAAACCGAGGATCAACTCGTCCTGGTACTGCGACTTCAGGTCGGTTGGCGCGACCGAGTACGGATCCGGTGCAACACCGTATTCGTTGTTCGACGACACCGGACCCGGGCCCAGTGCGTTCAGACCAGTCGGGTTGCCGTCAGCATCGATGCCCGAGTAGGTGAAGTACTCGCGGGTATAGGTGGATGCAGAGGCGCCGCGGATGGCGACGCTGTTAGGCAGGGCCAGGTAGTAACGGCCAAGGTTGGCGAACACCTTCAGCGAGGAATCACCGAACACGTCCCAGCTCACGCCGGCACGCGGGGCCCACTGGTCACCGCTTTCAACATAGGCAACCGCCGAGCTGTTGAAGTTGGTGAACTTGTCGTTGCGCAGGCCCAGCGTGACCAGCCAGTTGGGGGTGATCTGCCAGCGGTCTTCCAGGTAGTAGGCCTTCTGTTCCACGCTCATGCTGGTGGTGGTAGAGAAGATGTACTTCTGCACCATGTAACCCTCGCCACCCGGCGCAGCGATGTTGAACTTGCTGTTCGGCGACTCGTTTGGATCGACCTGCGAATAGATCCACGCATAACCCGGGCCGGTCATCGACTGGCCTTCGTTGTGCGCGTTGTAATACATGTTGTCGATACCGGCAGTCAGCTCGTGGTTGCCGATGCGGTATTCCAGATCCACGCGCAGGCCGCGGGTCTTGCTGCCTGCGTCGCTGGCTTTGCCCGCATTGGAGGCCTGCGAGTTGCGGATCGGCGAGCCGCCGGTGATCAACGGGTCCTGGTAGGCGGAGCCGCTGATGTACGGCAACGGCGAGTCGCTGGGGTTGGACGCAAGGTTGTCCTGCTTGCTGCGACCGTAGGTGGCACTCAAGGTCAAGTCATCGGTCAGGTAGCCGGTGTACTTGAAGATGTCGAAGGTGTCCTTGATCTTGGTGGTGTTCGGATAGACACCGGTACGGTCGCCGCCGCTCAGGTCATCGTAGTCGAACGCTGTGTAGTAACCGGCCTGGCGGTCAGTGTTCTGGATACGGGTGTATTCCAGCGTGTTGTCGTCGTTGATGTTCCAGTCGATCTTGCCGTAGAACTTCGGCGAGCTGTAGCTGTAGTTGTTGCGTGCCTGCTGCGCCGACTCGATGTTGTTGGTGGACACGCCATCGGTCTTGTCGGCCTCGGCGGCCAGGTGCACGAACAGGCGATCTTCGATCAATGGACCGCTGACGTAGCCGCTATAGGTGGTCTGGGTCTTGCCGTCGCCATCGCGGTAGCGGTAGATGGAACCGTCACGCGGGTACCAGACGTCGCGCGGCGAGGCCGAAAGGCTTTTCGGCGACCAGGTGGTCTGCACGCCGAACTTCCACTCGTTGGTGCCACGTGCGCCGAGCTGATTGATGACGCCACCGGTTGAGCGGCCATAACGCGCGCTGTAACCACCGGTATAGGTTTCCTGCTGATCAATGGAGCCGTAGGGCAGGCTGACGCCACCCAGGTAGTTCAGCGGATTGGTGACGTTGTAGCCGTTGATGTAATAGGCGTTCTCGGAAACGCTGGCGCCACCGAAGGACAGTACCGAACGCGAGCCATTGGTGAACTCGCCGCTGCCGGCGATCACGCCCGGTGCGAGCAGCGCGATCGACTCGGCGCTGCGGCCCAGCGGCAGCACGGCCAGCTGCTCGGCGGTGACCACCGACTTGGAAACGGTGTTGCTTACGTCGATCTTCGGGATGTTGGCAGCGGTGACAGTCACCGCATCCAGGGTGGTTGCACCTTCACTGCCGAAGGAAACTTCGGTGCCGGCGCCGACGCGCAGCAGCACGTTTTCGCGCTTGTCGAGGACCTGGCCATCACGCTCCAGGCTGATCGAGTACTTGCCCACCGGCAGCGAGCCGAGGTTGTAGCGGCCATTGGCGTCGACCGCGACGCTGCGCTTGAGGCCGGATTCGTTCTGGACGGTGATGGTGGCACCGGCGGCAGAGGGGGCGCTGCCGAACAGGGAACCGGTGGTGCTCTGGGCAGCGGCGGCGCCGATGACCGAGGTGAGGACGATGGCCAGCGCGGTGCGCTTGAGCCGGGTGACGTTGGTGCTGCGGGTCATCAGATTTCCTTGGTTCATTGATCTTGCAAAGTGCTGTTGCAACCGCGCTGCACAGAAATGTAGTTTTCGTTACAGCTGAACGAAATCTTAATTTCACTTACAAGCTATTTACAATCTCAGCTGTAACTAATTTCAACCAATTGATAAATAACGGGAAAAACTTTACTCATGAGAGTTTGCTCGCGTTCATTTTCACGACTCTCACTTGCTCTCGGCCGCACTGAGGGGCTGTTTCAAAAAAAACCCCGGCCGAGGCCGGGGTCAATCACGTGTCAGAGAGTGATCTTGTTGGTTGGCTAGAGTCTGGCGTTGCCACGGTGTAGTGCTATTCGTGGAGAAGCGGCCCCGCTCGGGGGCCGCTTCGTTCTGCCACAGCGGATTTCTTAGAAATCGTAGGTTGCAGAGAACATCACGTAGCGCGGGGTCTGACGGGCAATCGGCACCATGTAGGTGTTGGACACCGTGTATGCGTCTTCTTCCGAAGTCACATCCACCTGGGTCGCCTTCTGCTCATTGAGGACATTGAACACCTGCATGCTGAAGGTGACCTTTTCGTCGAAGTACGACGGACGGTACGTCACGGCCAGATCGACGTTCTTGGTCCAGGGATTACGACGTGCACCCGGCTTGGCGATGCTGCCCAGGCAGGTGTGGTAAGCAGCGCCGTAACCGATCGGATCGCCGGCCGTAGTGCCCTCGTTGATGCCGCCGTCCGGGTTGTAATAGCCCAGGCAGCTGATCGGCGAGCCGGACATCACGCGGATGTTGCCACCCACCATCCATTCCGGGGTGATGGCATAGCTGCCGAACAGCTTCAGCTGATGGCGGCGGTCATTGGCCAGGTAGCCGTTGGCGAAGCGCATCATCTCGGCAGCATCCCAATCCTGGGTCTTGGAGATGTTGGTCTGGCCGAACTCGGACTTCACCTGACCTTCGTTGTTGCCTTCGCTCTTGCTGTACGTGTAGTTCACGCGGCCTTCCCACTTGCCGTCGAACGGATGCTCCAGGTACAGGTCGATCGCCTTGTAGGTACGCTTGACGCCTTCATCGAAGCCCCAATCGGAGCCGTTCATCTTGATCTCGGTGCGGCCGGAGCCATTGACGTTCTTCAAGCTGAAGGTGTTGCTGCCGCCCGGGTTGAACATGTAGCAGCTGGCGACTTCAACCGAATCCGGATCGATCTTGTTGGCGATGAGCTTGTCGACGATCTTGCCGCTGTCGCAGATATCGTCGATGGATGACTTCAGGTCGCGATAGGTGAACTTTGCACCGTAAACCCAGTCGGAACCCCAGGTCTTCTCGAAGCCCAGGATGTACTCATCCTGGTACATGTTCTTCATGTCCTTGGGGGCGAAGGCCAACACATCGACCGGCACGCCATATTCGCCGTTTGACGACACCGGACCCGGTGCAGGTGCACCGTTTAGGCCAGGAACCTCGACAAGGCCGGTGGGCAGGCCGCTGGCATCGACACCACTGTAGGTGTAGTACTGGTAGGTATAGGTCGACGCCGATGCGCCGCGGATTGCGACGTTGTTGGGCATTGCCAGGAAGTAGCGGCCAGCGTTGCCGAACACCTTCAGCGAGGCATCACCCATCACGTCCCAGCTGAAACCAAGACGCGGTGCCCACTGGTCCTTGGCATCCATGTAGGACTGGCCGGCGTCGTTCTTGTTGGTGAACTCGTCGTTGCGAAGGCCGATCGAGAGCAGCAGGTTCTCGGTCACCTTCCAGCGGTCTTCCAGGTACCAGGCCTTCTGGTCGAGCGACATGCTGGTGTTGTTGAAGTACTTCAGCTGGCGAACGTAGTAGCCCTCACCACCCGGCGCACCCACGCCCAGCGACGGCGAGATGTTGGTGGAGCCGCTGCTGGCCTTCCTGTATTCCCAGTAGTCGGCAACCTGCGACGTGCCCTCGTTCTTTGCTTCGAACTTGATGTTGTCCACGCCAACACTGAGCGTGTGGTCGCCCACCACCCATTCCAGGTCAGCGCGCAAGCCGCGGGTCTTGTCCTTTGCATCAATGGACTGGTAGCCACCCTGGATGTTCTTCACCTCTTTGCCGCCGTTGGCAGCCGGGTCCTGGAACGCCGAGCCTGCGATATACGGGGTGTTTGCGAGGATGCTCGGGTTGACCTGGCGGTTGGTGAAATCGCTGGTGCCGTAGGTGGCATTCAAGGTCAGATTGTCGGTGAGGAAGCTGGTGTACTTCAGGACCCGATAGTCGGTTTCCTTGATGATCGGTGTCGGTACGGTGGAGAGCTTCGCACCTTGAGTGAAGGTGTCCAGGTCGTACGCACGGTAGTTGCCGCTGTAGTCATCATTCTGCTGGAACCAGGTGGCCTCCAGCAGATTGTTGTCGTTGATGTTCCAGTTGATCTTGACGTAGTACTTGGAGTTGTCGTCCTCAGCATGGACGCTGCGGGCATTGCCGAGCGTGTTCGGATTGGTCACCGAGTCGGTCTTGTACCACTCACCGCCGGCAAAGAAGAACAGCTTGTCCTGGATGATCGGGCCGCCCACGTAGCCGCTGTAGCGGGTAGAGCCGAATTCGACGCCTTTGCCGCTCTGATACTTGGTGCCAGCCAGATCCGGATCCGAGTAACCCCATTCGCACTTCTCGTCCTTGTTGGTACCGCAGGTCGATGGCAGGTTGGGATTTGAGTTGTACTGCGACAGGTCGATGTCGGGCAGGTACAGGTCGTCGCGGCGCGAGCGCAGGGACTTTGGTGCCCAGTCGATCTGTGCGCCGAACTCCCACTCATTGGTGCCGCTCTTGCCGACCTGATTGATCACACCACCATCGGAGCGGCCGTACTTGGCGCTATAGCCACCGGTGTAGGTTTCCTGCTGGGCAACCGCAACGAACGGCAGGCCGGAGCCGCCCAGGTTGGAAAGCGGCTCGCCGGTGAAGTAACCGTTGATGTAGTACGCATTCTCCGATGCGCCAGCACCGCCGAAGGAGACCAGGTTGGCCAGTGCGGCGTAGCCGCCGGCGCCGCCCACCGCGCCTGGCGCCAACATGGCGATGGCTTCAGCGGTACGGCCGATCGGCAGGCGCTTGAGCTGCTCGGCGGTAATCACCGTGCGCGTATCTACCGCGGTGAGATCGATCGCCGCTGCGGCGGTAGCGGTGACATTGACCGTTTCCAGCGTGGATGCGCCGGCACCGCTGCTGGCGAACGAGGCATCCGTACCTGCGCCCACGATCACCGACACATCACGTGTGCCGATGACCTGGCCATCGCGCTGCACGTTGATCTTGTAGTCGCCAATTGGCAGGGAGCTGATGCTGTAGCGGCCGTCAGCACCCACGGTCACCGTGCGCGAGAAACCGGCATTGTTGGTGACCTGGACGGTGGTACCTGCTTCGGCCGATGGCACCGTGCCGTAGATGCTACCGGTGGTGCTCTGCGCATGGGCAACGCCGGCGAGGCACAGGGTCAGGGCAGCGCTCAAAGCAGCCCGTTGAATGGTCTTGCGATGGGTCATCTCTCTCTCCGAAATGGGTGTTCTCTGGCAGGCATCAAGTTAGATACCTAAATTCCAGGTGAACGAAAGATAACGCTGGTTACGCGTGAAAGTTAATAGCCATTCATTAAATTTTCCGTAAAAAATTTCATTTTCCTTTTAAATCATTACCTTGCATGTCAAGGTTCCAAGGTAATGGATGGTGTCCCTTTGCCTTTCCCCGTATTCAGGTTCTCGGAGTCGAGGCACTGGGGCGCCCGGCTTGCGAGCCTGCTTCGAGCAACCAGGTCTTTCCGCATCTGGGCCTTGGTGAGTCGGTGCTGCGACCTGCGATCAGCAGACCGACGACGGTCGGTAGTGCGTTTCCTCTGGGGCTGCCTGCGAGCCCGAGATGGTGTGGCCGAGTGCACAGGCCACCCTGGAATGTGCCAAGTCCAGATTGGCCGCAGTTCTGCTGGCAGGCGATGGAAGCGTCATGCACACCCGGCCGAAGTGGCCCTGGTTGGTGCAGCGAGGTCGCTGCTGATCCATGCAGAAAAGGACATCAGCAGCGGGCGAATGGCGTCGCTATTGGAGGACCGCAAGCCTTGCGATCAGGAAGACGTGGATGGCGGTTTGATCGGTCCGGATACGGGGCTCGACGATTGCCACGTTGAGCACTGCCCGCTGAGCGAAGGCGCTGGCAGGTATGCAACCAGGATCAGCTGGGACCAGCTGGCCATGCGGGGCGTGGATCATCCTTCATTGCCAGCGCCGCCTTGCTGTACCGCAAAACGCGCTCACGCCCCGACCCGCAGCCGCTCCGCATCCAGGTCATCCACCGCCCGCACCTCGATACTGCCGTACGCCGCCCACGGGAACTGCCGCGCGATGCGCATGGCCTCATCGGCGTCAGCTGCTTCGATCAGGTTGAAGCCGGCCAGGATTTCGCGGGTCTCCGCGAAGGGGCCATCGATGATCCGTGACTGGCCCTGGCGGCTGCGCAGGGTCTGTGCGCCGCTTGGTGGCTGCAGGCGTTGTGACATCAGCAGTGTGCCCTGCGCCTGCAGGGCATCGGCATGCTGCAGGCAGCCGCGCATCAGCGCGTCGTAGTCATCGGCAGGCACGCTCTGCAGCAGTTGCGGGTCGATGTAGATCAACAGCATGAACTTCATGGTCCAGCCTCAGGCGCAGGGGTTGCACATGATGTCGCATCGCGGCTGCTGCGTTGCCGCATGAATTCATTCATAAAAAGATGGCGGGACCTTGTCGAGGTTGCCAGCCGTGCTTCGTCGTACCTGATGTGTAGCGGGCATGCCGCCCGCAACGGAGCATGGTGATGAAAGTGATGGTGCTGGTGAAAGCGACCCCCGAGACCGAGGCCGGGGTGATGCCAACGCAGGCGGAAATCGCCGCGATGGGAGCCTTCAACGAGGAGCTGGTGAAGGCCGGAATCATGCTGGCCGGCGAGGGCTTGAAGCCCACGTCACAGGCGGCGCGGGTGCGTTTCGCCGCCGAGGGCCGCAGTGTGATCGATGGTCCGTTCGCCGAAACCCGCGAGCTCGTTGCCGGCTTCTGGCTGTGGCAGGTGCGCTCGCTGGACGAGGCGGTGGAGTGGCTCAAGCGGGCTCCGTTCACCCCGACCAACGGCAGTGCGGTGGAAGTGGAGATCCGCCCGTTCTTCGAAGCTGAAGATTTCGGCGCCGCCTTCACCCCGGAATTGCAGGCACAGGAGCAGCGTTTACGCGAGCAGATCGAACGCAACAACTGAACCCAACCCCGAGCAGCAGGAGCAGCACGATGAAATTGATTCCGTTTTTGGGCTTCAACGGCCAGACCCACGAGGCGATGGCGTTCTACGCCAAGGCGCTGGGTGGCACGGTGGTGTCGGAGATGAAGTACGGTGACATGCCGCCGAGTCCGGACATGGACGCCGAAGGCTGTGGCGGTTTCATGCCGCAACCGGAGCAGATCGCGCATTGCCAGGTCGAAGCCGGCGGCGCGACGCTGATGGCTGCCGATGGCCCACAAGGTGCTGGTGGCAGCGCCACCACCATCAACGTCGACGTCGACAGCATCGAGGAAGCCGAGCGTGTGTTCGCGGCCCTGGCCGAAGGTGGGCAGGTGCAGATGGCCTTGGCCGAAACCTTCTGGGCGCACCGCTGGGGCATGTTGCTGGACCGCTACGGCAAGCCGTGGATGGTCAACTGCATGAAGCCGATGCCGGCGCAGGGCTGAGCATGAGCAATCCGCAGATGATCTTCGTCAATCTTCCGGTGCGCGACCTGCAAGCCTCCAGGGCTTTCTTTGGCGCACTGGGTTACAGCTTCAACCCGCAGTTCAGCGACGACAACGCGGCCTGCATGGTGATCAGCGACAGCATCTTCGTGATGCTGCTGGTGGAGCCGTTCTTCCAGACCTTCACCAACAAACCGTTGGCCGATGCGCGCAAGCAGACCGAGGTGATCACCTGCTTGTCGGCGGTCAGCCGGCCAGCGGTGGATGAGCTGGTGGACAAGGCCCTGGCCGCCGGCGGCAGCGAACCGATGCCGGCGCGTGATTACGGTTTCATGTACCAGCGCGGTTTCGCCGATCTCGATGGCCACCTGTGGGAAATCGCCCATATGGATGGCGAGCCGGGTCAATAACCAGGAGACGATCATGGCTTACGTGGATGGATATGTGTTGCCGGTACCCAGCGCGAAGATCGACGACTACAAGCGCATCGCGCGCAAGGCTGGGAGCGTGTGGAAGGAGCACGGCGCCTTGGCGTATGTCGAAGCGGTGGCCGAGGACGTGAAGCCGGGCAAGCGCACCTCATTCCCGCAGGCGGTGAAGCTGAAGGAAGACGAGGTGGTGGTGTTCGCCTACGTGGTGTTCCGCTCGCGCGCGCACCGCGACAAGGTCAATGCCAAGGCGATGGCCGATCCACGATTGGCCGGCATGGGACCGAAGGACATGCCCTTCGAT
>QFOV01000083.1 GCA_003248565.1 Stenotrophomonas sp.
GGCAACTACATCGGCTTCGTCAGCAACTACGCCTATTGGTTCGGCAACTGGATCGGCAACGTCGCCATCGCCCTGGTGGTGACCGGCTACCTGAGCCATCTCTGGCCCTGGCTACAGGATGTTTATCCGCGTCTGGGCTTCACCCTGGCGGTGATCTGGCTGCTGAGCCTGGCCAACGCACGCGGCGCCCGCTGGGTCGGCGCGCTGGAGACCGGGACCTTGCTGCTGGCTTTGATCCCGATACTGGGCATCGCCATCTTTGGCTGGTGGTGGTTCGATCCGGCACTATTCAGTGCCGGCTGGAACGTCAGCGGCATGGAAGACAGCGCCGCCATCTCGCGCAGCGCATCCATCGCGCTATGGGCGTTCATGGGTGTGGAGAGCGCGGCGGTATCAGCCGATGTCATCGACAACCCCAAGCGCAATATTCCGCTCGCCACCCTGCTCGGGCTGGCGCTGGCGGCTGTGATCTACATCAGCTGCTCGCTGGTGATCATGGGCATGGTGCCGATGGCGCAGCTGCGCGATTCCTCCGCGCCGTTTGCCGATGTCGCGCAGTTGATGATCGGCCCCTGGGGTGTACTGGTCATCGCACTGTGCGCGATCCTCAAATCGGCTGGCGCACTTGGCGGCTGGATGCTGCTGGTCGGGCAATCGGCCAAGGCGGCAGCCGAGGACGGTCTGTTCCCGAAGGTGTTCTGCAAGCTCAACAAACACGGCATGCCCGGCACCGGCTTGATGATCGTTGCTGTGCTGATGAGCGCACTGCTGCTGGTGACGTCTTCACCCACCCTCGCCCGCCAGTTCGACCAGCTGACCAATATCGCGGTGCTGCTGACCATCATTCCCTACCTGTTCTCCGCTGGCGCACTGGTCTGCAGCACGCTGGAGCGCGGCGAGCAGGGCTGGATGCGCGCGGCCAGCCTGTTCACCGCCGCTGCGGCGGTTGCCTACTGCCTGTACGCACTGCTTGGTGCCGATGCCGAGCTGCTGGCGTACGCCACAGTGGCGATACTGTTCAGTGCCGCACTGTATCCCTTCTTCCGCCAGCAGATGCTGGAGAGCAGCAAAGAGCGCAAATCCGGCCGTGCGTAGCACGTGACGTCGATACCGCGAATACGACGGCGAAGTAGCCTTCATTGCCAGGCTGGAGCACCAGAAGCTGACTATGCGCAGGAGCGACAAGCAACAGATTCGCCCCTGGCCCACAGGGTCATGGTCCGGTTGTGACTGCAATACCGCGATATCCGTTTGCCACCTAAGCAACCCGGCTGGCATGGCGTTACTGCACGCTCGGTGCTGATGCTTGGATTGCCACCAGCACCGGCACCCACGATCCGCAGCCAGTGCTGCAGATGGATCCATGCCTCCGTGAATTGCATCGACCGCTGAGCACCCGGACGCCTCGCGCAAGGCAACCGCCCCTGCGCGCCACATATCCGCTGCCCACCACGTGATCCCTGGCGACATCCGCCCCGTTCACCTCGATTCGCGCTGACGCGGATCCCCTCCCAGGCATGCAGAGCGCACTGTACCCATCACAGTCGCAGTATCCGTTCCTTCCTGCATCCAGCCACTCGCTTTTCATTCGGCAATTTTGCGCAGCAGAGCATCGCCGGCGCAGCAAACAGCGCTGTAATCCTTATCGGGAAAAACACAAACCATGCACACCTGCATCGTTGCCATTGATGAAAATCAATCAGCTATCCCGCTCAATAACAAACGCAACTTTTCGCCGAAATGTTCCGAATCGCGCATCTCGCAGCAAACTATTGACGCCAACATTGGCGAGTGAACATCGTCGCTCCCGCAACGCGTGACAAGCATTGATCAACGTGCGTGGAGTCATCCCGGAAATGGACCGCAAGGCAGCATCAACACCCCAACCAGCATCCATCGGCAAGGCGCTTGCTGCTGATTGCTCGTGGAGACCGCTCGACAGCACAGAACAGGTCGTCCAACGCTTGGCAGACTGCTGGCCGGGACCTCATACGCAATTTCCGGATGCAGTCAGCCACTCCATCCTGCGCACAAGGTCGGCAAGCGCGTCGCTGAAACACACAACTGCCAAGGCAAGCATCCCCCAGCTGCAATGCTTGCAGCGAACAACGCCGACAGCAAGCAGACGCGACAACAGCTACGCCAAGGTGTAGCAGCTTCCTTCCTCACAGCTAGTCGCGCGCTTGCCACGGCCATTGCGTCGTACCGGGAGACAGCGCAACAACGCCGTGCAGACCCACCTTGAATCGCCGTGCTGACCACGTCCCGGTTGGATTCATCGACTGCGGCAAACGTCGGCAAGCAGGGCATCAGCGCAAACAGACCCACGCACAAACCCACCGGACCCACCGGTTCCTTGCCTCACCATCGGAGAGAAATGCATGAGGAAATCCACCACCCACCAACACCGGAATTCCGGAAGCGGGCTGCGTTGTACCCACCTGTCATTGGCCCTGCTTTCTGCACTGGCAGCAGCACAACCTGCACTGGCCGAAGATCCCGCTGGCGCCGCAGAAACCACTACCAAGGACCTGGACACGGTGACGGTGCGTTCCACCCACCAGGCCAAGCCGCTGCAGCGCACCCCCATTTCGGTCAGCGTTGTCACCGCCGAGCAACTTGATCGCACCAACATGAGCAGCATTTCCGACCTGCAGTATCTGGCCCCCGGGGTGTCGTTCTCGGCAACTGCAGGGACCGCCAACAGCGGTGGGTTCCAGGTTCGCGGCATCGGTACACAAGCTTACAGCGTGGCCTCCGAGCAGACCGTTGGCACCGTGGTCGATGACGTCGTAATTGGCATACCCCGTGACCCCGGCGTGGCCGGCTTCAGCGACATCGAGCACATCGAGGTTCTGCGCGGCCCGCAGGGCACCTTGTTCGGCAAGAATGCCTCCGCCGGCGTTGTCAACATCAGCACGCGCAACCCGGAGATCGGCACCACTGGCGGCTCGGTCTCTTTGTCGCTGGGCGAGCGCAACGAACATGTCGCGCGCGTGACCGGAAACCTCGCCATCTCCGGCACGTCCGCGCTACGCCTTTCCGCCTATTACAAGGATCAGGACGGCGCCACCTCCAATGCCTTCCATGACTGGAACATCGGTGACCAGACCGGACGCGGTGTCCGCGGAAAGTGGCTGTGGAAGCCTACCGAACAACTCGACATCCTGGTGGCCGCAGAACGCCAGACCCTGTTCAACCGCGCCTTGAACACGCTCTACAGGCTGGGCACGGACGAGGACTACAACGCAAGCCTTGTCGGTTTCCAGCACCTCGGTGGCGACAGCTTCACCAGCCAGGCCGACGCCGACGGCTTTGCCTTCCAGGGGGTAACCGGGTTCTCAACGAAGGCGGACCTGCGACTTGCCAACGGTGCTCAGTTGACGTCCATCACCGCCTATCGCGGTTCAACCGTCAACCAGGTGCATGATATCGACCAGACACCGGCGGACTTCCTCAACAAGAACATAACCACGATCCGTGCGCATCAGATCAGCCAGGAGTTCCGTTTGGCCGGCACCGCGTACGACGAGCGACTGGACTACGTCCTGGGCGCCTACTACGCGAATGTCGACAGTACCTACGAGTACTACGCTTACGGCGGCTTCGATTACAGCCTTGTGCCGCCGAGCCAATATTTCTCACTCACCGGGCCCAGGCAGCATATCCATGCCGACACCAAGAGCCATGCACTCTACGCCAATGTGGGTTACAAGCTGAGCGATCGTTGGTCGGCCAGCGGCGGATTGCGCTACACCCACGACAAGGTGGTTGCCTCCATGACCCCTATCGAGATGCCTAGCGTGGACGGAAAGCCAGTAATCTATCTCGGCAACTTCCCTCCATCACAGGGCGAAATCAGCAAGGAGAACGTCTCAGGAAAGGTCGCCCTGCAGTTCCAGCAGAACGCCACCTTGATGTGGTACGCCAACGTCGCCACCGGCTACAAGGGCCCCACCATCGACCCGGTCTCGCCCCGCTCCAACCAGATCCAGCCGGAGAAATCCACGGCCTACGAACTCGGTGCGAAGACTCAGTTTTTTGACCGCAGCCTGACCATCAACGTCAGCCTGTACAAGGCCGACTACAAGGATTTTCAGGCACAGGTCTACCTTCCGGAGACCCTGGGCTGGGCCATGTCAAACGCAGGCGAGATGCGTACCAAGGGCGCAGAACTTGAAGTCAGCTGGCGCCCCACCGCGGACTTCTCGTTGATCGCCACCGGCGCGGTCACCGATGCCGAGTTCCGCGACTACTTCAACACGTGCCAGGACAACCAAGATGCACCATGTCGTCTCATCAACGGCGTGCTGCAAGCCGACCTGACCGGATTCACGCCGGCGTTTGTCTCCAAGTACAGCTATTCCCTCAACGGAAACTACTATCACGCGCTCGGCAATGGCCTAGCCGTCAATGCCACTGCCGGCTGGAGCTACAAAAGCCATTTCTACAATACCGCCGCCCAGTCCGCCACCCGAACCCCCGGCTACGGCGTAGCCAACCTATCCA
This sequence comes from Stenotrophomonas sp., assembly GCA_003248565.1. Lineage (GTDB taxonomy): Bacteria > Pseudomonadota > Gammaproteobacteria > Xanthomonadales > Xanthomonadaceae > Stenotrophomonas. Next base: position 4,510 of record QFOV01000083.1, read on the forward strand.
TCGGCATCGGTGCCGAAGATGGCCAGTGGGAGGTATCGCTGTACGCGCGCAACCTGCTGGACAAGCATTACCGCGCCTTTACCGACTTCAGCCCCACCCTCAACAACGGTGGAATGATGCAATACCTTTCACCGGACAGCTTCCGCACGGCCGGGGTATCGCTGACCTGGAATTTCTAGGCACTGACTGACACATCGGTGGTTCCAGTGCAGGCGCCCTCCTCTCGTTGCCGGACGCAGGATGCATCCGGTCAACGCGCCTCCACTACACCGTGCAGTTGGCCTCGATCGGCCAGATAAACGTGTACCGACCGCAGGATCGCCGTCCTGTCGGCGACGCCGCCCGACCCGCGCCACGGTCAAGCATTCAGGAAAACGGGTACATCCTCACCGCCAGCACACGCTGGCGGTCGCTTTGCTGCGATCCGCGTCGCGGATATCGCCTCCCAAAGCCTCGGCCTCGTCCATCCCCGACACTGCGCCTACAATAGCGGCCCTATGCCGCCGCCCGGCAAAACGAAGTGGACCCCGCGTGACCGAGAAGAAGCCCGAACACACCCCGTTGATGAAGCAGTTCTTCGCAGCCAAGTCCGAGTACCCGGACCTGCTGTTGTTCTTCCGGATGGGCGATTTCTACGAACTGTTCTATGACGACGCGCGCAAGGCCGCGCGCCTGCTCGACATCACCCTGACCCAGCGTGGCAGCTCCGGCGGCGCCCCGATCCCGATGGCCGGCGTGCCGGTGCATGCCTTTGAAGGCTACCTGGCGCGGCTGGTGGCGGTTGGCGAATCGGTGGCGATCTGCGAGCAGATCGGCGACCCGGCGCTGGCCAAGGGCCTGGTAGAGCGCAAGGTGGTACGCGTGGTCACCCCCGGCACCGTCACCGACGAAGCCCTGCTGGACGAGCGCCGCGATACCTTGCTGATGGCGCTGTCGCGCAGCAAGGCCGGTTACGGCCTGGCCTGGGCCGACCTGGCCGGCGGCCGCTTCCTGGTCAACGAAGTCGATACCGATGACGCGCTCGAGGCCGAGCTGGCCCGGCTGGAGCCGGCCGAGTTGCTGGTGCCCGACGAGGACAACTGGCCGGAGTTCCTGCGCCATCGCAATGGTGTGCGCCGCCGCGCGCCGTGGCTGTTCGATGCCGACAGCGGCCGCCGCCACCTGTTGAACTTCTTCAAGCTGCATGATCTCAGCGGCTTCGGCATCGACGACAAGCCGCGCGCCACCGGTGCCGCCGGTGCCCTGCTCGGCTATGTCGAGGAAACCCAGAAGCAGCGCCTGCCGCACCTGACTTCCATTTCGATGGAGAACGCCGGCGAAGCGATCGCGATGAACGCCGCCACCCGCCGTCATCTGGAACTGGATACGCGCGTTGACGGCGACACCCGCAACACCTTGCTTGGTGTGCTCGACAGCACCGTCTCGCCGATGGGCGGACGACTGCTGCGGCGCTGGCTGCACCGCCCGCTGCGCCTGCGCAACGTGCTGCAGCAACGCCACCACGCAGTTGCCACGCTGATTGATCGCGGCAGCGACGCCGACCTGCGCGACAGCTTCCGCGCGCTTGGCGATATCGAGCGCATCCTGACCCGCATGGCGCTGCGCTCGGCGCGCCCGCGCGACTTTTCTACCCTGCGCGATGGCCTGGGCCTGTTGCCGGCCATCAATGCACAGCTGGACACGCTGGATTCACCGCGCCTGCAACAGCTGCGCGCCGAGCTGGGCTCGCACGATGAAAGCGCGCAGCTGCTGGCCAGTGCCATCGCCGAGCAGCCGCCGCTGAAGCTGTCCGACGGCGGCGTGATCGCCGAAGGCTACGATGCCGAGCTCGACGAACTGCGCCGCCTGTCCACCCACGCCGACCAGTTCCTGATCGACCTGGAAGCGCGTGAGCGCCAGGCCAGCGGCATCGCCACCTTGAAGGTCGGCTACAACCGCGTGCATGGCTATTACATCGAGATCAGCAAGGGCCAGTCCGACAAGGCCCCGGTGCATTACACCCGCCGCCAGACCCTGACCAATGCCGAGCGCTACATCACCGAGGAGTTGAAGAACTTCGAGGACAAGGTGCTGTCGGCACGCGAGCGTTCGCTCAGCCGCGAGAAACTGTTGTACGAAGGCCTGCTCGACATCGTCGGCCAGCATCTGGAACCGCTGAAGCGCTGCGCGGGCGCCTTGAGCGAACTGGACGTACTTGCTGCATTCGCCGAACGCGCACAGGCGCTGGACTGGGCGCAGCCGGAACTGCAGGAAGACGCCTGCCTGCGCATCGAACGTGGCCGCCATCCGGTGGTGGAAGCCGTCCGTGATACGCCGTTCGAGCCCAACGACCTGGACCTGCACCCGGACCGCCGCATGCTGGTCATCACCGGCCCGAACATGGGCGGTAAGTCGACCTATATGCGGCAGAACGCATTGATCGTGCTGCTGGCACATATCGGCAGCTTCGTGCCGGCCAGCCGCGCGGTGATCGGCCCGATCGACCGCATCCTGACCCGCATCGGTGCCGGTGACGACCTGGCCAAGGGCCAGTCCACCTTCATGGTGGAAATGGCCGAGACCAGCTACATCCTGCACCACGCCACCGAGCACTCGCTGGTGTTGATGGATGAGATCGGCCGTGGCACCTCGACTTACGACGGCCTTGCCCTGGCCGATGCGGTTGCACGCCACCTGGCCTACCAGAACCGTTGCTACACGCTGTTTGCCACCCACTACTTCGAGCTGACCGCCTTGGCCGATGAGAGCCACGAAGGCGGCGCAAGCGGCATCGCCAACGTGCACCTGGATGCGGTCGAACACGGCGACACGCTGGTGTTCATGCATGCAGTGAAGGACGGCCCGGCCAACCGCAGCTTTGGTCTGCAGGTCGCGGCCTTGGCTGGCCTGCCCAAGTCCACGGTCGCGCAGGCACGCCGTCGTCTGGCGGAGCTGGAACAACGTGGTGGCGAGACCCAGAGCGCGGCAATGGCGCCGCAGGCATTGGATGCGCCGCAGCAGTTTGGTTTGTTTGCCGCGCCGAGCTCAGCCGCCCTGGATGCGCTGCAGGCGATAGATCCCGACGAGCTGACCCCGAAGCAGGCGTTGGAAGCGCTGTACCGGGTGAAGTCGTTGATCTGAGCGCAGCGCCCGGTAGTGCCGAGCCATGCTCGGCAAGGGGCTTTCCCGGTACCGCCCACTACCGAGCATGGCTCGGCACTACAGCTTCTGCTCCCTCCCTTTGGCCGAAGGCCAAGGGGAGGGTTGGGGAGGGGTTGGCTTTCAGGGCCCTTCCATTGCCCCCAGCCTCGCGGCTTACGCCGCTCCCACAGGCGCCAGCAACGCATCATCCAGTTGCCCCGCCCGCACCGACGCCGGTCGTTGCAGATGCACAGCGCAGTAATCGGTGAACACCGGCTTGGCCTCAAGCTCACCCACGCGGATGTAGTAGCTCAGGAACGACGCCATATACAGATCGGCAACGGTAAAGCAGTCACCCACCAGATAGCGCTTGCCGGCAACCGCTGCTTCCAGCGTATGCAGCAGATCCTCGGCGGTACCGTAGCCCGCCTCCATCGGCGGCGCCAGGCCACCATGACGACGATCGGTGACGAAGGCTTCCAGCGGCCCGGCCGCAAACAATACCCAGCGGTAGCATTCGCCGCGCTCGGCGCTGCCTACTGGCGGCAGCAAGGCCTTCGCTGGTGCAAGATCGGCCAGGTGCAGGCAGATCGCGGCGTTCTCGGTGATTGCCGTTGTCCCCTGCACCAAGGCCGGCACCTTGCCCATCGGGTTGATCGCCAGATACTGCGCCGACTTCATGCTGGTGCCGTACTCCAACATCACCGCGTCATAGCGCAGACCGGTTTCTTCCAGCATCCAGCGGGTGATGCGGCCACGCGAATGTGGATGGCTGTAGAAGGTAAGCGTATCGGTCATGTCAGGCACCTGCGTTGTAAGGAGCCGACAGTGTGCGCAGGGGCTACTGACAGCCGCTGTCAGTAGTGATGCATCAGTTGTCCGTCATGCACTGCGCGCGCCAACGCTTCAACAACTGATGACGTTGCGCTGGATAGCGTTGCGCGGTGTCCTCCAGCGCCAGTAATCGATCAGCGCGGAAGTGACGAAAATCACCACGCATTTCGCACCATGCAGCCAACATGCGTACGTCGGCCATGAAGGCCATCGCGAACGGCCAGATCATGCGCTCGCTGACCCTGCCCTCGACGTCGCGGTACTGGATGCGCACGGCATTGCCGTCGCGGATGGCACGGCGCAAGGCCGGCAGCCACGGCTCCGGTGGCACCGCGTGCCAGTGCGGTGCGAACAGCCCGCTGGTTTCGACCTGCAGGCGCAGCGTTTCGGGCAGCACGCCGATGACACGCTGCAATGCGGTGTCGGCCGCAGCGGCGAGTTCCGGGTCGCCATGTGAGGCCACCCAGCGCGCACCCAGCAGCACCGCTTCGAGTTCTTCGGCGGAAAACATCATCGGTGGCAGCAGGAAACCCGGCCGCAGCTGGTAGCCGATGCCCGGATCACCGGCGATATCGGCGCCCTGAGCGCGCAAGGCATCGATATCCCGGTACACGGTGCGCAGGCTCACCTCCAGGCGCTGCGCCAGTTCGGCACCTCGCACCGGCGTGCGGCGCCGCCGCAATTCATCCAGCAGGTGCAGCAATCGGGCAGCGCGTTGGCTCATTGGGGGTTCCGGCACAGGCAGCTGCCCAGCATAACGGCTGACGGCCAGCGCATTGAGCCTGCGGCATCAACAGAGCGCATTTATCCCGGCTAGCTGGGCAATAGGTAAGCCCTATCAGAGCGAGCAGTTCATTTGATTATTCATTTAACACGTCGGTGGTTACAGTCGGTGCAAGAACTACCCCAACGCCAGCAGGAGCCAGCCATGAGCAATGACACCAAGCCGACCTGTCCGTACCACAGCGCCCCCTCCCCCGAGCAGGCCGCGCAGTCGCAGCGTGACACCAGCACCACGCCCAAGCAGAAGCATGGCGACGCGCCAGTGACGCCGATGACCACCGCCTTCGGCGCGCCGGTGGTGGACAACCAGAACAGCAAGACCGCAGGCCCGCGCGGCCCATTGCTGATGGAAGATGTATGGCTGCTTGAAAAGCTCGCCAACCTCAATCGCGAGATCATTCCCGAGCGCCGCATGCATGCCAAGGGCTCGGGCGCATTCGGCACGTTCACCGTCACCCATGACATCAGCAAGTACACCCGCGCCAAGCTGTTCTCGGCCGTGGGCAAGCAGACCGAGATGTTCGCCCGTTTCACCACCGTGGCCGGTGAGCGCGGCGCAGCCGATGCCGAGCGCGACATCCGTGGCTTCGCACTGAAGTTCTACACCGAGGAAGGCAACTGGGACCTGGTCGGCAACAACACGCCGGTGTTCTTCCTGCGTGACCCGCGCAAGTTCGGCGACCTCAACAAGGCGGTCAAGCGCGACCCGCATACCAACCTGCGCAGCGCCCGCAACAACTGGGATTTCTGGACCCTGCTGCCGGAAGCACTGATGCAGGTCACGGTGGTGATGAGCGACCGCGGCATCCCGCGCAGCTTCCGCCATATGAACGGCTTCGGTTCACACACCTACAGTTTCACCAATGAAGGCGGCGAGCGCTTCTGGGTGAAGTTCCACTTCGTCACCCAGCAGGGCGTGCAGGCGCTGACCGATGCGCAGGCCGAAGTACTGGTCGGCAAGGACCGCGAAAGCCACGGCCGCGATCTGTTCCAGGCGATCGAGCGCGGTGAGTTCCCGAAATGGAAGCTGTTCGTGCAGGTCATGCCGGAACTGGAAGCAGAGACCTACCGCATCCATCCGTTCGACCTGACCAAGGTCTGGCCGAAGAGCGATTACCCGCTGATCGAAGTCGGCGAGTTCGAACTCAACCGCAACCCGGTCAACTGGTACCAGGACGTGGAGCAGTCTGCATTCGCACCGAGCAACCTGGTACCGGGTATTGGTCCGTCGCCGGACAAGATGTTGCAGGCCCGCCTGTTCGCCTACACCGATGCGCAGCGTTACCGGCTGGGCGTCAACCACCACCAGATCCCGGTCAACGCCGCCCGCTGCCCGGTCTTCAGCAACCACCGCGACGGCGCCATGCGTGTGGACGGCAACTACGGCGGCCTGCCGCATTACGAGCCCAACAGCTATGGCCAATGGCAGGAGCAGCCGCAGTACCGCGAGCCGGCGCTGAAGATCCGTGGCGATGCCGACTTCTGGAACTTCCGCGAAGACGACAACGACTATTTCAGCCAGCCCGGTGCCTTGTTCCGCAGCTACAACGCCGCACAGCAGCAGCGTCTGTTCGAGAACACCGCCCGTGCCCTGGGTGATGCGCCGGACTTCATCAAGCAGCGTCACATCGACAACTGCAACAAGGCCGATCCGGCCTATGGCGCCGGCATCGCCGCCGCCCTGCAGAAGCTGGCTGCGGCGGCCGCCCCGGCCGATCCGTTCGCACCGCCGCCGCATCCAGGCAGCGATTTCCCGACCGCCACCCCGGGCGCCGAGGACATCGAACTGTAAGCCCGGCCTGCTGGTCCAACGATGAAACAACACCGCCCGCCCTGCGCGGGCGGTGTTGTTTCCGCCCCCAAACCGGCACGTCATTGGCCTCTTCACTTACGCCCCCTTGCGGGGGTTACCATGCCGCTGGATAACCCACCCAACAAGGATTCCCGATGAGCCTGACCGACGATCTTCTCTCCCAACTGCAGGGCGCACCGTTGCAACAGGTTTCGCAGCAGTTGGGCATCGACAGCCAGCAGGCCTCGGGCGCGATCAGCGCAGCGCTGCCATTGCTGATGGGCGCACTGGGCAACAACGCGGCCAAGCCGCAGGGCGCCGAAGCCCTGTTCGGCGCGCTGCAGAACAACCACAGCGGCCTGGACATCGGCAGCGTGCTGGGCGCAGTGATGGGCGGCGGCAACAGCCCGGCAGCCAACGGCGCTGGCATCCTCGGCCACATCTTCGGCGGCAGCCAGGACCGTGCCGAGACCGGCCTGGCCCAGGCCACCGGCCTGAGCCCGAGCAGCTCCAGCCAGCTTCTGAAGATCCTCGCCCCGATCGTGATGGCCTTCATCGCCCAGCGCATGAGCAGCGGCGGTCAGGCCGACCCCAATGGTCTGGCGCAGATCCTGGGCCAGGAAAAGCAGCAGGTGACGCAGGCTGGCGGTATCGGCGGCGGCCTGCTGGGCAGCGTGCTGGACCAGGACGGCGACGGTCAGTTCGGCGTCAGCGACCTGATCAGGCTGGGCAGCGGCTTGCTGGGCAGCGGCAAGCGCTGAGCTGCTGGTTGAACAGAAACGCCACCGCAAGGTGGCGTTTCTGTTTCGGTAGTGCCGAGCCATGCTCGGCAGAGGCTTCACTGGCAATGCCCAATGCCGAGCATGGCTCGGCACTACAGGTCTGGCATTGCCGGTAGAGCCCCTGCCGAGCATGGCTCGGCACTACAGGTCTGGTATTACCGGTAAAGCCCCTGCCGAGCATGGCTCGGCACTACAGGTCTGGTATTACCGGTAAAGCCCCTGCCGTGCATGGCTCGGCACTACAGGTCTGGTATTACCGGTAAAGCCCCTGCCGTGCATGGCTCGGCACTACAGGTCTGGCATTGCCGGTAAAGCCCCTGCCGAGCATGGCTCGGCACTACAGGTGAATCGCTTGGATCAGAGCGCGTCGAGATCACCCAGGGCGCGGATCAGACGCCGGGCACGTTTGTCGGGCTTGTGCTCCGGGGCCTGGTAGCCGGTGCGTTCGGCGGCGCGGCGAAGGTGCACTTCGTGACGTGCCTGTTTCGAGGCCGCCGATTCTTCGTACATGGCCTGCGCTACCGGCGCCGAGCCGCGTTTGTCGCTGAGCCCGCGCACCGCGATCTCGAAGACCTCATCGCCACGCTGCACCCGCAGCGCGTCGCCCAGGCGGATGGCGCGGGACGACTTGGGGCGTTGCCCTTCCACATCCACCTTGCCGGTCTCCACCGCCTGCTTGGCCAGGCTGCGGGTCTTGAAGAAGCGTGCGGCCCACAGCCACACATCAAGACGAATGCTTGCTACCGCTACGACTTCACCACTCATTGCGTTGCCATGACTCCCTTGTTGCCGCCCAAGCGGTGATACCTGCCACCGCCGCGCTCACCTGCAAGATGCTAGTGTGCCTGCCCCGATCCCGACAACGTTGTCCATGTCGAAACCCAAGCAAAC
>QFOV01000084.1 GCA_003248565.1 Stenotrophomonas sp.
CGCTTCATCGATGACCGCGACGACCAGCCACACGACATCCACTTCAACACGCCGTTGATCGGTGCCGATGGCGCTGGCTCGGCGCTGCGTGCAGCGATGAATCGCAAGCTGCCCTTGGGCGAGCGCATCGAATTCCTCGATCATTCCTACAAGGAACTGGAGATCCCACCGGCCGCCGACGGCAGCTTCCAGATCGAAGCCAACGCCCTGCACATCTGGCCGCGCGGCAACTACATGTGCATCGCCCTGCCCAACGACGAAGGCACCTTCACCGTCACCCTGTTCCTGCCCAATGAGGGCGAGCCCAGCTTCGCAACGGTGCGCAACGGTGCGGAAGCGGAAGCCCTTTTCCAGCGCGACTTCGCTGATGCGTTGCCGTTGATACCGGACCTGCGCACCGACTGGGAACAGCATCCACCCGGCCTGCTCGGCACGCTGTACCTGGAGCGCTGGCATCAGCGCGGCAAGGCGGTGCTGATCGGCGACGCTGCGCATGCGATGGTGCCGTTCCACGGCCAGGGCATGAACTGCGCGTTCGAAGACTGCGTGGTGCTGGCACGCTGCCTGGCCGAGCATCCGGGCACCGAAGCAGCCTTCGCCGCTTTTGAAGCCGAGCGCAAACCCAATGCCGCCGCCATCCAGCAGATGGCCCTGGACAATTATCTGGAGATGCGCGACCGCGTCGCGGACCCGGGCTACCTGCTGCAGCGCGAGCTGGAGCAGGCACTGCAGGCGCGCTGGCCCACCCGTTTCGTGCCGCATTACACGATGGTCACCTTCCTGCACACGCCGTATGCAGTCGCGCTTGAGCGTACCCGCCTGCAGCAGACCATCCTGGCCGACGCCACCGCCGGCCATGACTCGCTCGACAACATCGACTGGGCCGCGTTGGAGCAGGTAGTCCACGACCGCCTGCCGGTACTGGAAGGAGCGCACTGATGGCCGAGAGCTTCCTGTTCTACGACCTGGAAACCTTTGGCCAGGACCCGCGTCGCACCCGCATCGCCCAGTTCGCCGCAGTGCGCACCGATGCCAACCTGAAAGTCATCGACGAACCGGTCAGTTTCTACATCAAGCCGGCCGACGACCTGCTGCCCTCGCCGGTCGCTACCTTGATCACCGGCATCACCCCGCAGCATGCGTTGGCCGAAGGTGTCAGCGAGGCCGAGGCCTTCGCCCGCATCAACGAGTTGATGAGCAAGCCACAGACCTGCACGCTGGGTTACAACACCTTGCGCTTCGATGACGAGTTTGTGCGCTACGGCCTGTTCCGCAATTTCCATGATCCCTATGAGCGCGAGTGGCGCAGCGGCAACTCGCGCTGGGACCTGCTCGACATGTTGCGATTGGTGCACGCGCTGCGCCCGGACGGCATCAACTGGCCCAAGCGCGAAGACGGCGCCACCTCGTTCAAGCTCGAGCACCTCGCGCTGGCCAATGACGTACGCGAAGGCGACGCCCACGAAGCGCTGTCCGACGTCTATGCCACCATCGGCATGGCCCGCCGCTTCCGTGAGGCACAGCCGCGCATGTGGGACTACGCGCTGCGCCTGCGCGACAAGCGCTACGTCGGCAGCCTGCTCGACGTGGTAGCGATGGAGCCGGTACTGCACATCTCGATGCGCTACCCCGCCAGCCGCCTATGCGCCGCACCGGTGCTGCCATTGGCGCGCCATCCGCATATCAACAACCGGGTCATCGCGTTCGATCTGGAGGGTGATATCGAACCGCTGCTGGAGCTGTCGGTGGAGGAGATCACCGCGCGCCTGTATACCCGCGCGGCCGACCTGCCCGAAGGCCAGCAGCGCATTCCGCTGAAAGAAGTCCATCTCAACAAGGTGCCGGCGCTGGTTGCCTGGAACCATCTGCGCGATGCCGACTTCGAACGCCTGGCCATCGATCCTGCGGTGATTGAAGCCAAGGCCGCGAAACTGCGCGCACTCGCCCCGCAGCTGGCCGAGAAGGCCCGCCAGGTGTTCGCGCGTGAGCGCGTAAATGACGGTCCGATCGACGCCGATGCCTCGTTGTATGACGGCTTCCTGGCCGAAGGTGACAAGGGCCTGCTCAGCAAGGTGCGCACTGCACCGCCGGAAGCATTGGCCGAGCTGGAACAGCGCTTCCGCGATCCGCGCCTGCCCGAGCTGCTGTTCCGCTACCGCGCCCGCAACCACCCGCAAACCCTGGACGACACCGCGCGCTCACGCTGGGATGCGTATCGTCAGCAGCGCTTTTCCACCCCGGGCATGGCCGAGCAGACCTTGCCCGAGTACATCGCGCAGATCGCCGAGTTGCGCGAGCAACACAAGGACAACCCGGACTCACTGGCCTTGCTGGATGCCTTGGACCAGTGGCGCCATACCCTGCAGGACACACCATGACCCAGTATTTCAGCGATGCCAGCTTCAAGTTCCTGCGCGGGCTGGCCCGCCACAACGACAAAACCTGGTTTGCCGAGCACAAGCAGCAGTACGAAGATCATGTACGCCAGCCCTTCCTGCGCCTGATCACCGACCTGCAGCCAGACCTGAGCGAAGTCAGCACGCACTTCCAGGCCGATCCGCGCACTGTTGGTGGCTCGCTGTTCCGCATCTACCGTGACTCGCGCTTCTCCCACGACAAGGCGCCGTACAAGACCTGGCAGGGCGCACGTCTGTTCCATGAGCGCCGCAAGCAGGTGCCGGCGCCGTCGTATTACATCCACCTGGCACCGGGCGAGAGCTTTGTTGGTGCCGGCATCTGGCACCCCGAGCCGGACGTACAGCGCCGCCTGCGCCAGTTCATCCTCGACAACCCCGGCAGCTGGAAGGCCGCCGCGCATGCGCCAGCCACGCGCAAGCGCTACGAGTTCGAGAGCAGCGAAAAGCTGGTGCGGCCGCCGCGCGGCTTCCCGGCCGATTTCGAGTTCATCGACGACCTCAAACACCGCAACTGGGTGCTGTGGCGTTCGCTGGACGACGAGGTGATGACCGGCCCGCGCCTGCGCCAGACCCTGGCCAAGGACCTGGCCGCACTCGGCCCGTTCGTCGACTACCTGTGCGCCGCGCTGGACCTGGAATTCTGATTGGCGCGGGCTTCACGCAGACCAACCTGGTTTGCGGCACGCTTGGCGGCAACCTTCGACAGGAAGCCGCCATGACCAGCATCCACCTGCAAGTCTGGATCGATGCCCCGCTGGCCACCGTCTACAGCGGCCTGGCCAGCGCCGAGGGACTGAGCCGCTGGTGGATACCGCACCAGCAATCGGTCATCGACGGCGACAGCGTGATCAGCCACAACCCCGGTTCCGGCCATGGCGTGGTTGCGCTGAAGGTGCTGGAGATCATCCCCGAGCGCTGCATCCGCTGGGAAGTGATCAGCCGCCACCCGCCACAAAGCCCGGCCTCGGCCTGGACCGGTACCGAAATCCGCTTCGACCTGTCACGCCGGGCCAGCCCCGGCGCCTGGCGCGGGCTGCCGCACGAAGGCGAGCCGATGACCGTGCTGGAGTTCCATCACCTGGGCTGGAACGGCGACAGCGAGTACCTGGGCTTCTGCAGCCAGGCCTGGGCCGAAACCCTGGTGATGCTGCGCCGTTGGGCCGAAGCCAGCATCCCCGCACACCCCTGATCCCGAGGACAGCAACGCAATGAAGAAGTGGATACTCGCCACCGTCATCGCCATCGCAGTGCTGCTGGCCGCCTACGTGATCGGCGGCCCCTATCTGGCGATCCGCGGCATCAGCCAGGCCATCGAACAGCGTGACACCGGCAAGCTGGCGCGACACGTCGACTTCGGCGCGGTGCGGGTCAACATCAAGGCGCAGATCAACGATTACATCGTTCGCCGCGCCGGCAGCGACATGCAGTCGAGTCTGTTCGGCCAGGTCGCGCTGGGCATGGCCGGCAACCTCACCGGCGCAGGTGTCGACACCTTCGTCACCCCGCTGGGCATTGCCGCCCTGCTGCAGGGCGACAGCCTGTGGAAGCGGGCCATCGGCGATACCGTCGGCGGCGATACCTGGGCGCCGCCCTCGCCGGCCAAGCCGCTGGCCAATACCACCGGCCACTACGAATCGCTGTCGCGCTACACCGCCACGACCCACCTGGAAGACGGGCGCGAAGTCGTGTTCGTGCTCAGTCGCCAGGGGCTGCGCTGGCGACTGACCAATATCCTGTTGCCACTGGGACAGGCGCCGGGCTGACCGGCGCCATCGCCATCAGGCAATCCTGCGCGGCTGCTCCTCGATCACGCTGTCGGCGAGGAAAGCCTCCAGCGAATCATCCATCGCCTGCATCCACGGGGTGTGGTGCAGCGGCGCCAACGTGCCGGTCAGCACGGAGCGGTAGCTGTAGTTGCGATAACCGAGGATGTCGTCCTTCTTGTCGTGCTTCCACTGCTTGAACAGCGTGGCCACAGCCTCGACGTTGAAGTCCGGGTAGTCAGTGGCGTCAAGCAGATCGCGCACGTATTCGGTCTGGAAGTCGATGTCCTGCGCCGCCGAAGTCGTCGCCTCCTCACGCGCCAGCCAGGCGTCGCTGTCTGCACGCATTGCATCGCCCGCCGGCAGCGTGATCCTGCCAAGGATGACATCGCGCGCATACCAGGCCTGCGCATCGAACATGTTGAAGGTGTAGTACTGGTCCTGCATACCCAAGTAAATCAGCTTCGGGTTGTCGATCCAGAACACGCCCTTGTACAGATCACCGGGATACAGGCGATTGCGCGTACGCAGGGTCAGTGCATCGGGCAGGAACGGAAAATGGTGCTGGTAGCCGGTACACAGCACGATCGCATCCACCTCCTTGCTGCTGCCATCGATGAAGTGCGCGGTGTTGCCTTCAACACGCTGCAGCAGGGGCTTTTCTTCAAAGGCAGCCGGCCAGTCGTAACCGGTTGCCGCGCTGCGGTAGCTGAAGGTCACCGACTTGGCGCCGTACTTGTAGCACTGCGTACCGATATCCTCGGCCGAATAGCTGCTCCCTACCAGCAGCAGATCCTTGTCTGCGAATTCGCAGGCGTCACGGAAATCATGCGCATGCAACACGCGGCCGGGAAAACGATCGACGCCCTCGAAGAATGGCGCATTCGGCGTGGAGAAATGGCCGGTTGCAACGATCACCCGATCGAACTCCTCAGTCAGCAACTCATCCTTCTTCAGGTCGCGGACGGTGACGGTGAAACGCTCGGTTTCTTCCGAGTAGTCGACCCATTGCACCGCCATGTTGAAGCGGATCTGATCACGCACGCCGCTCTTTTCGATGCGGCCCATGATGTAGTCGCGCAGCACGGCGCGTGGCGGATAGGAGGCGATCGGGCGGCCAAAATGCTCTTCGAAACTGTAGTCGGCAAACTCCAGCGCTTCCTTCGGGCCATTCGACCAGAGGTAGCGGTACATGCTGCCATGCACCGGTTCGCCATAAGCATCCAGCCCGGTACGCCATGTGTAGTTCCACATCCCGCCGAGATCCGATTGCTTTTCAAAGCAGACGATCTCTGGCACTTCAGCCCCACCTCGACGGGCGGATTCAAAGGCACGAAGTTGCGCCAGGCCGCTCGGGCCGGCTCCAAGAATGGCGATACGCATGGTCATTCGGGTTGTTTCTCCTGTGTAGCTGCCATCGCGTAAACGCGACGGCACTGCGCAAGGGCGCGTTATGCGCCGTGCAGGAGAGACAATGCGTCCAGTCCCGCGCGGCGCGCGAAACACCCGGCCGCCACGCAAGGCAGCGCGAAAGGGAATGGCAGGTACATGACGCTACCGGTCGGGGAACAGGCCCCGCCCCTGGATCACCGGGTGGGTGCAGTGCGGGAGGGATCTGCTGCATTCGTGCAGATCAGGACGCGGCAGGATTACCGCTGGTTCAGCTTGGAACCCGCGAAAGCGGCTTCATCCTAGCATGTGGGGAATATATGGCTGCAACGCCACGCAGACGCCGGATTGTGGGAGCGGCGTAAGCCGCGAAGCTGACCAGGCAAGAATCGCTGAGATCACTGCGATTGCATCGTGCCTGCTGCCGGACAGTTTGCTTGCTTCGCGGCTTATGCCGCTCCCACAACAAACGGCAGGATTAGTCGGGGTTGGCCACGCCATGCGGCACGTGGCCAGCAGCCACATGCTGACGTGCACTATCAATGTTGTGCTGCGAATCGTCGAAGAAGATATCGGCACCGAAGGCTTCAAGGAACGGGCCCTTGTGGCGGCCGCCGAGGAACAGCGCTTCATCCAGACGCACGCCCCACTCGCGCAGGGTGCGGATAACCCGCTCATGCGCTGGCGCCGAACGTGCGGTTACCAGCGCGGTGCGGATGGGCGCGGCTTCGCCGGCCGGGAACGCCGCCTGCAAGGCATGCAGTGCGGACAGGAAGTTGCGGAACGGGCCACCACTGAGCGGTTCATGCGCGCGCTCACGCTCGTGGCGACCGAATGCCTCCACGCCCTGCTCGCGCGAGATGCGCTCGCTTTCATCACCAAAGATCACCGCGTCACCATCGAAGGCGATGCGAAGCTGGGTCTTGGAACGGCCGGTATCGGTTGCCGCGGCCGAAGCAGCAGCTACCTCCTGCGCGCTCTGCGGCAGGATCGTCGCTGCAGCGATGCCGTTGACCAGCGCACGACGCACCGAGTCCGGGTTGGCCGACAGGAACAGATCGGTGCCGAACGGCTTGACGTAAGGCCAGGTCGGCTCGCCGGCGGTGAAGGTGGCACGCACGATATCCAGCTTGTAGTGCTGGATGGAGTTGAAGATGCGCAGGCCGGTATCGGCAGAATTGCGCGACAGCAGGATCACCTCCACGCGCGGCGTCTCCACCGGCGCACCATCATTGAGCGCCAACAGCTTGCGCACCACCGGGAAGGCAACGCCAGGCTTGAGCACATCATCCTCGTGCGCCCGCTGGTAGGCGGCATAGGCCTCCAGACCTTCGCGTTCGAACAGGGCGTGGCCTTCTTCGAGATCGAACAGGGCGCGCGAAGTAACCGCAACGGTGAGAAGCCGGGGAGTGTTGTCACCCATGGACGATGAACCCAATACGATCAAGGAACGGGACCCAGTCTACCCGGAAGCGGCCCCGCTGCTGCCATTCCGGCAATCAGACCATGAACTGCTCGCTCAGGATGCGTTCTTCGAGGTTGTGCTCTGGGTCGAACAGCAAGGTCACCTGGCGCTCGCGCGACTCACGGATGGTCACTTCCACCACGTCGCGGGTTTCGTGCGAATCGGCGGTGACACTGACCGGGCGCTTGTAAGGATCAAGCACGCGAAAGCGCACTTCGGTCTCGGCCTTGAGGATGGCGCCACGCCAGCGCCGCGGCCGGTACGGCGCCAACGGGGTCAAGGCGATGGTGTTGGAACCCAGCGGCAGGATCGGGCCATGCGCCGAGTAGTTGTATGCGGTGCTGCCAGCGGGCGTGGAGACAAGCACGCCGTCGCAGATCAGCTCTTCCACCCGTTGCTGGCCATTGAGGTCGATGCCGATATGCGCGGCCTGGCGGGTCTGGCGCAGCATCGAGACGTCGTTATAGGCCAGCGAACCAGTGGTGGTGCCGGATTCGGTCAGCGCAATCATTTCCAGTGGGCGCAGGTGGGCTGGCTCAGCCAGGGCCAGGCGCTCGATCAGATCGTCTTCGCGATGGTGGTTCATCAGGAAGCCGACCGTGCCCAGTTTCATGCCGAACACCGGCTTGCCCTTGCCGCCATGGCGATGCAGGGTCTGCAACATGAAGCCGTCGCCGCCCAGCGGGCAGATCACGTCCGCGTCCTCCGGGTTGTGGTCGCCGTAGCGGGCAGCCAGGGTGACACGGGCCTGCTGGGCAGTCTCGACAGTGCTGGCGAGGAATGCGATTCGTGGGGACACGTGCGCGTCTTCGGTTCGGCTTGGAGGGCGAGGATAACCTGCTGGTGTGCTGACTGGTGCTTTCGTTTACTTGGAAACTGAAGGCCAACGGCAAGAGCTTGCCCTCACCCCAACCCCTCTCCCGCAGGCGGGAGAGGGGCTAGTGCACCGCGAGCGCAGGCATCCTGCGCAATTGCAGCTGTAGCCCCTCTCCCGCACGCGGGAGAGGGGTTGGGGTGAGGGCAAGCCTTTGACTTAACAAAAAAGAACGGGCCCTTTCGGGCCCGTCCTCCAAAAACCAACAACCTGCCGACTTAAGCGCCGTGCGCAGCCAGCTGGCCCAAACGCTGCACCGCCACCGACACCGTCGGGTAGTCCAGCGTCTTCTGCTCAGCCAGCTCAGCCAGCATCGCCAGGGTGAAGCGCAGGCCGCTGTCATCGCGGCCCAACCACGCAGCCACCTTGGCCTCCGCGGTCGCGCCCTTCATCGACAGCACCTGGCCAGCCAATGCACGCTGATGCGCGGCCAGCTCGTCGCGCAGCACGCCACGGGCAACCGCATGCCAACGACCGTTGACCTCCAGCGCGTCGATCTGCTCGAACAGCCACGGCATCTGCAGGGCTTCGCCCAGACGGAAATGGACCTTGGACACGTCCACCGGCTTGAGCTTGCGCGGACGCGCCAGTTCGATGATGTCGAACGCCGGCTCCAGGAACTGCAGTTCGGACAGCTGCTGTGCCAGTGCCGCCGGCAATCCCTTCTCCTTCCATGCCACAACGCTGGCCTCATAGGCCGGGCGCTGCGAATCCGGCAGTACGCCCGAGGCGACACGGATGTCGTTGAACGGGCCCTGGTAGCGGTCCACTGCGGCGGTGATGCCCGGCATGGCGCCCGGACGGGTCAGCAGCCAACGCACGAACGAACGCTGCAGCTTCCAGATCACTTCCAGTGCATCCACCTGCACTGCTTCCGGCAAGGTGCCGTCGAGCGCGTCGATCTGCGTCCACAGTGCACGTGCGTCCAGCGTTTCACGGCTGATGGTGTAGGCCTTGGCGACCTCGGCCACGGTGCGGCCGGTGTCTTCCTGCATGCGCATCAGGAAGGTGGCGCCCATGCGATTGATGGTCTGGTTGGTCACGGCCGTGGCGATGATCTCGCGCTTCAGGCGGTGACGCTCCATCGCGTCGGCGTACTTCTTCTGCAGCGGCTGCGGGAAGTAACGCAGCAGCTCCTTGGACAGGTACGGATCTTCCGGGATGTCAGACTCCAGCAGCTGCTGGAAGGCAACGATCTTGGAGTACGACAGCAGCACCGCCAGTTCCGGACGGGTCAGGCCCTGCCCGCGCAGCTTGCGTGCCGACAGCTCGGCGTCGGACGGCAGGAACTCGATCTGGCGATCCAGCAGGCCCTGCTTCTCCAGCGTACGGATGAAGTGCTGCTTGGAACCCAGGCGCTTGCTGCTCATCCGCTCCATCAGGCTCAGTGCCTGGTTCTGGCGGTAGTTGTCCATCAGCACCAGCTCGCCCACCTCGTCGGTCATCGAGGCCAGCAGCTTGTTGCGCTGGTCCACGGTGAGCTTCTTGGCGCGCACGACGTCGTTGAGCAGGATCTTGATGTTGACTTCGTGGTCGGAGGTATCCACACCGGCCGAGTTGTCGATGAAGTCGGTGTTGAGCAGCACGCCAACCTGCGCGGCCTCGATGCGGCCAAGCTGGGTCATGCCCAGGTTGCCGCCCTCGCCCACGATCTTGCAGCGCAGCTCGCCACCGTTGACGCGCAGGCCATTGTTGGCGCGATCGCCGACATCGGCGTTGGTTTCGGTCGCCGACTTGACGTAGGTGCCGATGCCGCCGTTCCACAGCAGGTCAACCGGCGCCTTCAGCGCGGCATTGATCAGGTCGGTCGGGTTCATCGCCTTGATGCTGGCGTCGATGCCCAGTGCTTCACGCACTTCCGGGGTGATCTCGATCGACTTGAGCGAACGCGGGTAAATGCCGCCGCCCTTGCTGATCAGCTTGCTGTCGTAGTCAGCCCAGCTCGAACGCGGCACCTTGAACATGCGCGCGCGTTCCTTGAACGAGCTGGCAGCCACCGGGTTCGGATCGAGGAAGATGTGGCGGTGGTCGAAGGCGCAGACCAGGCGGATGTGCTCGGACAGCAGCATGCCGTTGCCGAACACGTCGCCGGACATGTCGCCGACGCCGACCACGGTGAAGTCCTGCTTCTGGCAGTCACGGCCCAGTGCACGGAAGTGGCGCTTGACCGACTCCCACGCGCCGCGTGCGGTGATGCCCATGCCCTTGTGGTCGTAACCAACCGAGCCACCGGAAGCGAACGCGTCGTCCAGCCAGAAACCGTGCGCGCGGGCGATGCCGTTGGCGGTGTCGGAGAACGTGGCGGTGCCCTTGTCGGCAGCGACGACCAGGTACGGATCGTCCATGTCATGACGTACCACGCCCTGCGGCGGCACGATCTTGTTGTTGACGATGTTGTCGGTGATGTCCAGCAGGCCGTTGATGAAGCGCTTGTAGCAGGCCACGCCTTCGGCGAACCAGGCATCACGGTCCACCGCCGGGTCCGGCAGCTGCTTGGCGAAGAAACCACCCTTGGAACCGACCGGCACGATCACGGTGTTCTTCACCATCTGTGCCTTGACCAGGCCCAGCACCTCGGTGCGGAAGTCTTCGCGACGGTCCGACCAGCGCAGGCCACCACGGGCGACCGGGCCGAAGCGCAGGTGGGTACCTTCCACGCGCGGGCCGCACACGAAGATCTCGCGGTACGGGCGCGGCTTGGGCAGGTCCGGCACCTTGGCGGCGTCGAACTTGAAGCTGATGTAGTCAGCCGGGCCGCCATCGGCGCGCACGCCGTCCTTGCGGACCATGTAGTAGCTGGTGCGCAGGGTGGCTTCGATCACGCCGATGAAGCTGCGCAGGATG
This sequence comes from Stenotrophomonas sp., assembly GCA_003248565.1. Taxonomy (GTDB): domain Bacteria; phylum Pseudomonadota; class Gammaproteobacteria; order Xanthomonadales; family Xanthomonadaceae; genus Stenotrophomonas. Next base: position 10,753 of record QFOV01000084.1, read on the forward strand.
CGGTCTTCATCCAGGCTGGACACGCCGTCGAGCAGCTTGATCAGCACTTCATGGACCAGCGCCATGCGCGCGGCACGGTCGCTCTTGCGCGCCTTGACCACGCCATCGAGCAGCTTGAGGGTGGCGACATCGTCACCGGCCAGCTGCTTGAACTGGGCCAGCTGCGCGTCCAGCATCGCCTTGTCGGCCGACGGGGTCGGCTCGAAGCGGGCTTCGAACAGCTCTACGATAAGGCGCGCCAGCAGCGGGTAGCGGTTGAAGGTGCCTTCCACGTAGGCCTGCGAGAACGGCACGCCGATCTGCAGCAGGTACTTGCAGTAGCCACGCAGCATCGACACCTGGCGCCAATCCAGACCGGCACCCAGCACCAGACGGTTGAAGCCGTCGTTCTCGGCATCGCCGTGCCAGACGCGGGCGAAGGCATCGCTGAAGGAGGCATTGGCGCTGGCCGGGTCGATTGCACCGATGGTGGATTCGACTTCGAAGTCCTGCACGTAGACCGGCGCTTCGTCGACCATCAGCTTGTACGGGCGCTCGGCGATCACACGCAGGCCCATGTTCTCCATCATCGGCAGCACGTCGGACAGCGGAATGTCTTCCAGCTGGCGGTACAGCTTCAGGCGCAGGCCATCGACCTCGTCACGACGGATTGCCTGCAGGCTCAGGCGCAGATCGTCCGGGCCGGTCAATGCATCCAGCTGGGCGACGTCGGCCGCGGCGATTTCAGCGCTGGAGTCCTCGATGTAACCAGCCGGCAGTGCCTTGCCGATACGCGAGGCAATGCGCAGGCCTTCGCCTTCGCCGTGGCTGGCGACCAGCGCTTCGCGCAGATCGTCCTGCCAGTTGCGCAGCACGTGGGCCAGGCGCTTCTCCATGCCTTCCACGTCCAGCTCCAGGCTCTGCCCGGCCTTGGGACGCACGATCAGGTGCACCTGCGCCAGCGGCGAGTCGCCCAGCACCACGCTGGAGTCGACGTATTCGCCCTGCAGGGCATCCTTGAGCATGCTTTCAACGCGCAGGCGCACGTCGGTGTTGAAGCGCTCGCGCGGCAGGAACACCAGCGCCGAGATGAAGCGGCTGAACTTGTCGCGGCGCAGGAACAGGCGGCTGCGCACGCGCTCCTGCAGGCCGAGCACGCCCATGGCGGTGCGGAACAGTTCGTCCTCGCTGGACTGGAACAGTTCTTCGCGCGGCAGCGACTCCAGGATGTGGCGCAGTGCCTTGCCGCTGTGGCTGGACAGGCTCAGGCCCGAGCGTGCCATCACGTTTTCATAGCGCTGGCGCACCAGCGGGATTTCCCAAGGGCGGCGGTTGTAGGCGCTGGAGGTGAACAGGCCGAGGAAGCGCTGCTCGCCGATGATCTTGCCCTTGGCGTCGAATTCCAGCACGCCGATGTAGTCCATGTAGAGTCCCTTGACCGGGCGCGCGACCATCGTGTCCTTGCCACGCATCAGGCCCAGGCCGGTGCCGTTCTGCGCGACCAGCACTTCTTCCTTGCCCTTCTTCTCCACCTTGTATTCGCGGTAGCCGAAGAAGGTGAAATGGTTGTCGGCGGCCCAGCGCAGGAATTCCTGTGCCTCGGCGCGCGAGGCCTTGCTCACCGGCAACGGACGCTTGCCCAGGTCGTCGGCCAGTGCCACCGCCTTGTCGGTCATCGGCTGCCAGTCAGTGACGATGGCGCGCACGTCTTCCAGCGCGCCGCTGACACGCTTGGCAACGGCATCCAGCGCATCGGCCGGCTGGCGATCGATCTCCAGCAGCATCACCGATTCCAGCTTGCCCTCGCCCACGCCGGTCAGCTTGCCAGCCTTGTCGCGGCCGATGCTGATCACCGGATGGCCCAGCACGTGCACGCCGATGCCCTGCTCGGCCAGCGCCAGCGTCACCGTGTCCACCAGGAACGGCATGTCGTCGTTGACGATCTGCAGCACGGTATGTGCCGATTCCCAACCGTCAGCCTTCAGCGTCGGGTTGAACACGCGCACGTTGGCCTTGCCCGGCTTGCGGGTACGGGCGAACTCCAGCATGCCCGCAGCCAGCACCGCCCAATCATCGGCCGAGTGCAGTGTGAACTCATCGGCTTCCATGCGCTTGTAGAACGCCGTAGCAAAAGCCACTGCCTGCGCCTGTGCGGCCGCAGCGGGATAACGCTTCCGCAAGGCTGCAAATACCGGTTCTAGCGAGAGGCCAGCTTCCGCGATGTTCTGCTTCACAGCTGGTTTGGATTTCGTCTTTGCGGACTTGGCAGCACTGTTTTGCGATTTCATGGCAGAGCTTTGGGTGTTGCTCGTTTGGAGAAACCGCGATTGTATCGCTGGTAACAAAAAGAACCTTGCTGCAGGGCCGCATTATCTGCATCGCAATTTTCTGGCGAGCGGTAGCAACAGCCATGGTTTTACTGCTACACGATCCGGAAACGATGTCCGCCACCTGAATCTCATTCGCTCACCGGGTACAGTGAAAGACGAATTACGTTGCGGCGTTTCTGAACTGGACGGTATAGTCCACCGCTTATGCAAACCCCCTCTGCCACCTCCGCGCCAACCGACGCGCGTGACCAGCGCGTGCTCGAAGCAGTGCGTGAGCTATTGTCCCAACAAGGCATACACCTGAGTATGGATTCGATAGCGGCGGCGGCAGGTTGTTCCAAGCAGACGCTCTACAGCCGCTACGGCTGCAAACGCGAGCTGCTGCGGCAGGCCATGCAGCTGCATGTGTCCACCGCGACGGCGGCGTTATCCGTATGTGAAGAAAAGCCGCTGCACGAGACCGTCCTCGACTTTGCCATCGGCTACCTCGAGCATCGCAACAAGCCCAATGTCCGTCGCACCGCGCAGCTGATCGGTGCCAGCGTGCATGAGTTCCGCGACGAAGCTCAGTTCATGTACCAGGGAAGCAACGAAGCCCTCCGCAACCATGTCGCTGAATGGATGCAAACCGAGATGCAGCGCGGTCGCCTCAAGCATGACGACCCGCAGTTCATGGCCGAGCTGTTGATCAGCATGATTGCAGGCCAGGATTTTGAACGACAGCGCTTTCACACCCCCTACCGCGATGATCCACAAGAGCGTCGCCGCTGGGCCGAATTTGCCACCGACGGCTTCCTGCGTGCCTTTGCCTGCACGCACCACGCCGCCGCAGCTCCAAATAAAAACAACACCCGGAGTTTCTCCTGATGACCGCCCCACTCCGTCTCCTCGCTCTCACCTGTGCAGCGACATTGAGCCTTGCCGCCTGTAAGAAACCGCAGGAGCAAGCCGCACCGCCCCCGCAGGACGTTGGCGTAGTCGACGCCAAACCGCAGACCCTGCCGCTGCAGCGCGAACTGGTGGGGCGCCTGTCGCCGTTCCGTTCCGCCGACGTCCGCGCCCGCGTGGCCGGCGTGCTGCAGAAGCGCGTCTATGAAGAAGGCAGCGCGGTCAAGGAAGGCCAGGTGCTGTTCCTGATCGACCCGGCACCACTGCAGGCCGCACTGGCCTCCGCCGAGGGTGCACTGGCCTCGGCCCGCGCCACGTATGCCAACGCGCGCGCCACCGCCACCCGTGCCCGTTCGCTGGCGCCGCAGAGTTATGTGTCCAAGTCCGACCTGGACAGTGCCGAGGCCGCTGAGCGCTCCGCCGCCGCCGCCGTGCAGCAGGCCGAAGCCGCGGTCACCACCGCCCGCATCAACCTCGGCTATGCCCGCGTCACCGCACCGATCGCCGGCCAGGCCGGCAAGCAGCAGGTCACCGAAGGTGCGTTGGTCGGCCAGGGCGATGTGACCCTGCTGACCACCGTCGACCAGATCGACCCGCTGTACGTGAACTTCTCGATGACCGCCGACGAGCTGAGCCTGCTGCGCGCGGCCCAGGACAAGGGCGCAGTGGCACTGGCCGGGGACGGCAAGACCACCGTGCAGGTCAACCTGCCCGACGGCAGCGCCTACGCGCACGAAGGTTCCCTGGACTTCTCCTCGACCACGGTTGATCCGGCCACCGGCACCGTGTCGCTGCGTGCGCAGCTGCCCAACCCGGACCACATCCTGCTGCCTGGCTCGTTCGTCAGCTTCAAGGCCAACCTGGGCGAGCGCCACAACGCCTTCCTGGTGCCGCAGCAGGCAGTACAGCGCGATACCCAGGGCGGCTATGTGCTGATCGTCGGCAAGGACGGCAAGGTCGTGCGCAAGAACGTCACCCTGGACAACCAGCAGGGCGGCAACTGGCTGGTCTCCTCCGGCCTGGCCGCTGGTGACCAGGTCATTGTTTCGGGCATACAGAAGGTCAAGGAAGGCGCACCGGCCACGGCCAAGCCCTGGCAGCCCGATGCCGCCAAGCCCGCCGCTGGCGCGCCTGCGGCAGCCCCGGCGAAGAAGGAATAACGGGACTCCGTCATGCCTAAATTTTTCATCGAGCATCCCGTCTTCGCCTGGGTGGTGGCGATCCTGATCTCGCTTGGCGGCGTGATCTCGATCCTCAACCTGGGTATCGAGTCCTACCCGAGCGTGGCGCCACCGCAGGTGACGGTCACCGCCAACTATCCGGGCGCCAGCGCGTCCACCGCGGAAAAGTCGGTCACCCAGGTGATCGAGCAGCAGCTGACCGGCATCGACAACCTGATGTACTTCAGCTCGTCGTCGTCCTCCACCGGCCGCGTCACCATCACCCTGACCTTCGACAGCGGCACCGATGCCGACATCGCCCAGGTGCAGGTGCAGAACAAGGTGTCGCTGGCGACGCCTCGCCTGCCCTCGGAAGTGACCAAACAGGGCGTGGTGGTGGCCAAGGCGAACGCCGGCTTCCTGATGGCCATCGGCGTGCGTTCGGATGACGGCACCGTCGACCGCGATGCCTTGAACGACATCGTTGGCGCGCGCGTGCTGGAACAGGTTTCGCGTGTTCCCGGCGTCGGCAGCACCCAGCAGTTCGGTTCCGAGTACGCCATGCGCGTATGGCTGAACCCGGAAAAGCTGCAGGGTTACCACCTGTCGGCAACCGACGTGTACAACGCCATCGGCACCCAGAACCTGCAGTTCGCTGCCGGCTCGGTCGGCGGCGACCCGGCTCCCAACGGCCAGGCCTTCACCGCAACCGTGGCCGCCGAAGGCCGCTACAGCTCGCCGGAAGAGTTCGAGAACACCATCCTGCGGGCCAACAACGACGGCAGCGTGGTCAAGCTGAAGGATGTCGCCACGGTTTCCTTCGGTGCGTCCAACTACGGCTTCGACACCAAGTACAACGGCAAGCCGGTGGCGGTGTTCGCCATCCAGTTGCTGCCCGGTGCCAATGCGCTGGACGTGTCCGAGGCCGTGCGCTCGAAGATGGATGAGTTGGCCCCGAGCTTCCCGCCCGGCGTGAGCTGGTTTACCCCGTACGACAGCACCACCTTCGTCACCATCTCGATCGAGGAAGTGGTCCATACCCTGGTCGAGGCCATCATCCTGGTGTTCCTGGTGATGCTGGTGTTCCTGCAGAACTTCCGCGCCACCATCATCCCCACCCTGGTCATCCCGGTGGCCCTGCTCGGCACCTTCATGGGCATGCTGGCAATCGGTTTCACCATCAACCAGCTGACCCTGTTCGCGATGGTGCTGGCGATCGGCATCGTGGTCGATGACGCCATCGTCGTCATCGAAAACGTCGAACGCATCATGACCGAGGAAAAACTCGATCCGAAGCCGGCAACGCAGAAAGCCATGGGCCAGATCACCGGCGCGGTGGTGGCCATCACCGTGGTGCTGGCGGCGGTGTTCATCCCGTCCGCGCTGCAGCCGGGCGCCTCGGGTGAGATCTACAAGCAGTTCGCACTGACCATCGCCATGGCGATGGCGTTCTCCGCCCTGCTGGCACTGACCTTCACTCCGGCGCTGTGTGCGGCCTTCCTCAAGCCCACCCACAACGACAACCCGAACTGGGTCTACCGCACCTTCAACAAGTACTACGGCAAGCTGGAGAAGAGCTACGTCGGCACCGTCGGCGGCGTCATCAAGCACGCCCCGCGCTGGTTGATGGTGTTTGCCCTGCTGCTGGTACTGTGCGGCTTCCTGTTCACCCGCCTGCCGGGCAGCTTCCTGCCGGAAGAAGACCAGGGCTATGCACTGGCCATCGTGCAGCTGCCGCCGGGTGCCACCAAGACCCGTACCAGCGCCGTGTTCGATCAGCTGCTGGGCACCTTGCAGGACGAGGATGCCTTTGAAGGCCTGATGCAGATCACCGGCTTCAGCTTCATCGGTGCCGGCGAGAACGTGGGTATGGCCTTCGTCCGCCTCAAGGACTGGAGCGAGCGCAAGGAAACCGCGCCCGAGTTCATCCAGAAAATGAACCAGAAGGCCTACGGCATCAAGGATGCGCAGATCTTCTTCGTCAACCTGCCAACCGTGCAGGGCCTGGGTCAGTTCGGCGGCTTCGACATGTGGCTGCAGGACCGCACCGGCGCAGGCCAGGACGCCTTGATGGATGCGCGCAATACCTTGTTGGGAGCCGCCAGCCAGGACAAGTCGCTGGTCGGCGTACGCCCCAACACGCTGGAGAATGCGCCGCAGCTGCAGTTGAAGGTTGACCGCGTGCAGGCCCAGGCCATGGGCGTGTCGGTCAATGATGTGTATACCGCCATCCAGATGATGCTGGCGCCGGTCTACGTCAACGACTTCTTCTACGGCGGCCGCATCAAGCGCGTCAACATGCAGGCCGACGCGGCCTACCGCACCGGCCCGGAATCGCTGAACAGCTATTTCGTCCCGAGCTCGCTGAGCAAGGATGCAACCGGCCAGCCGGCGATGATCCCGCTCAGCGCGGTGGTCAAGTCCGAGTGGATCTATGCACCGCCGGCACTGAACCGCTACAACGGCTATTCGGCAGTCAACATCGTCGGTGCGCCGGCGCCGGGCGGTAGTTCCGGCCAGGCCATGAGCACGATGGAGCGACTGGTGCATGACGACCTGCCGGTGGGCTTCGGCTTCGACTGGTCGGGCATGTCCTATCAGGAAATCCTCGCCGGTAACGCCGCAACGCTGCTGATGGTGTTGTCGATCGTGGTGGTATTCCTGTGCCTTGCCGCGCTGTATGAAAGCTGGTCGATCCCGGTCTCGGTGCTGCTGGTGGTGCCGATCGGCATCCTCGGTGCGGTGGTGTTCTCGCTGCTGCGCGGCCTGCCGAACGATCTGTACTTCAAGATCGGCATGGTGACGGTGATTGGCCTGGCGGCGAAAAACGCGATTCTTATCGTCGAGTTCGCGGTGGAGCAGCGTGCTGCCGGCAAGACCTTGCGCGAAGCCACCATCGAAGCGGCGCACCTGCGTTTCCGCCCGATCCTGATGACCTCGTTCGCCTTCATCCTCGGCGTACTGCCGATGGCCATCTCCACCGGTGCCGGCGCCAATGCCCGTCACTCGCTGGGTACCGGCGTCATCGGTGGCATGTTGTTCGCCACCGTGATCGGCGTGTTGCTGATCCCGCTGTTCTTCGTGAGCGTGCGGCGCATGCTCGGCGACAAGCTGGACGAACAGTCCAAGGAGTACATCGCGCAGCACAAGGTGCACGCGATCCAGAAGGACCGTTGATAGAAAAGCCCCGGCACTGCCGGGGCTTTTTTTTGGGGGCCCTGTAGTGCCGAGCCATGCTCGGCAAGGGGCTTTCCCGGTAACGCCCCTGCCGAGCATGGCTCGGCACCGCCCTCCGCCGGCCCCAAAATCCACAAAAGACCCCGGCAAAGCCGGGGTTTGTTATTGCAGCTTGTGGGAGCGGAATAAGCCACGAAGCTCGTATCCCATCAGATTGCGGGCTTGATTGGCCACCCAGCGCTTTCGGCTTCGCGGCTCACGCCGCTCCTACACGAGCCACATTGCCAGGAAAGCCTCTGCCGAGCATGGCTCGGCACTACAGGTTTAGCGCACGCCAGTTTCGTTGCGGGCGATGACCAGGCGCTGGATTTCAGAGGTGCCTTCGTAGATCTCGGTGATCTTGGCATCGCGGAAATAACGTTCCAGCGGCATTTCCTTGGAATAACCCATGCCGCCGTGGATCTGCACGGCCTGGTGGGCGATCCACATCGCTGCTTCCGACGCGGTCAGCTTGGCCACGGCCGCTTCGGTCGAGAAACGCTTGCCCTGCGACTTGGTCCAGGCTGCACGCAAGGTCAGCAGCATGGCTGCGTCGAGCTTGCACTTCATGTCGGCGATCTTGGCCTGGATCATCTGGAAGCTGCCGATCGGTGCGCCGAACGACTTGCGCTCCTTCACATAGGCAAGCGAGGCTTCATAGGCCGCGCGGGCGATACCCACCGCCTGCGAAGCAATGCCGATGCGCCCCGAATCCAGCAGGCTCATCGCGATCTTGAAGCCCTCGCCCTCCTTGCCGATCACATCTTCCGCTGCAGCGACGTAGTCCTGGAACTCGATCTCGCAGGTCGCCGATGCACGCACGCCGAGCTTGGGCTCGGTCTTGCCGCGACCGAAGCCCGGCTTGCTGGTGTCGATCATGAAAGCGGTGATGCCGCGCGAGCGCTGTTCCGGATCGGTCATCGCAAACAACACGATGTAACGCGCGACTGGGCCGGAAGTGATCCAGCTCTTCTGGCCGTTGATCACGAACGAACCGTCCGCCTGCTTGACCGCACGGCAGCGCATGGCAGTCGCGTCGGAGCCGGACTGCGATTCGGTCAGCGCGAACGCGCCGATCTCGCGGCCTTCGGCAATCGCCCGCACATAGGTCTGCTTCTGTGCTTCGGTGCCATGGCCCAGCACCGCGTTGCAGAACAGCGAATTGTTGACCGACATGATCGTGGCATGCGCCGCGTCTGCCGCCGATACCTCGACGATGGCCAGCACGCTGGAAACCGGGTCCATGCCCGAGCCGCCGTATTCAACCGGCACCTCGATGCCCATCAAGCCGTTCTCACCCAGCAGGCGGATGTTTTCCAGCGGGTACTCGCCGGTGGCGTCGAAGTGCTCGGCGCTGGGGGCGATCTTTTCTTTGGCGATACGACGCGCGACGTCCTGCAGCATCAGCTGCTCGTCGGAATAACTGAAATCCACAACACCCCTCCCAGGGCCTGATCAAGTTGCGATTGTAACCATCGCCACCGCATTCAGCCTATGCATCGCCTTGACCGAAACTGGCAACACGGCCAAAATATCTCTATATCGCGATAGGTAGATATTTATGGATCTGGAAGACTGGTCAACCCGTCTGAAAGTGTTCGCCGATGCGACGCGCGTGCGTCTGCTGACGTTGCTGGAACAGGAAGAATTGACGGTGGCCGAGCTGTCGGCCATCACCACGCTGGCGCAGCCACGCGTCTCCACCCATCTGGCCCGGCTCAAGGAAGCCGGCCTGGTGCGTGACCGTCGTGCAGGCGTCTCGGCGTACTACCGCTTTGACGAGGCCGCACTGGACCCGGCACAGCGCGCATTGTGGCATGCACTGAGCACCGGCAGCGACGACCCCTTGCTGCGCCAGGATGCCGAACGCGTACCGGCCGTACTGGCCATGCGCGCCGCCGACCAGAACTGGGCCGACAGCGTCGCTGGCGACATGGAACGCCACTACTCGCCGGGCCGCACCTGGGAAGCGATGGCGCGCAGCGCCCTGCCCTTGCTGGAAACCGGCGACGTGCTCGACATCGCCTCCGGCGACGGTGTACTGGCCGAGCTGTTGGCCCCGCACGCACAGCGCTATGTCTGCATTGATACCAGTGCACGCGTGGTTGCCGCCGCCAGCGAACGCCTGCGCAAGCTGCCGAATGTGGAAGTGCTGGAAGGTGACATGCACAAGCTGCCATTCGCCGATGGCAGCTTCGATCTGGTCGTATTGATGCATGCCCTCACCTACTCCAGCCACCCGGCCAAGGCCGTGGCCGAATGCGCCCGCGTGCTGCGCCCGCAAGGCCGGCTGATGCTGTGCAGCCTGGCACGCCATGAGCACAAGGTTGCGGTCGAAGCCTATGGCCACGTCAACCTTGGCTTCACCGGCAAGGAACTGCGCAAGTTCGTCGAGAAGGCCGGACTGGAAGTCTCCAGCCTGGAGACCGTCACCCGCGAGAAGCGTCCGCCGCATTTCGAAGTGATTTCCCTGATCGCGTACCAACCCTGACCCCACAATCCGGCCCGCCCTATGCAAGCCCTCCCCTGGCTCCACCCCGAACGCGTCGACAAGCTGCTCGGCGCCTTGGCCAAGCGCATCCTGATCATCGATGGTGCGATGGGCACGATGATCCAGCGCCATCGTCTTGAAGAAGACGACTACCGGGGAGCACGCTTCAGCGGCGGCTTTGACAGCCAGCACGCACATGGTGCCGGCTGCGGGCATGACCTCAAGGGCAACAACGACCTGCTCCTGCTGACCAGACCGGACGTGATCGCCGGCATCCACAGTGCCTATCTGGATGCCGGCGCCGACCTGCTGGAAACCAACACCTTCAACGCCACCTCGGTCAGCCAGGCCGACTACCACCTTGAACATCTGGTCTACGAGTTGAACAAGGCAGGCGCCCAGATCGCCCGCCACTGCTGCGACGCGGTCGAAGCCACAAACCCGGACAAGCCACGCTTCGTGATCGGCGTGCTTGGCCCGACCAGCCGCACCGCGTCGATCAGCCCGGACGTGAATGATCCTGGCTTCCGCAACACCAGCTTCGATGAGCTGCGCGCGACTTACCGCGAGGCCATCGATGGCCTGATCGATGGTGGCGCCGACACGCTGATGGTGGAAACCATCTTCGACACGCTCAACGCCAAAGCCGCCTTGTTCGCCATCGAGGAAGTATTCGATGCGCGCGGTGGACGCCTGCCGGTCATGATCTCCGGCACCATCACCGATGCCTCCGGCCGCACCTTGTCCGGGCAGACCGCCGAAGCCTTCTACGCTTCGGTCTCGCACAGCCAACCGCTCTCGATCGGCTTCAACTGCGCCTTGGGTGCCACCGACATGCGCCCGCACGTGGAAACGCTGTCGCAGGTATCCAGCGGCTACGTCAGCGCGCATCCGAATGCCGGCCTGCCCAACGCCTTTGGCGAGTACGACGAAACGCCCGAGGAAATGGCGACCACGCTGAAGGAGTTCGCCCAGTCCGGCCTGCTCAACCTGGTCGGCGGCTGTTGCGGTACGTCGCCCGATCACATCCGTGCCATTGCCGAAGCCGTTGCGGGGCTGCCGCCACGTGTGCTGCCGGTGGCGGCGGACAAGGCCGCCTGAGGAACTCACGATGAAGAAAATCCTGCTGGTTGGTGCCACTGGCACCCTGGGTTCGGCGGTTGCGCAGCATCTGCGGCAACGGCATCAGGTCATCACTGCTTCGCGCTCGGATCCGCTGCACCGCGTTGATCTGGCTAGCGATGACAGCGTGACCGCGCTGCTGCAGGCGGTTGGCCCACTCGACGCGATAGTCGCCACTACCGGTAGCGTCCACTTCGGGCCGGTGACGGGGATGAGCCCGGCGCAGTTCACGCAGGGATTGCACGACAAGCTGCTTGGGCAGGTGCGGCTGGCCTTGCTTGGCCAACACCATCTGCGCGATGGCGGCAGCATCACCTTGACCACCGGCATCCTGACCGAACAGCCGATCGCCCAAGGCGCCAGCGCCACCAGCGTCAATGCGGCGATCGAAGGTTTCGTGCGCGCTGCCGCCCTCGAACTGCCACGCAGCCTGCGCATCAACGCGGTGAGCCCCAGCGTGCTGAGCGAGGCGCTGGATGCGTATGGCGACTTCTTCCCCGGCTTTGAACCGGTCTCCGCCGCCCGCGCCGCGCTGGCCTACCAGCGCAGCATCGACGGCATCGCCAATGGACAGGTTTTCAAGGTCTGGTAATGAGCAACGACACAGCACCCCGCTACACCCGGCTATCCGGTCTTGAGCCGCTGGTCATCACCCCCGACCTGCTGTTCGTCAACGTCGGCGAACGCACCAACGTCACCGGCAGCGCCCAGTTTCGCAAGCTGGTCAAGGAAGAGCGCTACGAGGAAGCCGTCGACGTTGCCCGCCAGCAGGTGGCCAGCGGCGCGCAGATCCTCGACGTCAACATGGACGAAGGCCTGATCGACTCGGAGAAAGCGATGGCGCGCTTCCTCAACCTGATCATGTCCGAGCCGGATATCGCCCGTATCCCGGTGATGGTCGATTCCTCCAAATGGAGCGTGATCGAGGCCGGCCTCAAGTGCCTGCAGGGCAAGAGCGTGGTCAACTCGATCTCCCTGAAGGAAGGCGAGGAACTGTTCATCGAGCATGCGCAGCTGGTGCGCCGCTACGGTGCTGCCGCTGTGGTGATGGCCTTCGATGAAGTGGGCCAGGCCGACACCTGCGAGCGCAAGGTGGAGATCTGCACCCGCGCCTATCGCATCCTGACCGAGCAGGTCGGCTTCCCGCCGGAAGACATCATCTTCGACCCGAACATCTTTGCCGTGGCCACCGGCATCGAGGAACACGACAACTATGCGGTGGACTTCATCGAAGCCACCCGCATCATCAAGCGCACACTGCCGCATTGCCATGTGTCCGGCGGCGTGTCGAACGTCTCGTTCTCGTTCCGTGGCAATGAAACGGTGCGGCAGGCGATCCACTCGGTGTTCCTGTACCACGCCATCAAGGCCGGCATGGACATGGGTATCGTCAACGCCGGTGCGATGCCGATCTACGACCAGCTTGACCCGGAGCTGCGCGAGCGCGTGGAGGACGTCATCCTCAACCGCCGCCGCGACGGCACCGAGCGCCTGCTTGAGATCGCCGAGCGCTACAAGGGCAAGAAAGGCGAGAAGAAGGTCGAGGACCTGGCCTGGCGCGAACGGCCGGTGCGCGACCGCCTGGCCCACGCGCTGGTGCAAGGACTGGATGCCTGGGTCGAGGAAGATACCGAGGAAGCACGCCAGCAGGCGGCGCGCCCACTGGACGTGATCGAAGGCGCCTTGATGGATGGCATGAACGTGGTCGGCGACCTGTTCGGCGCCGGCAAGATGTTCCTGCCACAGGTGGTGAAGTCGGCGCGCGTGATGAAGAAGGCCGTGGCCTACCTGCTGCCCTTCATCGAAGAAGAGAAGGCGCGTACCGGCGACGTCGGCAAGTCCAACGGCAAGATCATCATGGCCACGGTCAAGGGCGACGTGCATGACATCGGCAAGAACATCGTCGGCGTGGTGCTTGCCTGCAACAACTTCGAGGTGGTCGACCTTGGCGTGATGGTGCCGGCGCAGAAGATCCTGGATGCCGCCCGCGCGGAGAATGCCGACATCATCGGCCTGTCCGGGCTGATCACGCCCTCGCTGGAGGAAATGAGCCATGTCGCCAAGGAAATGCAGCGGCAGGGCTTCGAGATGCCGCTGATGATTGGCGGCGCAACCACTTCACGCGCGCACACTGCGTTGAAGATCGACCCGTTCTACAGTGCGCCGACGGTGTGGGTGAAAGATGCCTCGCGCGCCGTCGGCGTGGCCCAGTCGCTGATCTCGCGCGAGCTGCGTGCCAGCTTCGTCGCCGCCAACGATGCCGACTACGCCGACATCCGCCAGCGCCATCGCAACCGCAGTGATGCCAAGCGTCTGGTCTCGCTGGAGCATGCACGCGGACAGCGTTTTACCTGCGACTGGAGCCAGTACACCCCGCCGACGCCGAACCAGCCGGGTGTGCATGTGTTCGACAACTATCCGCTGCAAGACCTGCTGCCGGTGATCGACTGGACGCCGTTCTTCCAGGCATGGGAACTGGCTGGAAAGTACCCGGCAATCCTGACGGACGAGATTGTTGGTCCGCAGGCCAGTGATCTGTTCGCCGATGCGCAGGCGATGCTGAAGCGGATCGTGGATGAGAAGTGGCTGACAGC
>QFOV01000085.1 GCA_003248565.1 Stenotrophomonas sp.
TTCTTCGATGGTGGCGCAGCCCACATAGCCCATGGTCGCGCGCAGGCCACCGATGAGCTGGTGGATGATGCCGCCAACCGGGCCGCGATACGGCACACGGCCTTCGATGCCTTCCGGCACCAGCTTGTCGGCGGTGGCGGCGTCCTGGAAGTAGCGGTCCTTGGAACCCTTCTCCATCGCAGCCAGCGACCCCATGCCACGGTAGCTCTTGTAGGAGCGGCCCTGGAACAGTTCGGTTTCGCCCGGCGATTCTTCGGTACCTGCGAGCAGGCCACCGATCATCACCGTCGACGCACCAGCGGCCAGCGCCTTGCCGATGTCGCCGGAGTAACGGATGCCACCGTCGGCGATCAGCGGAATGCGATCCTGCAGCGCTTCGGCAACCAGGTCGATCGCGGTGACCTGCGGCACGCCAACACCAGCGACAACGCGCGTGGTGCAGATCGAGCCCGGGCCGATACCGACCTTGACCGCATCGGCGCCACAATCCAGCAATGCCAGCGCAGCGTCGCCGGTGCAGATGTTGCCGCCGATGACCTGCACGTTCGGGAAGTTCTTCTTCACCCAGCGCACGCGGTCCAGCACGCCCTGCGAATGGCCGTGCGCGGTGTCGACCACCAGCACGTCCACGCCGGCGGCGACCAGCGCCTCGACGCGGCGATCGGTATCACCACCAACGCCGACCGCAGCACCAACCAGCAGGCGCGTTGCGGCGTCCTTGGCAGCGTTGGGGTTGTCGCTCTTCTTCTGGATGTCCTTGACCGTGATCAGGCCGCGCAGTTCGAACGCGTCGTTGACCACCAGGACTTTCTCGATGCGGTTCTTGTGCAGCAGCGACAGGACTTCGTCCGAGGCCGCGCCTTCCTTCACCGTGACCAGGCGATCCTTCTTGGTCATGATGTGGCGGACCGGATCGTCCAGCTCGGTTTCGAAGCGCATGTCACGGTGGGTGACGATGCCGGCCAGCAGGCCATCGCTGCCAACCACCGGCACGCCGGAGATGTTGTGCGCCTGGGTCAGGGCCAACACGTCACGGATGGTGGTTTCCGGACCAACGGTGATCGGGTCGCGGATGACGCCGGATTCGAACTTCTTGACCTTGGCCACTTCGGCAGCTTGCTGCTCGACGGTCAGGTTCTTGTGCAGGATGCCAATGCCGCCGATCTGGGCCATGGCGATGGCCAGGCGAGCTTCAGTGACGGTATCCATGGCGGCCGAGACAATCGGCAACTTCAACCGCAGGTCGCGCGTCAGCCGCGTGCCAAGGTCAACGTCCTTAGGCAGAACGATGGAGTGAGCGGGGACGAGGGAAACGTCATCGTACGTTAGTGCTTCAGCCTGGATGCGCAGCATCGGCGTGCCCGGTAGATGTGGGGAAGCGCGACATTTTACCCTTATTTGCCGGCCGATGTCAGGGGGCAAGTGCGACGCAGTGTCGCGCTGGCGGGGAGGTGTTCAGGGACCACGGACTGCAGTGCCGAGCCATGCTCGGCAGGGGCATTACCGGGAAGGCCCCTTGCCGAGCATGGCTCGGCACTACATTGATCCTGTACGAGGAAAGCCTCTGCCGAGCATGGCTCGGCACTACGCTGATGCTGTACGGGGAAAGCCTCTGCCGAGCACGGCTCGGCACTACAGGAGCTTAGAACTTCAAACCCTCGGCGCTGGCCTCGGCCGCCTCGATCGTGTTCTGCATCAGCGTGGCCACCGTCATCGGGCCAACGCCACCCGGCACCGGGGTGATCCAGCTGGCGCGCTGCGCTGCCGCTTCAAAGCCGACGTCACCGACCAGTCGACCATCTTCCAGGCGGTTGATGCCGACATCGATCACCACCGCGCCCGGCTTCACCCATTCACCCGGGATCAGCTGCGGAATGCCTACTGCGACGACCAGGATGTCGGCGTTGCGCACTGCCTGCTCAAGCACGTCCTTGGGGGTGAACTTGTGGCAGCTGGTCACCGTGCAACCGGCTATCAGCAGCTCCAGCCCCATCGGCCGACCGACATGGTTGCTGACACCAACGATGGTGGCATTGCGGCCACGCACCGGTTGATCGGTATGCCCGAGCAGCGTGGTGATGCCACGCGGCGTGCACGGGCGCAGGCCGAACTCGCGCAGCACCAGGTGGCCCACGTTCTGCGGGTGGAAACCATCCACGTCCTTGCGCGGGTCGATGCGCTGGATCAGGCGGTTGGCATCGGGGATGCCCGGCAGCGGCAGCTGGATCAGGATGCCGTGGATCTTGGGATCAGCGTTGAGCTGATCGATCAGCTCCAGCAACTGGGCCTCACTGGTGCCTTCCGGCAGATCGTAGTCGAAGGCTTCGATACCGACCTTCTCGGCCGCGCGACGCTTGTTGCGCACGTACACCGAAGACGCCGGGTCACCACCCACCAGCACCACTGCCAGGCCGGGCCGGGCACCGCCAGCTGCCAGGCGGGCGTCGACGCGCACCTTCAAATCGTCGAGCAGTTCCTCGGCGATGCGGCGGCCATCAAGGATGCGGGAGGTCTGCGTGGAGGCGTCGGCGAGGACAGTCATGGGGCATGGCGGTGAACACGGGGGCAGCTATTGTCCCTGATTCCGGCCACCGCCACACCTTGTCATGGCCCCGTCGCCCCGCCTGAATCGGCGGCGGCCGGCTCCCCTGCCCCGGCAATGGCGTCAGGATTGAGCGGACGCGCTTCACGCCGCGGCGGGGTGAACGGCGTCGGCGTCGGTGCTCCGGGCGTATTACGGTACATCAGCCCGGTGTCAGCCTGCAGCCCGCCGCCAGCCATTTCCAGCTCGAAACGTTCGGCGTCGCGCCGACGGATTTCACGCGCGACCACATCGGCCTCATCTTCATCCACGCCCAGCTGCATCAGCGCCGCACGGCCAAACTCCACCGCCGACTCGAAGGTTTCGCGGATCTGGAAATCCACGCCGGCATGTATCAAGGACAACGAATGCTCGCGGTCAAACGAGCGCACCAACAGCTTGGCCAGCGGGAACTCATGCCGCACCAGCTCGACGATGCGATCCGCAGCAACCCGATCATCCACGCAGACCGCAATCGCGCGTGCTGTTTCAGCACCGGAGGCGCGCAACACATCCAGTCGCGTGCCATCGCCGTAATAGATCTTGAACCCGAACCGGGTGGCGCTGCGGATCATGTCGATATCGTTGTCGATGATGGTGACGTCCACATCGCGCGCCAGCAGCGATTGGCTGGACACCTGGCCGAAGCGTCCGAAGCCGATCACCAGCACGCTGCCCGTGAGCCCGTCAGCCGCATCCACATCGTCGACGGAGACCTGTCCTTCCTTTACCAGCAACCGATACACCAGCATGCACAGCGGCGTCAGTGCCATCGACAACACCACCACCGCGGTGAGGTTGGCATTGACCTTGGCATCGATCACGCCGGTAGTCGCGGCGGCGGCAAACAACACGAAGGCGAACTCGCCGCCCTGCGCCATCAGCACGCCGCGATCCAGCGCCTGCCGATGATCACTGCCCATCACCCGCGCCACGCCGTAAATGCAGATTGCCTTGGCCAGCATCATTGCCGGCACCAGCAACGCGATCACGTTCCAGTTGGCCGCCACCACCGACAGATCCAACGCCATGCCCACGCTGAGGAAGAACAGGCCAAGCAGGATGCCGCGGAACGGCTCGATATCCGCTTCGATCTGATGCCGGAAGGTGGATTCGGACAGCAGCACGCCGGCCAGGAACGCCCCCATCGCCATCGACAGCCCGCCGAGCTGCATCAACAGCGCCGCACCCAATACCACCAGCAATGCCGCCGCCGTCATCACTTCGCGCGCCTTGGCGGCAGCAAGGATGCGGAACAAGGGATTGAGCAGATAGCGCCCGACCAGCACCAGGCCAACAATGGCGCCGGCGCCGATGGCGATGCTCGCCCAACGCGAACCTTCGTGCGCCCCGATCTGCGCCGGTGCCATCCACGCCACCACTGCAAGCAGCGGCACGATCAGCAGGTCTTCAAACAACAGGATGGAAACAATCTTCTGCCCGGAAGGCAGGGTCAGGTCGCCACGCTCACCCAGCAACTGCATCACCACCGCGGTCGAGGTCAGCACGAAACCAGCGGCGGCAATGAAGGCGATCTGCGGGCGGTAGCCGAACAGGATCGCGACACCGGTCAGCACCAGCGCACAGGTCACGATCTGCGCCGTGCCCAGGCCAAAGATCTCGCCGCGCAGGCTCCAAAGATGTGACGGCCGCATTTCCAGGCCGATCACGAACAGGAACATCACCACGCCCAACTCGGCCACATGCAGGATGGCCTGCGGATCGGAGAACCAGCCGAAGCCAAACGGGCCGATGGCCAGGCCGGCGACGAAATAGCCCAGCACCGAACCCAGGCCGAGGCGCCTGAACAAGGGCACAGCCACCACCGCAGCGCCCAACAGGGCAACTACCTTTACCAATTCCTGCGAGGATTCCGCTGCCATGCCACATCACCTTGTAATCGTCCAGGTGAACGATAAAGCAAAAAAGCTGCAGAACCGATCAGCGCCTACGGCATTTCACCTCATGGCGAATGCGAACAGAACGCTGCGTAGTCGATATATCCGGGGAATGGCACGCCAGGGGCACACAACGGACAGGCCGGGTCGGCATGCACGCGGGTTTCGCGGAAGCGCATCTGCAGGGCATCGAAACGCAGCAGACGCCCGATCAACGGTTCGCCGATATCCAGCAGCAGCTTCAACACCTCGGTCGCCTGCATCACCCCCGCCAACCCCGGCAATACGCCCAGCACGCCCGCCTCGGAACAGTTGGGGGCGAATTCAGGCGGTGGCGGCTCCGGGAACAGGCAGCGGTAGCACGGTGCGACACCGCGCTGGCGACCCGCGTCGAACACACTGACCTGCCCATCGAAGCGTTCGATCGCGGCGTAGACCAAGGGCTTGGCGTGCTTGATGCAGGCATCGTTGAGCAGGTAGCGCAGCGGGAAGTTGTCCGAGCCATCCAGCACCACGTCCACGTCCTGCAACAGGGCATCGATGTTGGCCGAGGTGACGCGCTCAGCGACCGCCTCCACCTCGATATTCGGGTTCAGCGCCAACAGCCGCTGCCGTGCGGAATCCACCTTGGCCGTGCCCAAGGCGGATTCGGTATGGATGATCTGCCGCTGCAGGTTGCTGCGCTCGACCACGTCGTCATCGACAATCCGCAGCCTGCCCACCCCCGCTGCAGCCAGGTAGAACGCTGCCGGCGCACCCAAGCCACCTGCACCAAGCACCAGCACCCGGGATTGCTGCAAGCGGCGCTGGCCAGCTTCGCCCACCTGCGGCAGCAGCAGGTGCCGCGAGTAACGGTCGTAGAAGTCGCGCTCACCGGCATCCAGCATCGGCTGAACCAAGGGCAGACCTGCTGTCCGCCAGGCGACAGTGCCGCCACTTACCGAAGCCAGATTGGTGTAGCCGGCGTCCTGCAGCGCCTGCGCGGCATCGGCCGAGCGCTTGCCGCTTTGGCAGATCAGCAGGATTTCGCGGTCGAGGGCTGGCAGGTGCAACACAGGACCGGCCAGCAGCGCTGCCTTAGCGACGCCGATTGCACCTTCGGCCATGCCACCTGCCCGCTCGTGCGCCTCGCGCACGTCGATCAGCAATGCACCATCTGCGTGGCGGAGACGGGCCTGTTCGGGGGTCAGTTCGCGGATGCTCATGGCTGGATTATCAGCCAAACGGGAAAGAAGAGAGAAATCGGCTTTTTGGTTTTTTGGCTTTTTGGCTTTGGGCTTTTTAGCTCGTCATTCCCGCGCAGGCGGGAATCGCTCTTGCTTGGGATCTTGCTTACGCCCTTGCTTAAGCACCTTGCCCCCTCCTGCCTGGCCCTTACCATCCCAATTGCCTCCACGCCAGTTCAAAGGCAAGAGCAGGAGCGATTCCCGCCTACGCGGGAATGACGAGTCACTACCAGTGGGGAGCCATAGCCACGACCGCGGCCAGGGCCAGATCAAGGGCCAAAGCAAACTCCAAGGCCAGAGCGATTCCCGCCTACGCGGGAATGACGAAATCATTTATTGGGAACCTCGCCCGTACCGAACGCACTCCCACTCAATGCATCAAAAACAAAAGCGGCCTTTCGGCCGCTTTCGTCTACATTACTCAGTACGCTTGAACCGCGTTCCGGGCCTGAATCACTTCCTGCCCTTGACGTGCTTCATCAGACGCCGCTTGGCCTTGACCTGGCGATCCGTCAGCACATTCTTCTTGCCTTCGTACGGGTTGGCACCCTCACGGAACAGGAAGGTCACCGGCGTACCCACCAGCTTGAAGCGCTTGCGGAAGAAGTTCTCCAGATAGCGCTTATACGAATCCGGCAGTTCCTTCAGGCGCGTACCGTGCACGATGAAGGTCGGCGGATTGCTGCCACCCGGATGCACATAACGCAGCTTGGAGACGTGACCACGGATGCTCGGCGGCGGGTTGGTCTCATAGGCGATTTCCAACGCCTTGTTGACCTCGGCCGTGCTGAACTCGTGCGTCGCCGAGGCATGCGCACGGTGAATCGCCTTGAACAACTCGCGCAGGCCCGAACCATGCAGCGCGGAAATCCGCACGTTCTCGGCCCACGGCACGAAGCCCAGCTTCAGCGACAACAGGGTCTCGGCCTGCTGCTTGTCGTACTCGCTCAAGCCGTCCCACTTGTTGATCGCAATGACCAGGGCACGGCCGGCATCCAGCACCGCACCCAGCACGCTGGCGTCCTGATCGGTCACGCCCTCATGGGCGTCCAGCATCAGCACCGCCACCTGGCACTGCTCGATCGAGCGCAGCGTCTTGACCACGCTGAACTTCTCGACCACTTCGTCCACGCGTGATTTACGACGCAGACCAGCGGTGTCGATCAAACGGTACAGCTGATCATCGCGCTCCAGATCCACCGCGATCGAATCGCGGGTGGTGCCGGGCACTTCCGAGGCGATCATCCGCTCCTCACCGAGGATGCGGTTCACCAGCGTCGACTTGCCCACATTGGGGCGGCCAACGAAGGCGATGCGGATGCGGTTCGGATCGTTGTCCAGGGTCTCGGCCGTGCCTTCTTCCGGCAGGCGACCAACAACCTCTTCAACCAGATCATCGATGCCCTGCCGGTGCGCGGCAGAGACAGTCAGCATCTCGCTGAAGCCATAGCGGGAGAACTCCGAACGAACGGCATGCTCGTCCGTACCGTCGATCTTGTTGATCAACAGCAAGGTAGGCCGCGCAAGCTTGCGCAGCCAAGACAGGATCTCGTCATCCAGGGCCGACGTGCCATCACGCGCGTCAACAACAAATACGATCAGATCCGCCTCACCGGCGGCGGCTCGGGCTTGGCGCGCGGTGGCGCCAGCCAGCCCTTCCTCTTCACCGGCGATACCACCGGTATCGACGATCAGGAAGGGATTGTCCTCATCTAGACGGCAAACACCGTAGTTGCGATCGCGGGTGACACCCGGCTGGTCATGTACCAGCGCATCGCGCGTACGGGTCAACAGATTGAAAATGGTGGACTTACCGACGTTCGGTCGTCCAACCAGGGCGACCAAAGGCAGCATCGCTATGACTCCTTATTGGGCCAACCGGAATGCGGTCAGCTTTCCATCAACGTTCTGCACCAGCAGGATGCCGTCAGCGACCACCGGCTGCGCCAGCAGAGCATCACCACCGCTCTTCTCACGCGCTGCCAGTTCGCCATCGCTCAACCGCAGCCAATGCAGATATCCCTTGTAGTCCCCCACCACGGCATAGTCACCCTGGATGGCGGCACCGGTCAGCGAGCGGCGCGCCAGCGCCTGCTGTGACCACATTGCCGAGCCGGAGGTCTTGTCCAGCCCGTACACCACGCCCTTGCCATCGGTGACCACGACATTGCCCGAGGACACCGCAACACCACCACCACCGCCGTGGTCACGCGACCACATCGGGCGACCGGTCGGGCCTTCAATGGCCATGGTTTCGTTCTTGAAGCTGGTCACAAACAGCGTATTGCCTTCCAGCACCGGCGCACCATCGATGTCAGCCATGCGTTCCAGCTCGGTACGGCCCTCCGGCGTACCCACCATCTGTTCCCACAACGGGCGACCATCCTGCATCGCCAGCGCGGCGAGAGTACCGTCGTCGTTGCCGATGAACAGCACGCCCGGGCCGGTCACCACCGGCGCGTTGCCACGCACGGTCAAGGACGGCAATTCCTGCGAGTTGAACCAGCGCTGTTCGCCGGTGGCAGCGTCCAGCGCGGTGGTGCGGCCGTCATTGCTGCGCACGAACACCAGGCCCTGTGCCACGGCCGGCGCGGCGATCACTTCGCCGGTGACCTTGGATTTCCACTTTTCGTTGCCATTGGCCGCGTCCAGCGCAATCACCTGCCCGTCCAGCGTGCCGATCACCACCAGGCCGTCACCAACGCCCGGGCCACCGGAAAGACGCAGCTTGGGCTTCTTCTTTTCCTTGGCCGGGCTGTATTCCCAGACTTGCTTGCCGGTCTGCAGGTCGAGCGCGTGAACGCCCCCCTGCACCGCCGCCGCGTATACGCGACCGTCAGCCACGATCGGCGCCTGGCGCAGGCCGATACGGCCCTCGCCCTTGCCGACGTTCGCCGACCAGATCTTGTCGACCTTGACGCTGGCCTCGAACTTGGTCAGCTCAGCAGGCTCCAGCGCCTTCTTGGCCTCCGCGTCCTTGCCCGCGAACCAACCCTTGACCGTCGAACAACCGGTCAATGCCACTGCCATCAAGGCAACGCCTGCAACTTGCTTGAACTTCATCAATTCTTCTCCGCTGCAGGATCAGCCACGGTGCCGCCGGCGTCCATCAATTTGGTTTCCAGCAAGCGGCGCTGCGGTGCAGCCACGTCCAGCTTGGCCAGCGCTTGGGTGTACAGCTCGCGCGCTTCATCACGCTTGTTCTGCGCCATCAGGGCGTCAGCACGGATCTCCAGACCCGCACTGTCGTCAGCCTTGCCCAGCAGGGCCGCTGCGTCCTGCGGCTTGCCGGTTTCAATCAACAGGCGCGCAATGCGTTGGTCAATCAAGGCCTTGAACTCACCCTCGGTCTTGAGCGCACGCAGGGTCTTGATCGCGTCCTCGTACTTGCCCGCCTCGACCTGGGCCTTGGCCAGTTCCAGCGATGCCAGGTCAGCATAGATGCTGGCCTTGCCACCACCCAGCGCCGCAACCTCCTTGGCCGCCTCGTCCAGATTCTTGGACTGCAGGCTGCGAGAGACGGCTTCGTAACGGACGTTGGCGTCGGCAAGCTTGCCGATCTGCTCTTTCTGCCACCACTGCCAACCGGCAATAGCACCAATGCCGAGAACTACTCCGCCGATAATCCCGGCGCCATTCTTGCGCAGCCACGTGCGGACACGTTCGCTTTGTTCGTGCTCGTCGAGCAGGTCGTCAATCGCCATGCGTACTCTCGCTCACCCTGGCGGGGAGCCTTGTTGTTTTGTTCAACGCCTGGTTTCAGTGCGAAACCGGCGCCACGGAGCCTTCAGAGGATACCGTAAAGCGGGCCACATTGCCGCGCTTGTACGGCGCCAGGTCGACGTTACCCGTCGCCTGCTGAACCTCGACCTCGGCTGCATTGCCCAGCACCATGCGCCCCACCTGACCTGCGGTGAAGCTGCGGCTCTCGCCGGCGCGTATCAGGGCTTTTTCGACGGTTGTGCCATCCGGAGCGGAGATCTCCACCCAGCTGTCACCCTTGAAATTCAGGGTCAGTGCCGACGGAGCGGCAGCAGCCGCCGGCCGCGCCATGGGAGCCATCGAAGCGATGTAAGGACCGGTATCTGCAACCGGTGCCGCTGCCGGCGCCTGAACAGGCGCGACCGACTGCCCGACGGCAGCGGCGACAGGAGCCGGCACCGCATCCAGCGAAGCGGTGCTGGGCGGGGCGCTATTGGAACTGCCACTGATCACATACCAGACCGGCACCGCCAGTACCGCCGTGATCACCACGTACACGGCACGACGCCCGATATTCTCGGCCGCACGCTTCAACCGCGGGGTGTGGGTATGACTGACCAGCTTGGGCGGCTCGACAGGCGCGATCCGCGCCTGTTCCAGCAAGCTCCCCAGGTCGACCTTCAACAGGCGCGCGTAACTGCGCAGCTGACCGCGCACGAACACCGAAGCACCCAAGCGCGACCATTGTTCGGCTTCCAGCGCGGCAACCACCTGCTGCGGCATGCGCAACTGGGCGGCAACCTGGTCCAACGACAAACCGGCGGCCTCTCGCGCCCTGCGCAGCTGCTCACCACAACCCACTACACCATCTAAAGCATTTACACCCGGATCGTTGATCACAATGCGTCAGCCTTGGGGATTCGAGGTTGCTGGCGAAGGAAACTCTTCGCGCAACCGCTGCTGGAACCGACCGGCAGCCGTCCTGTCGCCGAGTCGCTCTTCAATCTGAATGGCAAGTTGTAACACGGAAACCGTGGCCGGCGCAGCCGCCAAACGCCGCTGGTAGAAGGCCCTGGCCTCAAAATAGCGGCCGTGCAGGACTTCATTGCGGGTCATGGCCTCCAGCGCATAGGCATTGTCCGGAGCCAACGCCAGCGCCTGGCGAAGACTATCTTCGGCCCGCTCAAGCTGCCCGGTCTCCAGTGCGCAGCCGCCTGCGTTGGCCAAGGCATCGGCGCGCTCCCGGTAGTCCGGGTCAGCCAGGGCCCGGTCAAACCAGACCAAGGCCTCTGCCTGGTGGCCAGTGCCACACAGCCAGGCACCGTAATTATTGAGTACATCACCCTGCTGCGGAGCCAGCTCGGCTGCCTTGCGGTAAAACACACCCGCCGCCTCGGCGTTGCCCTGATGCCCCTCGATCACCGCCTGCATGGTGTAGGCATCAGGCATTCCGGGCTCCAGCTTCTGGGCCGAGCGCGCGAACTGCAGCGCTTCATCCAACTGGCCACGACCAAAACGGTCACCGGACAACCTCAGAAATTCCTGGTAACGAGCACGCTTGTGCGCGCTCTTGTCCTGCTTGATGCTGTAGTCAGGCGCCACCGACTGGGTACCGGTGATTTTGAGATTACCCCGCCCGCACGCCGCCGTGAGCGCAAGCAGAACCAACAGCAACAACCAGCGATCAGGCGACCGCATCCCCGCCTTCCTGTTCCTGCAGCAGACGATTGAACTCGGCCTGACGACGGGTACGATCCATCACCTGGCCCTTGAGCTGGCCGCAGGCGGCATCGATATCGTCACCACGGGTGCGGCGCACCATCGTCAACACCTGCGAGTCGAGCAGGATCTTCTGGAAGGCGCGGATCTGCTCCTCGTCCGAGCGCTCATAGCGCGTGCCCGGGAACGGGTTGAACGGAATCAGGTTGACCTTGCCCGAATCCTTGGCCTGCACCGCGTTGTCGAACTGGCGCATCAGCCGTGCCAGCTGGCGGGCGTGCTCAGGCTGATCGTTGATGCCCTTCATCAGCGTGTATTCGAAGGTCACCGAGTCACGCTTCTTGTTGCCGCGCAGGTAACGCGCGCACGAAGCCATCAGCTCGGCAATCGGGTATTTCTTGTTGAGCGGCACCAGCGTTTCGCGCAGCTCGTCGTTTGGCGCATGTAGCGACACCGCCAGCGACACATCGCTCTCGACCGACAGCCGATCGATCTGCGGCACCAGGCCCGAGGTGGACAAGGTCACCCGCTTGTTGGCCAGGCCATAGCCCAGGTCATCGCGCATGATGCTCATCGCGCGGATGACATTGTCGAAATTCATCAACGGCTCGCCCATGCCCATCATCACCACATTGGTGAGACGGCGCATCTGGTGCGGCACGTTGCCCAGGTGGCGCGCTGCAACCCACACCTGGCCGATGATTTCGGCGGTGGTCAGGTTGCGATTGAAGCCCTGCGTAGCAGTCGAACAGAAGGTGCAATTCAAACCACAGCCGACCTGCGAAGACACGCACAGCGTGCCGCGGGTCTTGTCGGGGATGTAGACGGTTTCGATGGCGTTCTTGCCATCCACGCCCATCGCCAGCAGCCACTTGTGGGTGCCGTCGTTCGAGGGTTTGTCGAACACGATGTTCGGGACGACGACCTCGGCATGCTGCTGCAGCTTGGCGCGCAGCGACTTGCCGAGGTCGGTCATCTGATCGAAATCGGTGACGTAGCGATGGTGGATCCACTTCATCACCTGATGGGCACGGAACTTCTGCTCGCCGAGGGTTTCGACGAAGAACTTTTCCAGGCCCGCGCGATCGAGGTCGAGCAGGTTCTGCTTGCCAGCGGTGGCTGCCGTTTTCGGCAACGGCTGGATGGCGGGTGTCTGTACGACCTCGTTCACGACTTCAACCTCTAATTAACGCGAAACCACTTCGGTGGCAGCAAAGAAGTAAGCCACTTCGTTGGCTGCGTTCTCGACCGAATCCGAACCGTGGGCGGCGTTGGCGTCGATCGAATCAGCGAAATCAGCGCGGATGGTGCCCGGCGCTGCGTCCTTCGGGTTGGTGGCGCCCAGCAGGTCGCGGTGGGCCAGGACGGCGTTCTCGCCTTCCAGGGCCTGGATCATCACCGGGCCGGAGATCATGAACTCG
>QFOV01000086.1 GCA_003248565.1 Stenotrophomonas sp.
TTGCGGTTGTGGCCGTAGGCCGACAGCCACTGGTCGTTGTGCTTGATGATGATCAGCTCGCCATAACCAACCAAGCCAGCGCCGGAGTACACCACCACACCAGGGCCCGCGGCACGTACCGCCTGGCCGCTGCTGCCAGCGATATCCACGCCCTGCTTGGTGGCTTCACCCGCGACAAAACGGCCCACCAGGGCACCCTCAGCAGGCCAGCGCCAGCCGATGCCGCTATTGACCGGCGTGGGTGTAACCACCGTTGGCTGTGTTACCGGACGGGTAGTGGTAGTCGTTGAACCACCAGCGGCCGGTGGCCGGCTGGCCGTCGCCCCGCCCGGGTACAGCCGCAGCGCCTGTCCTGGATAGATCGTGTACGGCTCGGACAGGCCATTCCAGGCAGCCAGATCACGCGGGGTGATGTTGTTGATCCGGGCAATGCCGAACAAGGTGTCGCCACGACGCACGATGGCCGTCTGTCCCGGCTTGGCCACGGAGGTGCGCGGCGTGGTCGAGGCGGATGAACCCGAACTGCCGCCCGAGGGCTTCACCACCGTGGCAGTTCCGCACGCCGCCAACGAGACCACCGCCAGAACGGCCAGCGCCCTGCCCAAGCTCTTGCCCACCATCAATGCATTCATGCGAATTTAGCCCTCCAGACCAGCCACGCCACCAGGCCCACCACCAATGCGGTGGCAATCCAGCCCAATGGCTCAATCCAGCGCCGCAACCGCTCAGCCGCCTGTGCGCCGCCGAAGCGGATCACCGCCGCCAACAAATAAACCCGCTTGCCGCGCCCAACCAGCATGCTCAACACATACTGCGGCAACGGCACGCCGACGATACCCGAGGCCCATGTGAAGACCTTCATCGGGATGGGCATGAAGCCACCCAGCACCAGGAAGGTGAACACCGCCCATGGCGACTCCGCCATCTTGGCTTGCAGGGTAGCGATACCGCTTTCAATCGCCGGCAGCATGCCCATCGCCTCGAACAGCGGCTTGATCACCTCGAAGGCGTAGTGGCCCAGCGCATAACCCACCATCGCGCCGGCCATGGAACCAATCAGGCTCAGGGTCGCAAAGCGCCACCCCTTGCGCGGCTGTGCCACGCACATCGGCATCAGCATCACTTCCGGCATCACCGGGAAGATGATGGCCTCGATGAAACTGAGCACGGTCAAATAAGTGGGCGCACGCTCATTGGCAGCCCAAACCATGGCGCGGTCGTATAACGGCCCGAAAATCTTCATTCAGTGAGTAGTCCTGTTCTCAGTCCAGCATGCCCGGCAACAATGGCACGAAGCTCACCGGCGCCAGCTCTTCCTGGACAATGGTGCCATCGGCCTGCCGGGTCAGTTGCAACAGCACCTGTCCGCCCGGCCCGCCAACCGGTGCCACCAGGCGGCCGCCGACGGCCAACTGGTCGATCAAGGCATCCACCAGCGCCGGCGCGGCAGCTGTCACCACGATGGCATCGTACGGGCCGTGCTCTGGCCAGCCGATACGGCCATCGTCATGCTTGGTGCGGATGTTCATGCCCAGATGCCGGAAGCGCTTGCGCGCCTGCCGCAGCAGGTCGCCGATGCGTTCGACGGTGAACACCTCAAGGCCCAGCGCGCCAAGGATGGCGGCCTGGTAACCCGAGCCGGTACCGACTTCCAGCACCTTCTTCGGTGCGACAGCCAGCACCACCTCGGTCATCCGCGCCACGACCCAAGGCTGGGAGATGGTCTGGCCATGGCCGATCGGCAGAGCGGTGTCCTCGTAGGCGCGTGAGGCCAGCGCCTCATCGATGAACAGGTGCCGTGGCACCACGCGCACCGCGTTGAGCGTGGCCTCGTCGGCAATGCCCACTTCGCGCAGACGATCGACCAGACGGTCGCGCACCCGCTGCGAGGTCATGCCGATACCCACGGCCTCCGGCTGCAGGCGCAGGCGCGGCGTCATTCAGGCTTCCCCAGGGTTTCGGTCAGCCCACCCACCCAGCTGGCGACCTTTTCCAGCGCCGAATAGCGGGTCAGGTCGACCTGGATCGGGGTGATCGAAATATGCCCGGTACGCACCGCGTGGAAGTCGGTGCCGGGACCGGCGTCCTGTTCACTGCCGGCCGGGCCGATCCAGTACACGGTATTCCCGCGTGGATCGGTCGCCGGAACACAGGCTTCGGCGCGATGACGGTTGCCAAGCCGGGTGACCTCGAAGCCTCGGATCTGCTCCCAGGGCAGGTCCGGCACATTGACGTTGAGGATGGTGTCGGCTGGCAAAGGATCAGCGATCAGCCGGGACACGATCTCCACCGCAGCGCGTGCGGCAGTAACGAAGTTCTTGGCTTCGTGCTTGTGGGTGACCAGCGATACCGCCACCGAGGGCAGGCCGAGGTGGCGCCCTTCCATCGCCGCCGACACCGTGCCCGAATAGATCACGTCATCGCCGAGGTTGGCGGCATTGTTGATGCCTGACACCACGATGTCCGGCTCGAATTCGAGCATGCCGGTCAGCGCCAGATGCACGCAGTCGGTCGGCGTACCCGCCACCGCGCAGGTGTAGTGGTCAATGCGGCGCAGACGCACCGGTTGATCCAGCGTGAGTGAGTTGGATGCACCGGAGCGATCACGGTCCGGTGCCACCACGGTGACTTCGTGTCCGGCGTTGCGAAGCTCCTCGGCCAACATCTTGATGCCGGGGGCGTCCACACCATCGTCATTTGATACAAGTACGCGCATTAAAGGCCTGGGTTACTGGATCAACACGCGACGCTCCCACTCAGCGCCGCAATCGCCGGAACCTCCGGTAAGTACATCACCGTGACGGACCGACCTGAGCGACCATGATACCGGAATGCACCGCGGCACTTTCCACCCACCCGGGGCTTGCCTGCGATCGTGCGCACGTTACGCTGTAGGAATGTCGTACCCAGATGAAGAAGATGACGCCGCCCTGTTCCGCTCGGCCATTGGCGAAGTGACGCCGATGCGCCCGGTGGAGGCACCGGCCACCGGCAAGCCACGGCCCAAGCCGCGCGCACGCATGGCAGAACAGGATGAATCCCAGGCCCTGGGCGAATTTGCGCGCCTGCTGCGTTCCAGCAAGCCACTGGAAGCCGGCGACAACGCCAGTTACCGGCGCGACAACCTGCCGCCTCAGATGTTCCAGCGCCTCAAGCGTGGCCAGTATTCAGTACAGGACGAACTGGACCTGCATGGCGCCACCGCCGCCCAGGCCGAGAACCTGCTGCGCCAGTTCCTGTTGGAAGCACGCGCGCATGAACACGGCTGCGTGCGCATCATCCACGGCAAGGGCCTGCAGTCGGATGGCGGTGCGCCGGTGCTGAAGAACCTGGTCGACCGCATGCTGCGCCAGCGCAATGATGTGCTGGCGTTCCATTCCGCGCCGCCGACCCAGGGCGGCACGGGTGCGGTTCTGGTATTGCTGGCCAATCGCTGAGCGATCCGCTCGGCCAGTCGATTCGCATGGACGGCGCGGCACCGCAGTTTCTGTAGCCCGGGTGAGCGCAGCGCACCCGGGGCTGTTCGCGACGCATGACGCATATTGAAGTACCACTGGGTCCTGCTTCCCGGGTGCGCTGCGCTTACCCGGGCTACGATCTGAGCAGCGGTACTCAGTCAGCGGCGCTCTCTTCGCTTGATGCTTCGGCTTCAGCTGCCGGAGCGCCCGCGATCTCATTGCGACTGGCGTCGGTCACTTCACCCAGTTCATGCAGCACCGCGGTGGCGTAGCAGCCCGGCGGCAATGCGAACGACACTTCCAGCACGTCATCGGCCAACCACTGGTGCTGCATCAACATGGGCTTGAGGCGCAACGAACGGCGCTCCTGCTTGAGCCCGGCCTGCTCCAGCCCGGCCCGCAGTGCGAAGGCCTGCTCATCACCCAAGGCCTGATCTTCCAATGCCCGTGCGGCATCGGTCGCGCGCAGCTCACCAACGCCCCACAACGGCGCGCTGGGGTGGATATCGAAACGCGCCAGGCGCTCGGCCAGCACCTCGCTCATCGGCTCCGGGCCAAACACCGAACGGCTGCCGTCCAGCATCCACACCTCGCCTTCCAGCGCCGTGTCCCAGTTGCCCTGTTCCACGCGTGCGGCCAGCACGCGGTTGAACAATGCAGAGCGCGCGGCGGACAGCAGCATCGAACGCTGGTCCTTGCGCACCCGGCGGCCAGCAAACATCTGCAGCGCCGCCGGCACATTGCCGCCATCGCGGCCAAAGCGCTGTTCGCCAAACCAGTTTGGCAGGCCGCGTGCAGCGACAATCTGCAGGCGTTCCTCGATGGCCGCCTTGTCACCTTGCACACCACGCAGCACCAGCTTGAAGCGGTTGCCCGCCAATGCGCCACGCTGCAGCTTGCGGTTGTGCCAGGTCGACGCCAGCACATGCAGCTCGTCCGACTCCAGCAGCGCCAGATCCGGCGCCACGCGCTTGGGCAGGTGCACACTGAAGCGCTGCGTGGTCACCGCATGCCGATCTTTCTGCCCGGCATAGCTGACGCCCATTTCCGGCACGCCCGCCCACTGCGCCAACCGCTTGGCAATCGCCACGGTATTGGCGCCGCGCTTGCGGATGTCCAGCAGCAGGTGCTCACCCTCACCCGTCGCCTCGAACGCAGGGATTTCATCGACCTGGAAGTCCTCGGGCACGCTGCGAATCGCCGCAGTCAGTACCGGCTCACCAAAGGCCAGCGGCAGCGCGATCACGCAGCCACCAGCAAGGCCACGGCCTGCGCGGCGATACCTTCTTCGCGGCCGGTGAAGCCCAGTTTCTCACTGGTGGTGGCCTTGATGCTGACCCGATCCAGATCGATCGCCAACAGCTGCGTAACCGCCTCGCGCATCGCCAGTGCATGCGGGCCCACCTTGGGCCGCTCGCAGATCACGGTGATGTCGACATTGCCGACCTGCCAGCCACGCTCGCGCAGCAGTTCATTGCAATGACTGACGAAGCGGCTGCTGTCCGCACCTTTCCAGCGATCGTCGGACGGCGGGAAATGCACGCCAATGTCTCCCAGCGCCAGCGCGCCGAGCATTGCGTCACACAGCGCATGCAGGGCGACATCGCCATCACTGTGCGCGAGCACGCCGCGGCTGTGCGGCACGCGCACGCCGGCCAGCATGATGTGGTCGCCCTCACCAAAGGCATGCACGTCATAGCCTTGGCCGATACGGATGGGAGGGAAGGAAACAGAAGAGTTCATGGCAGTACTTCTTGGCAGAGCCGGCGCCAACGCGCCGGCAAGGGATCAGCTGCCGCGCCGCGACAGCTCGAATTCGAAACGGGCCAGATCGGCCGGCGTGGTGACCTTGAAATTGCTTTCCGCGCCCTCGACCAGCAACGGGCGCACGCCTTGGCGCTCCATCGCCATCGCCTCATCGGTGACGTCGACACCTGCTGCAGCGGCATCGAGCAGCGCGCGGGTGAGTTGATGCCGGCGGAACATCTGCGGGGTCAGCGCGCGCCACAGGCGCTCACGCGGCTCCGTGCCGTCAATGCCACCATCATCACCAGCACGCTTGAGCGTGTCGCGCACCGGCGCGGCGAGAATGCCACCGACCGGATCGGCACGCCCCACTTCCAGCAAACGGCTCAGATCGGTCGCCGCCAGATTTGGCCGCGCGGCGTCGTGGACCAGCACGAAGTCATCGGCACGCACGCTCTCCGGCAGCGCCTGCAGGCCTGCCAATACCGACGCCGCGCGGGTCTCTCCTCCCACGCAGGTCAGCACCGGCTTGTCGGCAAACGAAGTCCAACCCGGCCAATCAGCATCGTTCTCGGCAATGGCTACCATCACCCCGGCCACGCCGGGATGGGCAAGCAGGGACTGCAGGGTGTGCGCGAGCAGCGGCTCACCGTCGGCCAACAGGTACTGCTTGGGCACCGGACCACCAAAACGCGCGCCGCGCCCAGCCGCTGGAACCACCGCCCAGGTCTGCACGATCACGGGATGTTCTCCGATGGCGACTGCTGGTTGCCCTGCCCGGCCG
This sequence comes from Stenotrophomonas sp., assembly GCA_003248565.1. GTDB lineage: Bacteria > Pseudomonadota > Gammaproteobacteria > Xanthomonadales > Xanthomonadaceae > Stenotrophomonas. Next base: position 5,989 of record QFOV01000086.1, read on the forward strand.
ACGGTTCCGTCGCCGCGGCAGGCGCAGGCACCACGGGCGCAGCCACCGGGGCGTCCTCGACGACCCGGTAGAACTTCTCACCCGGCTTGATCATGCCCAGTTCGCTGCGCGCACGCTCCTCGATGGCAGCCTCGCCATCCTTGAGGTCCTGGACTTCCGCCGCCAGGGAATCATTGCGCTGCTGCAGACCGTCGTTGTCACGCTTCTGGTTGGCCACCTGCGCCTCGAGCATCATCACTTCGCCCGAGTTGCCTTGGCCAAACCAGAAGCGGTACTGCAGCAATCCCAGCAGCACCGCCAGCACCAGCAGCAGCCAGCGCCAATTACGCATGACGATCAGCGCTTGAGCGAGACAAACGCGTCACGGCCGGCATAGCGCGCGGCGCTGCCGAGGGCTTCCTCGATGCGCAGCAGCTGGTTGTACTTGGCCACGCGATCGCTGCGGCACAGCGAGCCGGTCTTGATCTGGGTGGCAGTGGTGGCCACGGCGATGTCGGCGATGGTGGTGTCTTCGGTTTCGCCAGAGCGGTGCGAGACGATGGCCGCATAACCGGCCTTGTCGGCCATGGCGATGGCTTCCAGGGTCTCGGTCAGGGTGCCGATCTGGTTGACCTTGATCAGGATGGCATTGGCGGTGCCCGACTCGATGCCTTCGGCGAAGATCTTCGGGTTGGTGACGAACAGATCGTCGCCGACCAGCTGCACCTTGTTGCCAACGCGCTGGGTCAGCAGCTTCCAACCGGCCCAATCGTTCTCGGCCAGGCCGTCCTCGATGCTGATGATCGGGTACTGCGCGCTCCAGTCGGCCAGGAAGTCGACGAACTGCTCAGAGGTCAGGCGCTTGTTCTCGCCGACCAGGTTGTACTTGCCGTTCTCGTAGAACTCGCTGGAGGCGACGTCCAGGCCCAGCAGGATGTCTTCGCCGGCGGTGTAACCGGCCTTGCCGATGGCTTCCAGAATGGTGTCCAGCGCCTCGACGTTGCTGCGGAAGTCCGGCGCGAAGCCGCCTTCATCGCCCACCGCCGTGCTCAGGCCGTGGCCCTTCAGCACCGACTTCAGCGCGTGGAAGATTTCGGTGCCGGCGCGCAGCGACTCGCTGAACGAGCTGAAGCCGACCGGCAACACCATGAACTCCTGGAAGTCGACGTTGTTATCGGCATGTGCGCCACCGTTGATGATGTTCATCATCGGCACCGGCAGCGACGGGATGGCGCCGGTCTTGGCGGCCAGGTACTGCCACAGCGCCTGCTTCTTGGAAGCGGCGACGGCGTGAGCGGCGGCCATGGAAACACCGAGCAGCGCATTGGCGCCCAGGCGTCCCTTGTTCTCGGTGCCGTCCAGATCGATCAGGCGGCGATCCAGGCCTTCCTGGTCTTCGGCATTGAAGCCGGCCAGTGCGGTGGCGATCGCACCATTGATGTTGCCCACGGCATTGCGCACGCCCTTGCCCAGGTAACGGGTCTTGTCGCCATCGCGCAGCTCCACGGCCTCCTTGGTGCCGGTCGAAGCGCCGGACGGGACGGCGGCGCGGCCGAACGAGCCGTCGGCCAGGGTGACTTCGGCTTCCAGCGTGGGGTTGCCACGGCTGTCGAGGATTTCACGGGCGTGGATCTTGGCGATGTTGGTCATGTCTGGGGGCTAGGCTCGTTCAGGAGAGTCTGTTATCGACGGGAAACACAAATACCAGCCGGGAGTTTAAACGAAGCGCAGGCTGGCGCGGCCGTTGCTTTCGCCTGAAAGCGGCGCCGGCCGCTGAAACGCACAAGGCCCGCACTGGGCGGGCCTTGTTTGGGTAGCACCTTGCCCTTCTCCCCGTGGGAGAAGGTGCCCGAAGGGCGGATGAGGGTAAGGAGAGCAAAGCTCGCCTTCATTCACACGCCACGGGTAACGCCCCCTGCCGAGCATGGCTCGGCACTACCCTTTCAGGCGCGGGCTTCCTGCAACAGCTTGCCGCCGGCCTTCTTCTCGCGCGCGGCGCGGATGAAACCGATGAACAACGGGTGGCCGCCACGCGGGGTGGACAGGAACTCCGGGTGTGCCTGGCAGGCCAGGAACCACGGGTGCTGGTCACGCGGCAGCTCGACCACTTCCACCAGCGTGTCATCCATGGACTTGCCGGCGATCACCAGACCGGCATCTTCCAACTGGGTGCGGTAGCGGTTGTTGAACTCGTAACGGTGACGGTGACGCTCGGCCACCACGTCCTTGCCGTACAGTTCGCGGGCAAGGGTGCCCGGCTTCAGGCGCTGCTCCTGCAGGCCCAGGCGCATGGTGCCGCCCAGATCGGACTTCTCGTCGCGCTTCTCGACTTCACCGGTGGCGGTACGCCATTCGGTGATCAGGCCGATCACCGGATTCGGCGACTGGCGGTCGTTCTCGGTGCTGTTGGCGCCCTCCAGGCCAGCCACATGGCGGGCGTAGTCCACCACTGCCGCCTGCATGCCATAGCAGATGCCGAAATACGGCACCTTGTGCTCACGGGCGTACTGCGAGGTCAGCACCTTGCCCTCGAAACCACGGTCACCGAAGCCGCCCGGCACCAGGATACCGTCGACGCCGTCCAGCGCGGACAGACCGGATTCCTCCAGTTCCTGCGCTTCCAGCCACTTCAGGTTGACCTTGGTGCGCTGGCGCAGGCCGCCGTGCTTGAGCGCCTCGCCCACCGACTTGTACGCATCCTGATGGTCGACGTACTTGCCGACCACGGCGATGGTGACGTCGTCCAGCGGATGCAGCGCCGCATCCAGCACCGACTCCCACTCGGACAGGTCGGCCGGACCAGCCTTGTCACCCAGCTTGAGCTGGTTGACCACGATCTCGTCCAGACCCTGCGCATGCAGGCCCATCGGCACGCGATACAGGACCTCCACGTCCGGCACGCTGATCACGGCGCGCTCGGAAACATTGGTGAACAGCGAAATCTTGCGGCGCTCCGAGTCCGGGATTGCATGCTCGGAACGGCACAGCAACACGTCCGGCTGGATGCCGATCGAGCGCAGTTCCTTGACCGAGTGCTGGGTCGGCTTGGTCTTCAGCTCGCCGGCGGCACCGATGTACGGCACCAGGGTGAGATGCATGAACAGCGCCTTCTCCGGGCCACGCTCGGTGCGCACCTGGCGGATCGCCTCCAGGAACGGCAGCGACTCGATGTCGCCAACGGTGCCGCCGATCTCCACCAGCGCCACGTCGAAGCCAGCAGTGGCCTCGTCGATGCAGCGGCGGATTTCATCGGTGATGTGCGGAATGACCTGCACGGTCGCGCCCAGGTAATCACCACGGCGCTCCTTGCGGATCACGTTCTCGTAGATACGCCCGGTGGTCACCGAGTTCTTGCGACTCAGGCGGTTATGGACGAAACGCTCGTAATGGCCCAGATCGAGGTCGGTCTCGGCACCGTCGTCGGTGACGTAGACCTCGCCATGCTGGAAGGGGCTCATCGTGCCTGGATCGACGTTGATGTACGGATCCAGCTTCATCATGGTGACCTTCAGGCCACGCGCCTCGAGAATCGAGGCCAGGGACGCGGCTGCGATGCCCTTGCCTAGCGAGGACACCACACCACCGGTAACAAAAATAAGGGGGGTCACGGCTCACTGCCTCCCGGAAAGCCCTAGTTTAAAGGTTGTCGCCAAAACACCCAAGCACTGGATGCGGCGGATTAAAAAAAAGACGCCCCGACCTGCGCCGGGGCGTCCTTGAAACTCGGGGAAGCCGCGTCAGCGACGGCGACGGGCTTCCTCTTCCTCTTCTTCACGCGGCGCCGGCTGGTCAGCCTTGGCCTTGTCCTGGGCAGCGGCGGCAGCGCGGCGCTTGGCCTTCTGCTCGGCCTCGCTCTGCGCCTTGTCGACCGGGGCAGCCTGCGCGGCCTCGGCAGCCTTGGCCTTGTCAGCACTCTGCGCCATCACGAAGGGAACGGCGGCAACGGCAGCGACAACAACACCCAGGGCCAGCAATTTTGATGTTTTCATCCAAAACCTCCTCGGCTTGCCCCGCCTGGAATGGCGGGCCTTTTTGGAACCGGATACAGGATACCTCGTCGCAGCTGCCCCGGCCCTGAATGCCCTGCGTGCAAAAATCGCCGCCAGACCGCACACTCCCACGTCGATTTGCGCCCTACCGAGATCCATGAACGCCCGTTACAACGCCGCTGACATCGAAGTCCTCTCTGGCCTGGACCCGGTCAAACGCCGTCCTGGCATGTATACCGACACTGCCCGCCCGAACCATCTGGCGCAGGAAGTGATCGACAACTCGGTCGACGAGGCCTTGGCCGGCCACGCCAAGACCGTGGAAGTCACCCTGTTCAAGGATGGCAGCTGCGAGGTCAGCGATGACGGCCGCGGCATGCCGGTGGACATCCACCCGGAAGAGAAAATCCCGGGCGTCGAACTGATCCTGACCAGGCTGCACGCCGGCGGCAAGTTCAACAACCGCAACTACACGTTCTCCGGCGGTCTGCACGGCGTCGGCGTATCGGTGGTCAACGCCCTGTCCACGCTGGTGGAGATCCATATCCGCCGTGACGGCAGCGAGCACCGCATCACCTTCCGCGATGGCGACCGCGCCAGTCCGCTGGAAGTGGTCGGCAGCGTCGGCAAGAAGAACACCGGTACCCGCGTGCGCTTCTGGGCCGACCCCAAGTACTTCGACACGCCCAAGTTCAATGTGCGCGCACTGCGCCACCTGCTGCGTGCCAAGGCCGTGCTGTGCCCGGGCCTGACCGTGAAGCTGACCGACGAAGCCACCGGCGAAGTCGACACCTGGTATTACGAAGACGGCCTGCGCGACTACCTGAAGGCCGAGCTGGGCGAGCGTGAAATGCTGCCGGTCGACCTGTTTGCCGGCTCGCTGAAGAAGGAAACCGAGATCGTTGACTGGGCCGTGGCCTGGCTGCCGGAAGGCGAGCTGGTGCAGGAAAGCTACGTCAACCTGATCCCGACCGCCCAGCACGGCACCCACGCCAATGGTCTGCGCACCGGCCTGACCGAGGCGCTGCGCGAGTTCTGCGACTTCCGCAACCTGCTGCCGCGCGGCGTCAAGCTGGCCCCGGAAGATGTCTGGGACCGCGTCTCCTTCGTGCTGTCACTGAAGATGACCGATCCGCAGTTCAGCGGCCAGACCAAGGAACGCCTGTCCTCGCGCCAGGCTGCCGGCTTCGTCGAAGGTGCTGCCCACGACGCCTTCAGCCTGCTGCTGAACCAGAACGTGGAACTGGGCGAGAAGATCGCGCAGATCGCCATCGAGCGTGCCAGCGCGCGCCTGAAGACCGAGAAGCTGGTCACCCGCAAGAAGGTCACCCAGGGCCCGGCCCTGCCCGGCAAGCTGGCCGACTGCATCAGCCAGGACCTGTCGCGCACCGAGTTGTTCCTGGTGGAAGGTGACTCGGCAGGCGGCAGCGCCAAGCAGGCCCGCGACAAGGATTTCCAGGCCATCCTGCCGCTACGCGGCAAGATCCTGAATACCTGGGAAGTCGCCTCGGGCAGCGTGCTGGCCTCGGAAGAAGTGCATAACCTGGCCATCGCCATCGGCTGCGACCCCGGCAAGGACGACCTGTCCGGCCTGCGTTACGGCAAGATCGTGATCCTGGCCGATGCCGACTCCGACGGCCTGCACATCGCTACCTTGCTGACCGCCCTGTTCCTGCGTCACTTCCCGTCACTGGTGGACGCTGGCCACGTGTTCGTGGCAATGCCGCCGCTGTTCCGCGTCGATGTGGGCAAGCAGGTGTTCTACGCGCTGGACGAGGAAGAGAAGCGCTCGCTGCTGGACAAGATCGAGCGCGAGAAGATCCGCGGCCAGGTCAGCGTCACCCGCTTCAAGGGCCTGGGCGAGATGAATCCCTCGCAGCTGCGCGAATCCACCATCCATCCGGATACGCGCCGCCTGGTGCAGCTGACCGTGGACGACAGCGAGCAGACCTCGGCCTTGATGGACATGCTGCTGGCCAAGAAGCGCGCCCCGGACCGCAAGGGCTGGCTGGAGAGCAAGGGCGACCTGGCCTCGCTGGAAGCCTGATCCAGGCAATCTCGCTGCACCGAAAGCCCGTCCTTACCGGCGGGCTTTTTGTTGGCCGCGCGCCGCGATTTTCTCTTTTGTGGGAGCGGCATAAGCCGCGAAGCTGGCATTGCCGACAAGACAGGGGCCTTTTGCCACCTGATGATGTGCGAACTTCGCGGCTCACGCCGCTCCTACAAACAACACAACAACACCCCGCTCCACCCAACAAAAAACCCGCCATCGCTGGCGGGTTTTTTTGCAGACTGCGAACCGACTGACTCAGTTCCAACCCACCATTTCGAACAGACGCAGGATCAGGTAAGCACAACCACCTGCCGCCGGGATCGTCAGGATCCACGCCCACAGGATGCGTTCGATCACACCCAGGCGCAGCGAACGCGGGTTCTTGGCGAAGCCAACACCCATGATCGCGGTGGAGATGCTGTGGGTGGTCGAGACCGGCATGCCGAAGTGCGCAGCCAGGGTCAGGATGGTGGCCGAGCTGGTCTCCGCGGCAAAG
>QFOV01000087.1 GCA_003248565.1 Stenotrophomonas sp.
TGCTGGCGATGCCGTGGTTGCCTGCGATGGCCATGGGTATCGCGCTGGCGACGTTCGGGTTCTTTGGCGGCCATTCGGTGGCCAGCAGCTGGGTGGGTGTGCGCGCAGGTGCACTGCGTGCTGAAGCGTCGGCCTTGTATCTGTTTTCGTACTACCTGGGCTCAAGCGTTTTGGGTGCCGTGGGTGGTGTGTTCTATACGCACTGGGGTTGGGCCGGCGTCTGTGGCTTCAGTCTGGTGTTAACGTTGGCAGGTGTTGGTGCAGCGTGGCGGTTGTGGCGTCGGCTGGAGCAGGGGGCGGGTCTGGTGTTGGTTGAGGCGAAGAGCTGAGAGCCAGAAGCCAGAAGCCAGAAGCACCCCTCCCCAACCCTCCCCTTGCCTGCGGCAAAGGGAGGGGGCTGAGCTTCGCCCCCTCCCTTGCGAGGAGCGCAGGGGAGGGTTGGGGAGGGGTGCTTTTGCTTTTGCCCTTGCTCCCGCTGCTACTCTCCCCTTCAACCCGCCACTTCCCGCTTCAACAAGGCAATGAACTGCCGCAACAACGGCGTCACCGCTTCACGCCGCCATGCCAACTGGATCTCGGACGCCGCACCACGATCAGCCAGTTCCACGAAGCACGCGCCCTCCACCTGGATGTGGCCGCAGGAGGAGGGCAGTACGCATACACCAAGCCCGGCAGCGACCAGACTGATCAAGGTTGATGACTCACCGGCTTCCTGCACGATGCGCGGGCTGAAGCCGGCATTGCGGCACAGAGTGATCACTTGGTCGTGGATGCCTGCACCCGAATCGCGTGAGAAGCCGACAAACGGTTCGAGTGCGAATTGCTTCAACGATAAACGTACCGTTGCCGGGTCCTTGCCGCGCAGCACCGGGTGGCTTGCATGCACGACCAGTGCCAAGGGATCGTCGAACAGGTGCTGTGCAACCAGTTCGTCCGGTAGCACGCGCTTGCGGATGATGCCCACGTCCAATTCGTCGGCAAGCAGGGCATCGATCTGGCGCAGGCTGTTCATTTCTCGCAGCTGCATCTGCACCTGTGGGTGCTGCTGCCGGTAAGCGTAGATCGCGCGCGGGATCTGCGGTGACAGCGGTGTCGCGCGGGTCAGGCCGATGCGCAGCTCGCCGCTTTCGCCGCGTTGCGCGCGCTGCACACTGTCGACCGCCTTGTCCATGCGCTGCAGGATGTCGCGGGCTTGTTCCAGCAGTACGTCGCCTGCTGGTGTGAGCTGCACGCGGCGATGGCTGCGCACGAACAGCTGTGCGTCGAGCAGGGTTTCCAGTTGCCGGATCTGTTGGCTGAGCGGCGGCTGCGACATGCCAAGGCGCTCAGCGGCGCGACCGAAGTGCAGGGTATCGGCGACGGCCAGGAAATAGCGCAGGTGGCGGAGTTCCAGGGACATGCCATGAGTCTAGGCTGTGAGGCCTTTACCGACCAACTACGCGCCCGTCATTCCCGCGCAGGCGGGAATCGCTCTTTGCTGGGTGTGTGAGACCAGGGCAAGGGCAGAGGCAAGAGCGATGACCCAACATACGTTGGTTGAAAGCCCCGCCTGCGCGGGAATGACGGCATCAAAGCCAAAAGCAAAAAGCAAAAAGCAAAAAACAAAAAAACCTATCGCTCCGAATGTCCCGTATCGTCGTACTGCCGCGGTGCAAACAGATCCGGCTGGATCAACTCCACAAACGCCCTGGCCTGCGGCGACAACACCTTGCCTCGCCGCACCACCACGCCGTAGCTGCGCGAGGGGAAGTAATCGCTCATCGCCCGCGTCGCCAGCTTGTCGCGGTCGCTGTCGTTCAGGCACAGGGCAGTGACGATGCTGATGCCCATGAACACCAGGTCGACCAGTCGCCAGGTGATCTGCCGGCGCGGCGGCAGGATCAGCGGCCACGGCGACAGGTCTTCCAGCGTCAGGTTCTTTTTCTTGGCCAGCGGGTGGTCGGGCGGGGTGATCAGCACCTGCTCGAAACGGTAGACCGGGGCGTAGCTGAGGTCGGCCGGCACATCCATCATCGAGCCGATGGCCAGGTCGGCGGCGTCGCTGCGCAGCAGGTCGGTGCCGTCGGCACTGATCGCGTTGTGCAGGGTCAGGCGCACATCCGGGTGCTGCTGGCGAAAGTTTTCGACGATTTTCGGCAGGAGATACAGGATGGTCGACGAATTTGCGGCGATATTCAGCTCGCCCGCATCCAACCCGCTGACCTTCTCGCGGAAACGCGGCAGCAGCCCGTCCAGGCTTTCCACCAGCGGCTGCGCCATGTCGTACAGCAGCTGGCCCTCGCGGGTAGGCACCAGCCGGCGCCCGCTGCGCTCGAAAAGCACGACTCCCAACTCCCGTTCCAGCGCCTGCAGCTGCAGGCTTACCGCCGGTTGGCTGACAAAAAGCGCTTCCGAGGCACGTGAAACCGAGCCCAGGCGCACCGTCTGCAGGAACGCCCGCAGCGGCTTGAGCCGATCAGACTTGTAGGAAAAACGCGGAGTTACGGGCGTCTTGGTGGGCATGTTGAGGTAAGTATTAGCACAACTTATGGATAACATTGCAAAAACTGTTTTGTTAAATACCTCCCTGCGGCGGCACGTTGGAGTCCCCGACATACGCAGGAACCTCCGATGTCCGCCGTCGCCCACGCAGTCGTTGCCCAGCAGTCCGCCCCCCGCCCGACCCCGGGCATCACCCTGACCACCCAGCTGGCCGGCCAGTCCGCGCTGCTGCCGGCCGGCGTGCTGGGCCTGCTCGTATCGCTGCACCGTGCGGTCGAGCCGGGCCGGCAGGCGCGGCTGGTGGCCCGCCGCGAGCGCCAGGCCTTCTTCGACCAGGGCGGCCTGCCGGATTTCCGCGCCGACACCCGTGCCATCCGCGAGGAGGACTGGAGCGTGGCGCCGATCCCGGCCGCGCTGCAGGACCGCCGCGTCGAGATCACCGGCCCGACCGATCCGAAGATGGTCATCAACGCGCTGAACTCCGGCGCCAAGGTGTTCATGGCCGCGCCGGCCACCGCCAAGGGCCCGGGCAAGCACTACACGCTGCGCCCGTTCGAAGAGCAGGCGGTGCTGATCGTGCGCCCGCGCGGCTGGCACCTGGACGAGAAGCACGTGCTGATCGACGGCCAGCCGATTGCCGGCGGCCTGTTCGATGCGGCCCTGTTCGCCTTCCACAACGCGCAGACCCTGATGGACAAGGACCGCGGCCCCTACTTCTACCTGCCCAAGCTGCAGTCGATGGAAGAGGCGGCGCTGTGGGAGACCGCGCTGTCGCATATCGAAGGGATGCTGTGCCTGCCGCATGGTCAGATCAAGGTCACCGTGCTGATCGAGACGCTGCCGGCGGTGTTCGAGATGGACGAGATCCTGTACGTGCTGCGTGATCGCATCGTCGGCCTGAACTGCGGCCGCTGGGACTACATCTTTTCCTACCTGAAGACCTTCCGCCGCCACGGCGACAAGGTGCTACCGGAACGCGGCCAGGTGACGATGACCCAGCCGTTCCTGAAGGCGTATTCGGAACTGCTGATCAAGACCTGCCACCGCCGTGGCGCGCATGCGATGGGCGGCATGGCCGCGCAGATTCCGATCAACCACGATGCCGCCGCCAACGAGCAGGCGATGGCGCGGGTGCGCGCCGACAAGCTGCGCGAAGTCACCGCCGGCCACGATGGCACCTGGGTGGCGCACCCGGCGCTGATCCCGGTGGCGCGCGCCATCTTCGACGAGCACATGTCCGGCCCCAACCAGCACCACGTGCTGCGCCGTGATGTGCAGGCCAACCGCGATGAACTGATCGCGCCGTGCAGCGGCACGGTTACCCGCGCCGGCTTCGAGAGCAATGTCGAAGTCTGCGTGCGTTACCTGGCCGCCTGGCTGGACGGCAACGGCTGCGTGCCCATCCACAACCTGATGGAAGACGCAGCTACCGCCGAGATCAGCCGCAGCCAGATCTGGCAGTGGCTGCATGCGGGAAACCAGCACCTGGACGACGGCACCGCGATCGATTTCGCACTGCTGGCCAGCACCCTGCGCGCCTTGCCGGCGCGCCTGGGCGACACCTCCGCACTGCCCGGTGGCAGCCGCATCACCCAGGCCATCGGCCTGCTCGACCAACTCAGCCGCGCCGACGAGCTGGCCGACTTCCTGACCCTGCCTGCCTACCGGCAGATCGATTGACCCTTCCCCTTACGCAAGCACGACTTTTTTGAGGACGACACGATGAGCAGCTACCAGCAACAGATCGCCGCCCTGCAGCAGGACTGGGATACCAACCCGCGTTGGAAGGGTTTGAAGCGCACTTACAGCGCCGCCGACGTGGTGCGCCTGCGTGGCAGCGTGCAGCCGGAGTACACCCTGGCCAAGCGCGGTGCCGAGCGCCTGTGGGAACTGGTCAATGGCGGTTCGAAGAAGGGCTACGTCAACGCCTTTGGTGCGATCAGCGCCGGCCAGGCGATGCAGCAGGCCAAGGCCGGCTTGGAAGCGGTGTACCTGTCCGGCTGGCAGGTGGCCGCCGACGGCAATACCTCCGAAACCATGTACCCGGACCAGTCGCTGTATGCCTACGACTCGGTGCCGACCATGGTCCGCCGCATCAACAACACCTTCCAGCGCGCCGACGAAATCCAGTGGAAGAACATCATCGACGGCAAGGTCAAGGCCGAGGATGCGATCGACTTCTTCCTGCCCATCGTCGCCGATGGCGAGGCCGGCTTCGGCGGCGTGTTGAACGCCTACGAGTTGATGAAGAACATGATCGTCGCCGGCGCCGCCGCGGTGCATTTCGAGGACCAGCTGGCGGCGGTGAAAAAGTGCGGCCACATGGGCGGCAAGGTGTTGGTGCCGACCCAGGAGGCGATCCAGAAGTTGTCCGCCGCGCGCCTGGCGGCGGACGTGCTGGGTGTGCCGACCATCGTGCTGGCCCGCACCGATGCCGAAGCCGCCAACCTGCTGACCAGCGACTTCGACCCCAATGACGCGCCGTTCGTCACCGGCCAGCGCACCGCCGAGGGCTTCTACCGGGTGAAGAACGGCCTGGAGCAGGCGATCAGCCGCGGCGTCGCCTACGCCCCGCACGCCGACCTGGTGTGGTGCGAGACCGGCACCCCGGACCTGGGCTTCGCCCGCGAGTTCGCCCAGGCCGTGCATGCTGCCAGCCCCGGCAAGCTGCTGTCCTACAACTGCTCGCCCTCGTTCAACTGGAAGAAGAACCTGGACGACAAGACCATCGCCAGGTTCCAGGACGAGCTGGCCGCGCTGGGCTACAAGTACCAGTTCATCACCCTGGCCGGCATCCACATCAACTGGTTCAACACCTTCAAATTTGCCCACGACTACGCCCGTGGCGAAGGTATGCGCCACTACGTGGAGCAGGTGCAGGAGCCGGAATTCGCTGCCCGTGAAAAGGGTTACACCTTCGTCTCGCACCAACAGGAAGTGGGCGCCGGTTACTTCGATGATGTGACCACGGTGATCCAGGGCGGCGCCTCCAGTGTGACCGCGCTGACCGGCTCCACCGAGGAAGAGCAGTTCCAGACTGAAGTCGCTGCCTGAGGGCACTGGCCAGGTCGTTTCCAAGGGGCTCTTACGAGCCCCTTCTTTTTTTTGGGGCTTGCCCCTGTATTAAACGGTGTGGCGGATCACAAAACCGATAATTTTGATGATAGGCTCGCGAGATTACTCGTCTGAGATGGGCGAGCAGTCCATGGGGCAGGGAATGAGCGGCATGGCAACAGGGGGTTCAGCACTGGAGTCCGAGCTTTCCATCGCTACGCCGGCGGGGGGGACGGTGCTGCGTGCGCAGTTGTCCCCAGTGGAGTTCGCGCTGTTCTCCGAGTTTGGTGTTCGCCGCAACTTGCAGGCCGAGCAGGTGCTGTTCCGCCGTGGCGACCTGGGCAGCTCGATGTTCATCATTGTCAGCGGCACCGTAAGCCTGGATTTCGGTGCCGGGCTGGCACCCAAGCCGATGGGCTGCAACGACTTCTTTGGTGAGCTTGGCCTGTTGATAGAACGCCACCCGCGTTCCTGTGATGCGCGTGCCAACTGCGACAGCGTGTTGCTGGAGATCACCCACGAAAATTTCCATCGGCTGATCGACCAGGACCCGGCGATGGTGGTGTTCTTCCTGCGTCGCACCCTGTCGCGGGTGGTGTCCAGCGAACAGCGCCTGATCTCCCAACTCAGCCGCCGCAACCACGAGTTGGAAACCGCGCTCGGCAACCTCTACAGCGCCAACCACGAGCTGCACCACACCCGCGAGCTGGTCTACAGCGATGATCTGACCGGGCTCAGCAACCGCCGTGCGCTGACTGCCTATCTGCAGAAGTCACACCGCTCCGGTCATCGCCCGCAGGGGCTATTGCTGCTCGACTGCGATGACTTCAAGGGTTTGAACGACTCTTACGGGCATCTTGCCGGTGACCACGCGTTGCAATGCTTCGGTCGCATTCTCGCCTCGGTGACCGGGAAGGACGATATCGCCTGCCGTCTTGGTGGCGACGAGTTCTGCGTATTGCTGATGAAGGCCGACGCCGAGAGCCTTCCGCGCACTGCCGAATTCGTGCTCGAAGCCATGCGTCACCTGATTGCCTATCCCGGTGCGGCGGTTGGTGCCTGTTCGCTGAGCGTCGGCATGGTGTTGATCGATCAAGATCACCATTGGAACGACGCTTATTCGCGCGCGGATCAAGCGCTGTACATGGCAAAGCGCGCCGGTGGCAATCGTGCGCAGTGGTTCCAGGAAGAATCTGTCGACCTTGAATCTTTCGGTGCAGACCATGTCCAGCGAGACTGACCCCTCCTCATCCGATCGCCAGCTCAAGACCTTGGTGTTGACGGATATCTGTGACTCGGTGGCGCTGACGGCGCGGATTGGCGACGCAGCAGCTGCTGAGTTGTTCCGCAGCCTGGACACGCGCGTACTGCAGCTGTTGCAGCGCTGGAAGGGGCGCCTGATTGACCGTTCAGATGGGATGCTGCTGTTATTCGATGTGCCTGTGCACGGCCTTGGCTTTGCATTGGATTATCTGGATGCACTGGTAGCCATCGGCAAGGAGAGAAAGCTTCCCTTGCAGGCACGCGTTGGTGTCCATGTAGGGGATGTTCTGTTCTGGCGCAACGATGAGGCGGCCGTTGCTGCAGGTGCCAAGCCTTTGGAAGTGGAGGGCGTGGCAAAACCCACCGCGGCACGCTTGATGGAGCTGGCCCGGCCAGGCCAGATTCTGCTGTCGGCAGTCGCCGAAGGCCTGTTGCGCACCAACCAGCGTGAGCTCGGCGATCGAGGCCATGGTTTGCAATGGAAGTCGCATGGCCATTGGTACTTCAAGGGGCTGCCAACGCCGCAGGAAGTATTTGAAGTTGGTATGGCGGGTACTGCGCCATTGCGCATGCCTGCGCGTTCTAACAAGGCGTGGCGCCGTCTGCCGCTATGGCGTCGACCGGCTGCACTGGTCGCCGAATTGACCCTGGTTGTGGCAATGGGCGCGGTGGTGTGGGTGCTGGTACGTGCGGAACCTGCGATCGCCTTTGCCGAGCGGGATTGGGTTGTCATCGGCGGGGTCGAGAATCACACCAGTGAACAGCTTCTTGATGGCGCGGTGGAGCAGGCATTTCGAATCAGCCTTGAGCAATCCCGATTCGTCAATGTGCTGAGCGATCTGAAAGTACGGAAGACACTCGGCCTGATGAATCATCGGCCGGACGAGCCGATGAACCGGAAGATGGCGGGTGAAGTCGCCATGAGGGATGGCGCGCGCGCGGTTCTGTTGGCACGCGTTGATGAATTGGGGCGTCGTGTGCGTTTCACGGTTGAGATTGTCGATCCGCGGAACGGCGGCACGCTTGATTCGATCTCGGCCCAAGGCCCAGGAATGGAGTCCCTGCTTTCGTCCATCGACGAAGTAAGTGGAAAGCTGCGTACCCGGTTTGGCGAGTCAAGTGATTCGCTGGCACGCGACTCGTCTCCACTTCCTGAGGTTACGACTGGCAACATCGAAGCGCTGCGCGCATATTCACTTGCAATCAAGGCGATGTCGAACCGTGATTTCGAGTTGGCTGCCGACCTGTTGAAGAAGGCGTTGCAGATCGATCCAGAATTTGCGCTGGCACATATGGGCTTGGCGCGGATCTACTGGTCTGGGCTTGATGAGGCGCCTGCGATCGCCGAGCTTGAACGGGCCTTGGCGCATCGCGACAGGCTTCCGCGTCGGGACCAGCTCTACATCGAAGCCTGGGAGCATGAACTGCGCTCGGCTGCGTCTCCGTTGCCACAGTGGAAACTGCTGGCGACCATGTATCCCGACTACTTTGCAGGCGCCTCCAATGCATCCTGGCATCTCATCGTGGATAACAGGTTCAATGAAGCATTGCCGTTTGCTCAGGCGGCAGCTGTCCCACAGGATCCATTGCGCTCTGTACCATTGGATCACATAGGGCGAATTCAGCTCGCCAACGGCGATGCGCAGCAGGCCTTGGATACGTTTCGTCAGGCAGAGCGCGAAAGTGGTGGTCGAGCCATCCGCTATAGCGCCAATGCACTTGCGCTGCTTGGTCGTGGAGATGAAGCGCGTAGTCTGCTTGATGGGCTGCATGCGGTTCCCGGCAATCCATCCAGCCTGTATTCGTCATTGGATCGGATGAGCCTGGCGTTGAGCCAGGGGCGAAAGAAGGACGCGCTTGGTGAGGCGGCGCGAACACGCGAGTACTCGGTCCAATATGGAGATTCGCATATCGCCCAGTTCTCGCTTGTCGAACAGAGCGTTCGCTTGCTGGCTGATCCTGCAGGAAGCTCCGAGCGGGAGCTGCGAAAGGTCTTCAACGCATCTTTGGATACCGCCAAGGGTGCTGGAAACGTGCGTGGGCGCCAGGAGGCTTTGTTCAGAAGCATGGTCGCCATCTACATCGCACAGCGATCTGGTCTCAAACAGTTTTCCTCCACTGCCTTGGCAGGATTGCCGCGACTCAGGGAGCTGGACGGGCAACGCTCTTTGCACTGGATGCGGCTGCTTGTCCAAGCCACGCAGGCACGTATCGATGGTGAGCCGCAGGATGCAGTGGATCTTTTGCTGCCTTTGCTGGATGGGCATGAGGCCATCCAGGTCCGCGTTGAGCTTGCAACTGCGTACGCGGCGCTGGGCAAGGCTGAAGATGCGCAGCGGCAACGCAGCTGGCTGTCAAGCAATGTGGGCAGGGCGTACGTTGAGATCAACGTCAATCAGCTGCTGCAGCCCATGAATGTTGCTGATACAACAGCGGCCATGGTGTCTGCCATGGCCGCACCCGCGCATCGTTCCTTGGGGGCGCCTTAGTCGGCTGTTGCCGAGCCGGTTTTTCCTGCCTCATAGCAGAAGACGACAGTCAGTCCCTCGACAGATGTCAGGTGCTGTTTCAGGGCTCCTCTCGACTGCTGGAACTCCTCCTTGCTCGCCAGTGACTCGATTTTGAGGCAGGCCGGCTGATCATGCTCCGGTACGATGTACCCGATATCTGCGAGTGCTTGACGCGGGTCCGTGCTGAACAGTGAGCGGAAATTGTCATCCGTTGAGAGTAAATCGAGCAGCGCATCCGCTTGCGCTGCTGACAATGGGGAGTGCTCGATGGAAGTCATGTTGGAGTTCTGGAGGTGAGTGGCTGGAAGACCAGGCTGCTCACAGTATCGGCAGGTTGTCGGCAATTTGAATATGAAAGTTACCAAAATTCGTCGTTGTTCGATTCTTTTCCTCGAACCAAGGGAGACGGTCCATTTCAGCTTGGGCGCAGTCCTCTCCGGTGGAGATGGCCTGGTGCGGCATGGAACCTGGCAGGCCATCGCTCCGCACCTGGAGGTTGGGAAGGCTGAAATAGAGGCATGGATGGTCTCCCTGCTTGGGGCGATCAGCCCTTCCCGCTGGATGGATTGGGAGGATTGCGGGGGCTCTTACGAGCAGATCTGCGCCTTGATCAAGATGGGCTTGGTGATCGCGGCGGACGACATCGATGACCTTGAGCACATCCGCAGGAATGACGAGAAGCTCCGTGCTACGGAGTGGTGGCCGCTGGCTGCGGCGTGCGCGGCCAGTGCCCGCTGGTCGAATGTAGACAGCGCAGCCGACATGGAGCGGAACGGGACCAACACAGTCGCGGGGTTGATGAGGTCACGGGAAGCTCCAGTGCCCGAGCCTGACAGCGTTGCCGACACCTATTTGCCGCGATGCGAGCCAGATGCGTTCGATGAGCTACTACGGCGAAGGGTGACCTGTCGAAACTTCTCGGGGCGCTCGCTGGAGCTTGCTGACTTTGCGCGAATGATGGAGCGGGTTTTTTCCGCAACCCACGTCGAAGAACCAGCCAAAGGCTTGAGGTTCCTCAAGCGCAGCAGTCCTTCTGGTGGCGGCTTCCATGCAACCGATACCTATCTGCTGGTCCAGCGCGTGGAGGGCTTGGTTCCGGGGCTCTATCGCTATCTGCCAGAGAGCCATGCGTTGAAGCAGGTGGAAGGGGAGCAGAAACAGCTCGCCCAGCTGGCAGCGCAGATGGTCGCCGGCCAGCATTGGTTCGCCAATGCACCCGTCATGGTGGCCCTGGCAGCGACGTACCGCAGGAGTTACTGGAAGTACCGCAATCATGCCAAGGCCTACAGGGCGTTGATTCTTGATAGCGGTCACCTTTCACAGACGCTCTATCTGTCAGCGACCGATATGGGAATGGGAGCGTTCGTGACTGCGGCAATCAACGAAGCGCAGATCGAAGCCATGTTTGGCCTGGATCCCCTGGAAAAAGGTGTTATCGCGGTGTGCGGCTTTGGCTATCGAACCGATGAGATGTCGATCACCGAATTTGACCCAGGCAGGGTGGTGTGGCCGGCGGTGGTTGGCTGAAGCGCCGATGGTGTGGTTGATTGCGCGGTGCGAGATGCAGGCCGTGAAATGGCAGGCCCCTGCATGCCCGGCTGGATCCACCTGATACGTGGCCCGGGAGGTTGGAAGTCCCGCCGCAGCAGGACTTCCAGTGACAGTCCGGGTCAGAACGCCTGGGTGGCGCTGTAGCTCGGCCGTGCATGTGCCGAGGATGCGTATGCCCTCAACGTAGGCAGTGCCTGCATGCTCTGGCCCTGGCCGGATTGATTGTCCGCAGCATTCAATTGAATGGGGATCATCGCCAAGCCCTGCGTCAACATTTTCCTGATCTCCTCGCGGGATCTGGCGATGCACTCCTTTGTAGCCAGGCGGTCCACCGAAAGGCTGGCGCGAAGAACGGCCAGTTCGACGGCTGCGCCTTGTTTCATCGGAACATGGCCGATCCGCAGCAATGCGGTCGCCGGATCCTTCTTGAATTCGCGACGGAAGTCGTTGTCCGTACTCAATAGGTCAAGAAGGCGATCGGCAATGACAGGTTCAATCGCAATTTCCGCTGTCGACATGCTGTGCTTCGTCGTCGTCATATTGCATCCTTGGCTGTAGATCCGCGATTTGTACCAGACATCAGGCATCGCGGATGGCCGTGACGTCGGTCCCCGTTGGGGCCTTTGCAACTATACGTTCGTTCAGGGGTGAGCATGAAGGTAAGACGCTGTTCGATCCTGCATCTGGAGCCGCGCGAGCAGGTCGAGGTCGATCTGGCCGGCCTGTTGGCAGGTGGGGATGGTCTGACCCGCAATTGTCATTGGGTTGCCATGGCACCGCATCTCGGCAGTGAGGTGCCTGTCGACGAAGCTGAGTGCATGTTGCTGGGGCGGATAAGTCCGGAGGCTTGGGTAGACAATGGAGCGCTCGGAACAGACGCTGCAGCGCCGTTGCGTTCGCTGCTGCGCAAGGGCCTGGTGATCGGCCGACATGCGCGCTACGCGACGTTCCGCGAGCGGGATGAGCAGCTACGTGGGGCGCATTGGCACCCACTTGCGGCAACCTTCCATGCATTCACGCGCTGGATGGGGGCCGATGCGGTGCAGGCGATGACCGATACCGGCACCTCAACCGCGGCAGAGCTCAGGCAGCAGTTGGGTGCGCCGCCTGCCGAAGTCATCAGCCGCGTCGCCGACGGTGAGCGGATTGCACTGCCCACGCAGCGGGGAAACGATTTCGACCGGCTGCTTGAGCAGCGCGTGACCTGTCGCAACTTCGATACCGCCCGACCATTGCCGGGTGCACTGTTGTCCGGATTGCTCGGGCGGGTGTTTGCCGCGCACTCCTCGGTGCGGGTTACGGACGACACCGTCTTTCTCAAGAAAAGCAGTCCTTCCGGCGGCGGCCTACACCCGATGGAAGCCTACCTGCTGGTGCGCAACGTCGAAGGCGTTGCCGATGGCCTGTACCACTATCACCCGTTGGCGCACGCGCTGGAGCCGTTGCCTGCCGCGACGGTGTCGATTGACCAGCTCATGCTGGACGCGGTGGCGCAGCAGCACTGGTTCGCTGACGCGCACGTGATGGTGATCCTGTCGCCGCGCTATACACGCAATTTCTGGAAGTACCGGCACCACGCCAAGGCGTACCGCGCCATCGTGCTGGAAGCCGGACATCTGTCGCAGACGCTCTACATGTCGGCGACCGAGATGGGATTGGGCGCGTATGTCACCTGTGCGATCAATGAAGCATTGCTGGAACAGGTGCTCGGTCTGGATCCGATGACCGAAGGTGTACTGGCCGTTTGCGGATTCGGATGGCGGGCAGCGGAGATGGTGACGATGGAGCTCGATCCGGCCGAGCAGATCTGGCAGGCATCGGTCGCCGATGCCTGAGGAGGCATCGCTGGCGCTGCAGGCAAATCGCCAGCGATGACTCCAGTGCCTGCTCAAGCGACTGGAGTGGCCTCGAAGTCCACCAGCACCGCGCCATCGGCAACCTGGTCACCGGCCTTGGCGCGGAAGCCTTGCACGGTGCCATCGGTCGGCGCCTGCAGGGTGTGTTCCATCTTCATCGCTTCCATCACCAGCAGCGGCATGCCGCGGCTGACGGTGGTGCCGGGTTGCACAAGCAGGGTAACGACGCGGCCGGGCATGGGTGCCAGCAGGCTGCCGCCGTGGTCGTTGGTGTTGTCAGCTTCGGCGACCGGGTCGTGGATGTTGAAGCGCTGCTGTTGCTCGTTGCCGAAGAGGTACAGCGTATTGCCTTCACGGATTGAGTTGCCGCGCTGCAGGCGTTCGCCAAGTTGCAGGGCATAGCCAGCGCTGCTGGTCTTTCCAGTCACAGCGATCGATGCATCGCCGATCTGGACCTGCCAGCCGTTGGCGCTGTCGCGCACCTGCAGCTGCTTACGCTGTTCCAGGTGCTCCAACGTCACCAGGCGTGCTGCGGGGCCGGTGAGGCGCCAGCTGTCGGCGATTGCCCACGGCGATGCATCGTTGCCGTGCGGCGTATCGTTGGCTACAGCGAGCACTGCCGCCAGCGCCCAGTCATTGTCACTGGCAGCAACATGGTGGATATCCAGCGCCTCACGCTCGCGTTCGATCAGCGCGGTATCGAGATTGGCAGTGCGGAACGAGTCGGTCAGCACCAGCCGGCGCAGGAAGGCGGCATTGGTGGTCACACCGACGACCTGGCACTGCGCCAGGGCCTGCTGCATGCGCTGCAGGGCGCTGGCACGGTCCACATCCCAGACGATCAGCTTGGCGATCATCGGATCGTAGTACGGGGTGATTGCATCGCCTTGCTCGACGCCGGCATCCACGCGCACATTGGCGCAGGGCTGCGGCAGGCGCAGATGGCGCAGCGTGCCGGTGGAAGGCAGGAAGCCACGGTCGGCGTCTTCGGCGTAGAGCCGTGCCTCGATGGCGTGGCCGTGGATATGCAGTTGTTCCTGCGTCTTCGGCAACGGCTGGCCTGCTGCCACGCGCAGCTGCCATTCGACCAGGTCGGTGCCGGTGATCAACTCGGTGACCGGGTGCTCGACCTGCAGGCGGGTGTTCATTTCCATGAAATAGAAATCGCCATCCGGCCCGGCGATGAACTCCACCGTGCCCGCACCGACGTAACCGACCGCGCGTGCGGCATCGGTAGCCGCCTTGCCCATCGCGGCGCGACGTTCGCCGGTCATGCCGGGCGCGGGTGCTTCTTCCAGCACCTTCTGATGGCGGCGTTGCACCGAGCAGTCACGCTCGAACAGATAGACCACGTTGCCATGGCTGTCGCCGAACACCTGGATCTCGATATGGCGCGGACGCTCGACGTATTTCTCCACCAGCACATGCGCATTGCCGAACGAGGCCTGCGCCTCGCGCTGGCAGCTGGCCAACGCGGCCTCGAAGTCGGCACTGGCCTCGACCTTGCGCATGCCCTTGCCGCCACCGCCGGCGCTGGCCTTGATCAGCACCGGATAACCAATCGCATCGGCCTGCGCGCGCAGGAATTCGGGCTCCTGCCGCTCACCGTGATAGCCCGGCGTCAGCGGCACGTTGGCGGTCTGCATCAACGCCTTGGCCGAACTCTTGTCGCCCATCGCATCGATGGCGCTGGCCGGCGGTCCAATGAAGGCGATGCCCGCCGCATTACAGGCACGCGCGAAGCCCGCATTCTCGGACAGGAAGCCGTAACCCGGATGGATGGCCTGTGCGCTACTACGTCGCGCCGCATCGAGAATGACCTCGGCGCGCAGATAACTCTCGGCAGCCGGCGCGGCACCAATATGGATGGCCTCGTCAGCCAGCCGCACATGCCGCGCATTGCGGTCTGCATCCGAATACACCGCGACGGTAGCGATGCCAAGACGACGGCAGGTAGCAATAACGCGGCAAGCGATTTCACCACGATTGGCGATCAGGATCTTGTTGAACATGGCTTTATCCGTTGAGTGCCGAGGCGGTGGCGTGGCGAAAAGCAGAGGCCGGGGGGCCGGGCTTTGCTCTGGCTTGTGACTTTCGGGTTCCCTTCCGTAGCGACGGAGCCGGCGGACAAGACCCCGAAGGGGCGGCGCACAAGGATGTGCGTCGTTTTTCGACGAGACAGGGATGTCTCGGCGAAAAATCCTGCCGGCGGAGTGGACCCGCGATGCGTAGCATCGTGGGCGCGAAGGCAGGGTGTGCTTGACCAGCCATTCGGCTGTTGAAAGGGCGCTTCTTTTGGTTACTTCTTCTTTGCACAAGCAAAGAAAAGTGACTCGCGCCCCGTAGGGGAGTGAAAGCCTTTGCTGTTGCTGTCAGAGCGATGTTCACGCCATCACATCCGGAACACACCAAACCGCGTGTCCTGCGCCGGCGCATTGAGACTGGCAGCCAAGGCCAGCCCAAGCACCCTGCGCGTATCCGCCGGATCAATCACCCCGTCATCCCACAAACGCGCACTCGCGTAATACGGATGACCCTGCTGCTCGAACTGATCACGGATCGGCTGCTTGAACGAATCTTCCTCTTCGGCC
>QFOV01000088.1 GCA_003248565.1 Stenotrophomonas sp.
GCCGATGATGATCTCGGCCAGGCCCTTGTCCGGCGAATTTTCCTTGTTGTAGTAATCGTCGCGGTAGATGAAGACGATCATGTCCGCATCCTGCTCGATAGCGCCGGATTCGCGAAGGTCAGCCATCACCGGGCGCTTGTCGGTACGGGTTTCCAGGGAGCGGTTGAGCTGTGACAGCGCGATCACCGGCACGTGCAACTCCTTGGCCAGGCCCTTGAGCGAACGCGAGATTTCCGAGATTTCGGTGGCGCGGTTCTCGCTGTTGCCCGGCACGCTCATCAGCTGCAGGTAGTCGATCACGATCAGGCCCAGGTCGTGCTCGCGCTTGAGCCGGCGGCACTTGGAACGCAGCACTTCCGGCGACACGCCAGGCGTATCGTCGATGAAGATCTTGGTTTCCTTCAGCATGCGGATGGCGCCGGTGACGCGGCTCCAGTCCTCGTCCTCAAGCTGGCCGGTACGCAGGCGCTGCGCATTGATGCGGCCGTTGGACGAGATCAGGCGCATCGCCAGCTGCGATGCAGACATTTCCATCGAGAATACCGCCACGCCCTTCTTCGACTTGATCGCCGCGTATTCGGCGATATTCAAGGCGAAGGTGGTCTTGCCCATGGCCGGACGCGCGGCAAGGATGATCAGATCGGTCGGCTGCAGGCCGGCCGTCATCGCGTCGAAATCGTTGTAACCGGTCGGCAGGCCGGTGATGTTGCCGCCGTTCTCGAAGCGGTTGCGCAGTTCCTCGAAAGCGTCTTTCAGTGCGCCAGGCATCGCCACGAAATCGGTGCGACCGCGCGCGCCCTGTTCGGCGATTGCGAAGACCGACTTCTCGGCGGTCTGCAGCAGTTCGGCGCTGTCCCGGCCTTCGGGCTGGAAACCGTCATTGACGATATCGGTGCCGACCTGGATCAGCTGCCGCAGCACCGCCTTGTCGCGCACGATCTCGGCATAGGCACCGATATTGGCGGCCGACGGCGTGGTGCTGGCCAGTTCGATCAGGTAGGCGCCGTCGCCGACCATGTCCAGCTTGCCCTGCGACTCGAACCATTCACCCAGGGTCACCGCATCGAACGGACGATCACGCTCGGACAGCTCACGGATCGCGCGGTAGATCAGCTGGTGGTCGCGCCGGTAGAAGTCCTTGTCGGTCAGCGCCTCGTTGACCCGGTCATAGGCCTCGGGTGCCAGCATCAGGCCACCCAGCACAGCCTGCTCGGCTTCTACCGAATGAGGAGGTACACGCAAGGCATCGATGCGCTGCTCGCTGCGATCGGAGCGGTCATTGCGGTCACCGCGGTCGCGGTCGGAACGGAAACCAGTACGGGCGGACATGAAAAGCGTTATTCCTGCAATAAGGCCGTGCGGCCATGGTAGGTGGGCATTGCCCACCGGGATACGTACAAGTCTGTGGATAACCTGTCCACAAACCAAGCCTGCATGGGCTGGGGGTTGGGCTGGCATACAGAAACAAGCACCCGACGCCGTTGCAGCGCCGGGTGCGGATTATCGCATGGGCAGCATCTGCACCGCCCTGCCGACGGTACCCTCAGGCCCGGTGCTGGCGCTCGATCCAGGCCAGGAACTTGTCGACAAAGCCCTGAAGGAACTGGCGTGTGCCATCGTTGCTGATACTGCCATCGGCGTCGATCAACCCGTCCTTGAAGTGCAGGAAGGCCTCCGGCTGCGGCATCACCGCCAGATCGACGAACACCAGCACATTGCGCAGGTGCTGCTGGGCCAGGGCACTGCCGATGGCACCGATGGAGGTGCCGACCACCGCTGCCGGTTTGCCGGCAAAGGCGTTGTCGCCGTATGGGCGCGAGGCAGTATCGATGGCGTTCTTCAGCACGCCGGGAATCGAACGGTTGTATTCAGGAGTGACGAACAGCACCGCATCGGCGGCACGCACCTGGTTCTTCATGCGCGTACCCTGCGCCGGGAACTGGCTATCGTGATCCTGGTTGTACAGCGGGATGTCACCGATCTGTATGTAGTCAAACTTGACGCGATCACCGGCCAGCTTCTCCAGCGCCAGCGCAAGCCGCCGGTTGATGGATTCCTTGCGCAGACTGCCGACGAAAACCGCGATCTTGTACTGGCTCATGACCACCTCGCTCCGTAGGAAGGACACAGGCTAGCCAGAATGGGCTTCGCAACAGGTGAAGGCAATGCCCTGGCAGACTACCTGCGCAGGAAGGGCCGTATCAAAGACGCAGGCGGCCGGTAATCCCGCCGTAGGCCAGCTTCACCGTATCGAAGCCATACTTGGACTCCAGCCGCTTGATGATGAAATGCCCGCGTGCCATGTCCTGGTAGTAAGCGGTGAACATGGTGTTCAAGGTCGCGCCAGCCACCGCACCGATCACCGGTACCGCCTGCGCGACAAACTTCTCCGATACCACCACACCGAAGCGGGCGGCGATCTTCTCGACGATCCTGGCCAGCCACTTGCCAGCTTCCTTCGGGCCCAACCCGAGCAGCACGCCGTGGCTGCCGCTGATCGCCGTACCGGCCAACTCCGCCGACAGGTGCCGCATGACCTCGGTGGTGAAGCCACGCGCCAGGTAGTAGCCGGTCTCGCTGGCATCGTCCTGGCCGGAATTGCCACCCAACGCAAACACTTCCAGACAGGCCTGCCGGGTCGCCATCTCGTTCAGATCGAAACCTTCACTGCGGGCGACGTCGGCCACCGCGCGCATGATGATGGTGGTCGACAGCGGCAATTCGATTGCCAGCGCCGGCAGGCCGCCCGCCCCGCCCAGCGCACCGGACGCTGCCGCCGCCAGCTTGTGCAGGCGCGGCGATGCCGGCTTGCCGGGCTGTTTGTCGTCCATCGTCCACAGTGCCGTCTGCGCAGCCTTGTACAAGGCTGCCTCGGTGACACCCTGGATGCGCGAAGACACCGCATTGGGCAGCTTGCGCACCGCGAACTCCAAGGGCCCGCCGATCAGGTTGGCCATCTTGGCGGTGAGCGTGGGCGACTCGAGCAAGCCTACCGCACGCTCCAGATCGGCCAGATCCTGCGCGTTGTCATGCAGACGCAGAGCAAGCTCGTTCATCTGATTCAGCCTGCTTCCGGCAAACCCGCCAGCACGCCCATGAACTTCCGGTAGTGGCGCAGCTCGGCAATGGAATCATGCACATCACTCAGCGCGGTGTGGCTGGAGGTCTTGGTGACCCCAGCCGCCACTGCAGGCGACCAGCGCTTGGCCAGTTCCTTGATGGTGGAGACATCCAGGTTGCGGTAATGGAAGTACTTCTCCAGCCGGGGCATCTGCCGGTGCAGGAAGCGCCGGTCCTGGCAGATCGAATTGCCGCACATCGGCGAGGCGCCGGCCTTGATCCAGTCCTGCAGGAAGGCAATGGTCCTGGCTTCGGCCTGGCCAAGCGTGGTGGTGCTGTCCAGCACCCGCTGCCACAGGCCGGAGCGCTGGTGCTGGTTGCGGTTCCATTCGTCCATCGCTTCCAGCGTGGCGAGGGAATGGTTGATGGCAAACTCAGGGCCTTCGGCCAACACATTGAGTTGACCGTCGGTGACGACGGTTGCGATCTCGATGATGGAATCGTTGTCCGTATCAAGACCGGTCATTTCCAGATCAATCCAGATCAACCGATCATTGCCCGCGCTGTTGTCCGCCATGTGCTGCCTCGTGCTTGGGGCCGGCGGTCAAGCGCCGCGCGGCCGGAATATCGAAGCACACATGATACCCCTGCCCACGGTAGGGGCTGCGTCAAAGATCGCCAGGGGTCAGCAGCGGGCGCCCGCGCTTGGCCCGGAAATAATTGGTCAGGCGCAGGCTGGCCTCCTGTGCCAGCACCCCACCCTGCACCTGCACGCGATGGTTGTGCCGTGGGTCGGCAAGCAGATCGAATACGCTGCCGCAGGCGCCGGTCTTGGGATCGGTGGCGGCAAACACCACACGCGCGATGCGCGCATGCACCAAGGCCATCGCGCACATCGCGCAGGGCTCCAGTGTCACGTACAAGGTGCTGCCGATCAGACGGTGATTGCCAAGCGCCTTGCCGGCGTGGCGCATGGCCACGATTTCGGCATGCGCGCTGGGGTCATGGTTGGCGATATTGAGGTTCCAGCCCTCGCCCAGCAACGCGCCATCGGCGCTTACCAATACCGCGCCAACCGGGATTTCATCGAACTCGCGCTGCGCACGATCGGCCAGCGCCAGCGCGTGGCGCATCCACTGTTCGTCGTTGAGGACTGGATCAATCTGGGACATGCAGGGAATACGGGGATGGAAGCGGCGCAAGGGTAGCGCAGATGAGTACAGCCTGCTGCTTCACGGCCCGAGCGGCAGGTATTTGCCTGTGGGAGCGGCGTAGGCCGCGAAGCTGACGTTGCCTGGCCCCAGGCAACTGCGTCGTCTGATGAACAGCGTGCTTCGCGGCTTACGCCGCTCCCACAAACAAAGCCGCCCAGCATTGGTTCTGGACGGCTCGAGTAATTTGAATGAACCGCATCGAGGCCGACACCCGGCCTCGCTGCATCTCCGGAACAGGCAATCCTGATGCTATGAGGTCGTGGCACTCTCACGCTGCTGCACCGAAACCCGGTTCCTGCCACCACGCTTGGATGCATACAGCATCTCATCCGCCGCCTTCAGCACGGCTTCGATCTCGAAACTGCTCTGCGGCCAATTCGCCACGCCCAGCGAAACCGTGATCTCGCCGACCTTGGCGATCTTCATCTCCGCCACCGCCACACGCAGACGCTCGGCCACCTGCGCCGCTGTTGCCGAGGTGGTGGAAGGCAGCAGGATCAGGAACTCCTCGCCGCCGACACGCAGCGGAACGTCATAGGCGCGGCAGGCCTCGCGCATGCGCTGCGCAAGCTGCTGCAGGACCGCGTCACCGACGTCATGGCCGTAGCCGTCGTTGATCTGCTTGAAGTGATCGATGTCGATCGAGATCACCGAGAACGTATTGCCCTGGCTCTCGAAGTTCGCCAGTGCTTCCTCCAGGCGACGGCGGTTGCCCAGCTTGGTCAACGGATCGGTGGTGGTGTCTTCACGCAATTTGCTGAAGCTCTTGTGGATGGCATCCACACCAACCAACAAGGCCTTCTTGAGCTCGCGCGACTCGAAATACCACGACTTCACCGAGCCAATGTCCTCGGCCGAGGACGGATCTTCCATGTTGCGCGCCCCATCGGCCAACAAGCGCAATGGACGCGAAATCAGTCGCGCGCTCCACAGGACCAGGATCAAGGTCAGAATCGTTGCTGGCAGCGCCCGGTACAAGGTGCTCTGCATCAGCTGGGTCAGGGGGGCGAGCGTGACCTCCTCGGGGCGCTGGGCGACGATGCCCCAGCCGGTCGAGGCGACCGGCGCGTAGCCAGCCAGCATTTTCACGCCTTGTGAATTGACCGCATGTCCTTTGCCGGCCTGGCCCGAGGCAACGCGGTCGACCACGGTGTTTTTCTCCACGAAATCACCGATCCGGTCCGGATTCGGGTGATAGATGATGCGCTTCTGCTTGTCGACCACGAACAGGTAGGACCCATCCACGTAGAAGTGCTGCCCGAGCAGGCGATCAAGGATGTTTTCCTTCTGCAGGTAGATCGCACCACCGATCGCACCAAGATAGCGGCCGGACGGCGAAACTATCGGGTGATTGATGAAGACGATGAAATTGCCGGTCGCGGACTGGTACGGCGCGCTGATCAACGGCCGCTTCTCACGCAAGGCAGTCTTCACCGCCTCGCTGCTGAGTACCCGCCCCTGCAATCCCAAGGTTTCGGGAGAGGTCGCAAGCACCTTGCCGCCGGCGTCGAAGATGGTGATGGAATTGAAGCTCTTGCTCATCATGCGCAGGCGCGCGGCTTCTTCCCCCAGCTGGGAGACATCGTCCATTTTCATCGCGAGCAGCTGCGCCGTGTAGGCCAGTTGCAGCTGGGACGCCTGCAGGAAGTCCTCGGTGCTCTTGGCCAGCTTGTTGGCGTAGGCGTAGTTACCGTCCAACGTCGTGTCCACCAGCTGCTGCCGCTGCACGGTGTAGCCTGCATAGAAGGTGTTGGCGAACGGCACCAGTGCTCCGATCAGGGTGAGCACCAAAATAAGTTTTCGTAAATCCATGGATCCCAACGCGGACGCTTGAAGGTGTTGCCGCGACGAACCCACGCATGCCCGGGCGCGCAGCTCCCCCAAGCTGTGTTCATTTTACCAGCGGAATTGTCTGGTTTGACCGAAACCGGTGTCATTCCGCTGCCAGCAGCTGGCCAGGTGACCTGCCGTCACCCACAAAAAAGCCGCTGGTGTCAGCGGCTTCTCTGGATATCTGGCGGGCAAAGTGGGATTCGAACCCACGGAAGGTTTGACCCTTCGCCGGTTTTCAAGACCGGTGCCTTAAACCGCTCGGCCATCTGCCCGTAACGTAGTGCTTCCCCGGATAACGCTCCGGGGCGCGCATTCTCGCATGCCTGCGGGGGTTTTTGTTCAACCGGCTTCGATTGCCAGCGAACCGGCCATAGACGCGCGGATCTTTTCCTTGGCCCGCTCGCAGGCACCGCCACAGTGCAGGCGTGAAGCCTCCAGCTCGGTCGGCAGGTGCTCGGCCAGGAAGTCGATGAACACCCGCACCGCCGGCAACAGCCCGCGCCGCGAGGCAAACACTGCGTGGCAGATGCCCTGCGGCAGCGACCAGTCCGGCAACACCACTTCCAGCTCGCCGTTGCGCACGGCCTCGGCGCAGACAGTTTCCGGCAGCATGGTGATGCCAAAACCATCCTTGACCATCGCCTGCAACAGCGGGAAATCGAAGCCGGCCACGCGCGGCTGAAGCTCGACCCGGCGCACTTCACCACCCGGCCCGTGCAGCTCCCAGCGCTGGCGCGCCTCGTCTTCGCTGATGCTCAGGGTGACGTGGTTGCCCAGGTCTTCCGGCGATGCCGGCCGCCCTGCCCGATCCAGATAGGCCGGGCTGGCAACCAGCAGTTCCTGCACCTGGCCGAAGCTGCGCATCACCAGGCTGCCGTCGTCATCCAGGCGCGAACGCACCCGCAGGGCGACGTCGTAGCCTTCATTGATGATGTCGACGCGGCGATTGCTGATGTTCAGCTGCAGCCGCACCTTCGGATACTGCTCGAGGAACTTGGGCAGCAGCTTGGGCAACTGCATCTGCGCCAGCGACACCGGCACGCTGGCACGCACCAGTCCGCGCGGCTCGGCGCTCAGCCTGTCCACGACCTCGCGTGCAGCCTGTGCTTCGGCCAGCATGGTCTGCGCATGCCGATGCACGCTCATGCCGACATCGGTGACCGCGAAGCGCCGCGTGGAACGCTGCAGCAGGCGCACACCAAGATCGGTCTCAAGCTGGCTGATGCGCCGGCTGAGACGTGACTTCGGAATGCCCAGCGCCCGCTCGGCGGCAGCAAAACCGCCATGGTCGACCACCATGGCGAAGTAATAGAGGTCGTTGAGGTCCTGCATGGATTGAGCCCATCATTGGAACGAACCGGTAAATTTAATCACCTTTGTCCTGTATTTACAAATCAGACCCCAAACAGTCCTGATTGGAGGTTCAGGGTGTTGGTTGCCAAACGCTGTCGACGGCCATTCATTTTTGAAGGGCAAAGCGTCCGGGGGCGGCACGCTGTTGTAGGAGTGGCGTCAGCCGCGAAGCTGGCGATCCTTGTGGTCGACGGCTTTTGCGCAATCTCAGTTGACCCAGCTTCGCGGCTTACGCCGCTCCCACAAGAATCAAAGGCCATCTGAGCACGGGGCGCCGCGGTTTTATCGGGCAGGCCGCTGCCGAGCATGGCTCGGCACTACCAGTGCTTGGCTGTCCGCTCTTGAGGGAGCGGCGTGAGCCGCGAAGCCCGGAATCCTTGCGATTGCGGGCTTTTCTGCAATTCCAGCTGATCTAGCTTCGCGGTTTACACCGCTCCCACAAGGATCAGATGCCTTGTGGGCACGAGTGCCGACGCGTTATCG
Source organism: Stenotrophomonas sp. (assembly GCA_003248565.1). Taxonomy (GTDB): domain Bacteria; phylum Pseudomonadota; class Gammaproteobacteria; order Xanthomonadales; family Xanthomonadaceae; genus Stenotrophomonas. The sequence continues at coordinate 7,944 of QFOV01000088.1, forward strand.
GGCAGGCCCATGCCGAGCATGGCTCGGCACTACACAGCCTGCGCTCAGGCGATGCGTTCAGCGCCACCCATGTACGGACGCAGCACTTCAGGGATGGTGATCGAGCCGTCGGCGTTCTGGTAGTTCTCCATCACCGCGATCATCGCCCGGCCTACGGCCACGCCCGAGCCGTTGAGGGTGTGCACCAGCTCCGGCTTGCCGTTGGGATTGCGCCAGCGGGCCTGCATGCGGCGCGCCTGGAAATCACCACAGTTCGAGCACGAGGAGATCTCCCGGTAGGTCTGCTGCGACGGCAGCCAGACTTCCAGATCGTAGGTCTTGATCGCCGAGAAGCCCATGTCGCCGGTGCACAGCAGCACCTTGCGGTACGGCAGGCCCAGCTTCTGCAGCACCGCTTCGGCGCAGCCGGTCATGCGCTGGTGCTCGGCATCGCTGTCTTCGGCGGCGCAGATGCTGACCAGTTCCACCTTCTCGAACTGGTGTTGGCGGATCATGCCGCGCACATCGCGGCCGCCACTGCCAGCTTCGGAACGGAAGCACATGGAATGCGCGGTCATGCGCACCGGCAGACGCTCGGCGTCGATGATCTCGTCGCGGACGATATTGGTCAGCGGCACTTCCGAGGTCGGGATCAGATAGCGCGTGGATTCACCCAACGCGGTCTTGAACAGATCTTCCTCGAACTTCGGCAGCTGGCCGGTGCCGCGCAGCGAGTCAGCATTGACCAGCACCGGTACGTTGGTTTCTTCGTAGCCATGCTCGTTGCTGTGCAGGTTGAGCATGAACTGGCCCAGCGCACGGTGCAGCCGCGCGATCGAACCACGCAGCACGGTGAAACGCGCACCGGACAGCTTGGCGGCGGTTTCCGCGTCCAGGCCGTTGTTGCGGGCGCCCAGCTCTACATGGTCAAGCACCGGGAAATCGAACTCGCGCGGGGTACCCCAGCGCAGCTGCTCGACGTTCTCGCTCTCGTCCTTGCCGGCCGGCACATCGGCGGCGGGCAGGTTCGGGATGCCCATCGACAGGGTCTCGATCTGCTCGCGCAGCACGTCAAGCTGCGCCTCGGAGCTCTTCAGCTCATCAGCGAACGCGGCCACTTCGGCCATGATCGCCGACACATCCTCGCCCTTGGCCTTGGCATGGCCGATCGACTTGGAGCGGCTGTTGCGCAGGCTCTGCAGCTCCTGGGTGCGCACCTGGATGCGCTTGCGGTCAGCCTCCAACGATTCGAAGGCGGCCACATCCAGCACGTAACCGCGCGTACTGCGCAGGCGTTCGGCAAGTTCGGCGGGCTGCTGGCGAAGAAGGGCTGGATCAAGCATGGCTGGGCACTGTGTACGGGTGTGAGCCATAGATTATCGCGCGAACTGCGCCTGTCTGCCGCGTGATTCACCTTTCCTGTGCAAGAATCGGCCTGATCCACACGGTCAAGACCATGTCCGCCCCAAGCTCCCGCTCCGACCAGAACTTCACGTTTCACCTGCCCCGCAGCAGTTTGAAGATCGCCGGTATCGCCTTTGGCGTAGGCATATTGCTGTTCCTGGTGGTCTGGCTCAATGCCCGCCGCCAGAACGAGTTCTACCGCGCCGATCCGGCCCAGCCGCAGGCCAACAGCGCTGTATTGGCACCTTTGCCGGCACCGCTGCCCGCCGGTGCCGGCGCCAGCGACATGCCCGATGCGCGTCCGGAAGCCGTGGAAGAAACCCCGGAGCTGGTGGAAACCGCGCCTGCACCGCCGCCGCAACCCATCGCCGAGGCGGCACCGGTTGAAACCCCACCCACAGCGCCAGTTGCTGCCGCGGCCCCCAGCGACCAGCCGGTGCCGCTGCCTGACCAGAGCCCTGCCCCGGAATACCCTGCAGCGGCGTTGCGCCGTGGCGAAAGCGGCACGGTGATCGTGCGCGTGGATGTCGATGCCAGCGGCGCGCCGCTGGACGTGCGGGTAATCCAGCGCAGTGGCTCGCGCGAGCTGGATCGTGCCGCGCAGGAAGCGGTTCGCAACTGGCGTTTCCAGCCAGCGCAAAGCAATGGCCAGCCCATGCAGGGCAGCCTGGAAATCCCGTTCGACTTCAAACCGGCGCCTTAAGCTGAACCCCGGCTCCCCAAGGGGGCCGGTTCATGCCAAAAGTCATTCGCCGTTTGGGAGTGCAGGACCAGACTTGCTGCGTAGACGTTACGCAGAGTCCCCATGTCGATGTCCAGCATCCCGCACCAGCACAGCGCAAGCCACGATCCGGCAGCAGCACGCCCGCACGGCGTTGCTGTGGCTTGGCTGTGGGGCCTGTTGGCGGTGGCGGTACTGGGTATCTTCAGCTTGGTGGGCTACCGCAGCCTGCAGACACCAACGGAAACCGGCCCGGTGTCGATCACCACGGCCGATACCACCACGGTGATCAGCACTGCCGGCAATCGCGATGCCGAGCCACTGCCCAGCAATCCAACGCCGGACTACCCTGCCGCCGCGCTCAATGCCGGGCTCGAAGGCGACGTGATCGTGCGCCTGCAGATAGATGCCAACGGCCGGGTCAGCCAAGCCATGGTTGTCGGACACGAGGGCGGCGTGGATCCAGCGCTGGATCAGGCCGCCATCCAAGCGCTGCAGCACTGGCGCTTCCAGCCCGCGATGCGGGATGGTCGCGCCATCAACAGCGTGGTGCAGGTACCCGTCGAGTTCAGGACCGGACGCTGAGCCCGAAACCGGCGCCGCTGGCCAGGCTGTCGAAGCCCGGGAACGAGGTCGCCACGTTGGCGACATCATTGATGCGCACTTCACCGGTGCTGAGCTGACCGGCAATGGCAAAGGCCATCGAAATGCGGTGATCGCCGTGGCTCTCGATGGTGCCGCTGCCCAGCGGACCACCGAAAATGGTCGCACCATCCTCGGTTTCGTCCACGCGCAGGCCCAGGTCACGCAGGCCGGTGGCCATCGCCGCAAGACGATCGGATTCCTTCACCCGCAGTTCGGCCGCACCGCGCACCACGGTCTGGCCTTCGGCGGCAGCGGCAGCCACGAACAAGGCCGGGAACTCGTCGATCATGTCCGGTACCAGCGCTTCCGGAATCTCAGCGCCCCTGAGCTGGGCATAGCGCACAACCAGATCTGCGACCTGCTCGCCACCGTGCTCGGCATGGTTCTCCTCGGTGATGTCCGCGCCCATCAAGCGCAGCGCAGCCAGCAGGCCGGTGCGACGCGGATTCAAGCCGACCGAACGCAGTCGCACCTCCGACCCGGGAATGACGCTGGCCGCAACAATGAAGAACGCCGAGGACGAGAAGTCCGCCGGCACCGAAATGTCGGTCGCGCGCAGGCGCTGGCCGCCACGCAGGCGCGCCTTGCCCGGCGCGAACTCGATCTCCACGCCGAACGCGCGCAGCATGCGCTCGGTGTAATCGCGGGTTGGATGCGGCTCGACCACTGATGTCTCGCCTTGCGCATACAGGCCAGCCAGTAGCACCGCCGACTTGACCTGCGCACTGGCCACCGGCAATTCGTAATCGATGCCGTGCAGTGTCTGGCCACCATGGATATGCAGCGGCGGCGTGCCATCGTCCTGGGTATCGATGCGTGCGCCCATCTGCGCCAGCGGCCCGGTCACCCGGCGCATCGGCCGCTTGGACAGCGACGCGTCACCAACCAACGTGGTGTCGAACGGCTGTGCGGCCAGCAGGCCTGCCAGCAGGCGCATGCCGGTGCCCGCATTGCCGCAGTCCAGCTCACCGTGCGGGGCTTTCAAGCCATCCACGCCCACGCCATGAACGATCCGTTGCGACGCCGACGGCGTTTCAAAACGCACGCCCATCTGCTCGAAGATGTGGGCGGTGGCGCGGGTGTCCTCGCCTTCCAGAAAACCATCGATATGCGATACGCCATCGGCCAACGCGGCGAACATCACCGAACGGTGCGACACCGACTTGTCACCGGGAATGGCGAGCGTGCCCTGCAGGGCGGAACCTTTGCGTGCAATCCAGTAGGGCTGGGAACTCATGCGGTCTCTCTAGTATTCAGTGCGCCAAGGCGCGTCAGCAAATCTTTCTCCCTCCGGGAGAAGGTGCCCGAAGGGCGGATGAGGGTGCGGGAGCACATGGCTGCAACGAATTGAAGAATGTCGGCAACCCTGCCCTCACCCCAACCCCTCTCCCGCGGGGAGAGGGGCTTTGGAACTCAGGGCACGGCCACCGGGTAGGAGCCGAGCACCTTGATCTGCGCCGAATGCGACTTGAGCTCGGCCAATGCGGCCTGCATCGATGCGTCTTCGATATGGCCGGCTAGGTCGATGAAGAAGCCGTATTCCCACTTGGCCTGGTGCGACGGCCGCGATTCGATGCGGTTCATGCTGATGCCATGGCGCGCGAACGGGCTGAGTACGTCGAACAGCGCGCCCGGCTTGTCGTGGATGAAGACCAGCACCGAGGTACGGTCATGGCCCGACGACGGGAACAGCTGGCGGCCAATCACCAGGAAACGCGTGGTGTTGTCGGCGTCGTTCTGGATCGGCTTGGT
>QFOV01000089.1 GCA_003248565.1 Stenotrophomonas sp.
TTGACGATCAATCCAATGATGACCGTCAACGCCGGAATCCACGCAATCACCTGCCACGGGTAGCCAATCCACCAAGCCAGCGACAGGAACGCCAGGTTCAACAGCGCCAGCTCGAACATGTACTGGCGTGTGCTGATGCAACGGTTGGTCCGCAGCATCACGCAACCGAACACGAAGTAGTTCATGCCGGAGGGGTAGATCGGCAGCAGCGCCATCGACAGTACGATCATCGCCAACGCGAAGATCGGCGCGTGCCGCCGCGCGCTTGTCAGCGTCAACATGTAGAACACGATGAACAGCGGGAACGACCACAGGGTGATCAACGCCCAGCGCAGGGTGTAGCCCGCGCCGAACATCGGCGTGATGAACACCCAGACCGTCCACAGCAGATGCACGGCATCCATCCACGGCCATTTGCCGAGCTTGATGTTGTCGGCCACCACCGAGTCCGGTGCCGGCTTCAACCACCCAGGGCGCTGCAATCCCATCGACCTTCATCCTGTGCAATGCGGCAATGATGCCATCAGCCGTGGCGGCGCAGACGCCAACCGGCTACCGCCGTGATGGTTATCGTGAATACGAGCAGCCACAGCACGTGCGGCCAGGCACTGCCCACCTCGAAGTCCAATGCGCCCTGCGCCAACATGTTCAGATGATGACTCGGCCAGATCACCGCCAGGTCCCGCAACAGCGGCGGCAACACCTTCAAGGGAAACCACAGGCCTGACAACACCGCCATCGGCAGGTAGACCAGGTTGATCACCGCGGCCGCACCATTGCCCTTGGCCAGCGTGCCCAGCAGCAGGCCCAGTGCGCAGAACGGCAAGGTGCCCAGGGTTGCCACCGCGGTCAGCCGCAGCATCTGTGAGGCATTGAGCTGCACCCCGGCCACGGTGGTTGCCAACAGCTGCAGGATCACCACGATGGCCAGCGCGGTCAGCATCGCCATCACCATCTTGCCGAACAGATAGGCCAGCGGTGGCATCGGCATCGCGCGCTTGAGGGTAAGCAGGCCGTTGTCACGTTCCAGTGCCAGCGCGATGCCAAAGCCGAACAGGCCCGGCGCCATCACGCCGAAGGTGACATAGCTGCCGAGCAGGAAGCGGGCGGCCTGGGCCGGCTGCGTGTGGCCGAGCAGCACCGCGAACAGCAGATAGAACACCGCCGGGAAAAGTAATGTCGGCAACACGAACCCGGGGTAGCGCAGATAGCGCAGGCATTCGGCATGGCTCTCCTGCAGATAGGCACCCAGCACTTGGCGGGACGACATCACCGGCAGCATGGATTGGTATTGGCTGTTCATCAGGCTGCCTCGCGTTGTGTCTGTGCAGCATCGGCTGCAGTCAGATCGGTGAAGGCTTCGCCCAGGCCAGCCGGCTGCACCTCCAGTCCGGATAGCCCAGGGTCTGCCTGCAATAGTTGCCGCACCACGCTTTCGACGCGATCGCTGCGCAGCTGCAGGTAGTCACCGTCCCGGCTGATCTGCACCACCCCCGGCCAGGAAGCCAGCACCGCCGCATCCAAGGTGCTGACGCAGCGGATGCTGCGATGGACGACCCGTGCGCGCAGTGCATCCACGCTGCCGTCGCTGACGATGCGGCCACGCAACAGCACGCAGACACGATCGGCCAGGCGCTCGGCTTCCTCCAGATAGTGGGTGGTCAGGACCACGGCGGTGCCTTCGGCGACCAGGGCCCTTACCGTCGCCCACAGCTGCTGGCGTGCCGGCAGGTCGAGGCCAACCGTGGGTTCGTCCAGAAACAGCAGCCGTGGCCGCCCACACACAGCAAGGGCGAACTGAACCCGTCGCTGCTGCCCGCCGGACAGCTTGCCGTAGCGACGCTTCAGCAGGTCCTCGATACCGGCCAGCGCGGCTACATCCGCCAGCTCGCGGGGGGCCGGGTAGTAGCTGGCCGACAATTGGATCAGCTCGGCCACGTTCAAGGTCTCCGGCAACGCGGCGCTCTGCAGCATCACCCCGATGCCACGCCGCGCCGCCAGCTGTTGCGGATCATGGCCGAACAGCTGCACCTGCCCGGCATCGGCCCGCAGCAGGCCCAGCAGCAGGCTGATGGCGGTGGTCTTGCCTGCACCATTTGGCCCAAGCAGCGCCAGCACCTGCCCGGCCCGCAGCTCCAGATCAACGCCATCCAAGGCCCGCACTGCACCGTAATGCTTGTGCACGCCTTGCAGGCTTGCCAGTACTTCACCATGTGCCGTCATTGCCGCCGCCTTCTTCAGGGAGTGCCGCAACATTAGGTCGGCGATGTCTGCGTCCCCAGTGAATCCGATCAGGCAAAGCACATGACAGCCGTCACCTGCGCGCCGGGCAGGGTGCTGCCTATGATGTGCCCGTCCCGGTCCATCACTGTCGGCCGCAGCGAATTACGCTAAGTTGCGGTCACATTCCCGCTCTCACGCCGTCCTGCTACCCATGAATGCATCTGCTGAACTGCTGAAGGAACTCCGCATCGACCGCTCCGCCCCGCCACCGCGTGGCCCGGCACCGTCGCGCCGTTGGTTGTGGATCGTGATCGGACTGGTAGTAGCCCTGCTGCTGGTACTCGGCATTGGCGCCATGTTGGGCGGCAAACCGCCGGTGACGGTGCAGACCGCCCCCGTGGTGGCCATGAACCAGGCCGGTGCCGGCAACAGTTCGGTGCTGGACGCCAGCGGCTACGTGGTTGCCCGGCGCATGGCGACCGTCTCGGCCAAGATCACCGGCAAGGTACGCGAGGTGATGATCGAGGAAGGCATGCGGGTCGAAGAAGGCCAGGTGATGGCCACGCTGGACCCGATCGATGCCAACGCGCAACGCAGCCTCAACGCCGCCCAGCTCGATGCCGCCCGCAGCCAGACCGAAGGCCTGCAGGCGCAGCTGCGCCAGGCCGAAGCTGAGGCGAGCCGCCTGCAGTCGCTGGTTGGCCAGCAACTGGTTTCACGCTCGCAGTATGACCAGGCCGTGGCCGCCCGCGACAGCCTGCGCGCGCAGCTGGCAACGTCACGCCACAACGCCAAGGTCGCGCAGGATGCGCTGGCCATCGCCGACCTGGGCGTGGACAACAACGTGGTGCGCGCACCGTTCTCCGGCGTGGTCACGGCCAAGGCAGCGCAGCCCGGCGAAATCGTCTCGCCGCTGTCGGCCGGTGGCGGCTTCACCCGTACCGGCATCGGCACCATCGTCGACATGGAATCGCTTGAGGTGGAAGTGGAGGTAGGCGAAGCCTTCATCGGCCGCGTGCAGCCGAAGATGCCGGTGGAAATCGTGCTGAATGCCTACCCGGACTGGAAGATTCCGGGCCACGTGATTGCCATCATTCCCACCGCTGACCGCGGCAAGGCGACGGTCAAGGTACGTGTGGCATTGGAAGCAAAGGACCCACGCATCGTGCCGGAGATGGGCGTACGCGTCAGTTTCCTGGAGAAAGCCGCAGCCGCTGGCACTGAAGCACCGAAGGGCGTGCGCGTACCCGCTGCCGCCATCGTCGAGCGCGACGGCAAGCCGGTCGCCTTCGTGGTGCAGGCCGATGACAAGGTGAAACAGCAGGCACTGGAAGTAGGCCAGGTATTGGCCAAGGACAAGCAGGTGCTGTCGGGATTGAGTGCCGGGCAGACAGTGGTGCTCAGTCCTGCAGCGGAATTGAAGGATGGCGACAAGGTGGCGCTGGAAGGCGCGGAGAAGTAAGCGCGGGCTTGTGATCTTTGCTGCGATGGCACGAATCACTTGATGCACTGAAGTGGAGCTTTTGCTGTTGCTTCTACCCCTCCCTTGCGCGGAGCGCAGGGGAGGGTTGGGGAGGGGTGCGTTGGCTTTGAAAGCCACATGAAGCAGCGCTACTGCAGAAACCTGAAGCAAAGCAGAAGCAGCCCTCACCCCTACCCGTCTCCCGCAGGCGGGAGAGAGGAAAGCAACAACAGCAACGGCCAACGCCAGAGAAAAGCAAAGCCAAAGCACCCCTCCCTAACCCTCCCCTTGCCTTCGGCAAAGGGAGGGAACAGAAGCAAAGCGAAGCAATCCCACGTCCGGCATCAAGCACTCAAAATCCAACATCAAACACCACCGCGTCACTGCTGAGGATCATCCATGAGCACCCTCGTCTCCCTGCGCAACATCACCAAGACCTACCAGCGTGGCCCGGAAAAAGTGCAGGTCCTGCACGGCATCAACCTGGACATCGACCGTGGCGACTTCGTCGCATTGATGGGACCCTCCGGTTCGGGCAAGACCACCCTGCTCAACCTGATCGGTGGCCTGGATACCCCAAGCGGTGGCGAGATCAACATCGAAGACCAGCGCATCGACCAGCTCAGCGCGGGCCAGCTCTCCACCTGGCGCAGCCACCACGTTGGCTTCGTGTTCCAGTTCTACAACCTGATGCCCATGCTCAGCGCGCAGAAGAACGTCGAGCTGCCGCTGCTGCTGACCAACCTCAGCGCCAGCGACCGCAAGCGGCGTGCGCAGATCGCCTTGACCCTGGTCGGCCTGGCGGATCGCCGCGATCATCGGCCCAATGAGCTGTCCGGCGGCCAGCAGCAACGCGTTGCGATTGCCCGCGCCATCGTCTCCGACCCCACCTTCCTGATCTGCGACGAGCCCACCGGCGACCTCGACCGCCAGAGCGCGGAGGAAGTGCTGGGCCTGCTGCAGCTGCTCAACCGCGAACACGGCAAGACCATCATCATGGTCACCCATGATCCCAAGGCCGCCGAGTACGCCACCCACACCGTGCATCTGGACAAGGGCGAGCTGGTCGACGCCCCGGTGCACTGAGGAGCACGGCCATGAAGTACTTCTCATTGATCTGGGCGCAGCTGTTCCGCAGCCGCACGCGTACGCTGTTCACCCTGCTCTCCATCGTTACCGCCTTCCTGTTGTTCGGCATGCTCGATTCGGTGCGCGTGGCCTTTGCCAGCGGTGGCAGCACCGTGGCCGGCGCCAACCGTCTGGTGGTGGCCTCGCGTCTGTCCATCACCCAATCACTGCCGATCCGGCTGGAGTCGCAGATACGGCAGATCGAGGGCGTCGACGACGTCACCTATGCCATGTGGTTCGGTGGCATCTACCAGGACCAGAAGAATTTCTTCCCGAACTTCTCGGTTGCACCGAACTACTTCGACCTGATGACCGAGTTCGACATCTCCAAGGAACAGGTGGAGGCGTTCCGCAACACTCGCACCGGCGCCATCGTCGGTGAGTCGCTGGCCAAGCAGTTCGGCTGGAAGATCGGCGACACCATTCCGCTGCAGGCCACCATCTTCCCGCGTGGTGGCAGCAACGATTGGCCGCTGCAGCTGGTTGGTACCTTCAAGTCCAAGAACACCGCAACCGCTGCCAACGAGGAGCGCCAGTTGATGATGAACTGGAAGTACTTCGACGAATCCAACGACTACATCAAGAACCAGGTCAGCTGGTACACCGTGCGTCTGGACAACCCGGATCATGCTTCACGTGTGGCGCAGGCCATCGACGCGATCTCGGCCAACTCCGATCACGAAACCAAGAGCCAGACCGAATCAGCCTTCCAGCAGGCTTTCATCAAGCAGTTCGCCGACATCGGCATGATCGTCACCTCGATCATGGGTGCCGTGTTCTTCACCCTGCTGCTGCTCACCGGCAACACCATGGCCCAGGCCGTGCGTGAACGCGTGCCCGAACTTGCCACGCTGAAGACCCTGGGCTTCAAGGACGGCACCATGCTGATGCTGGTGATGGTGGAATCCATCGTACTGGTCGGCCTGGGCGGTGCGATCGGCCTGGGGCTCGCCGCGCTGGCACTGCCGGTGATGGCGCCGCAGACCATGGGCCTGCTGCCGCCGCACGTGCCGGCACAGACCTGGATCGTGGGACTGGTGCTGATCGTGGTGATCGGCTTGGTGGTGGGCGTGTTGCCGGCACTGCGGGCCAAGCGCCTGAAGATCGTCGACGCACTGGCCGGGCGCTGAGGACAACGACATGAAGAACTTTCTTTCGAATGCGCTGGTGATCGTGCTGTTGGTGGTTGGCCTTGGCGTGTGGATCGCGCTGCCATGGATCGGTGTGGCGGTACTCGCGGTGGCAATCACACTGTGGCTGCTTCTCACGCGCACCGGGCGGCTGGCACTGGCAGCAACCCGGATTGGCCTTGCCAGCCTGCCACAGCGTTGGGGCGCCTCATCGGTGATCGTGATCGGTATCGCCGGTGTGGTCGGCGTGCTGGTGGCGATGCTGGCGATGGGCCATGGCTTCCAGGCCACACTGGAAAGCACCGGCGATGACAGCACCGCAATCGTCCTGCGCGGCGGCTCGCAGGCCGAAACCAACTCGGTGATCACCCGCGATCAGGTGCCCTTGCTGGAAACCCTGCCAGGCGTGAAGCGTGGTGAAGATGGCCGGCCGCTGGTGTCTGCTGAAGTCTCGCAGGTGGTCAACCTCACCTCGCGCGGCGACGGCACCGATGTCAACGCACAGTTCCGTGGTGTCGGCGAGCAGGCCTGGGCCGTGCACGACAAGGTAAAGCTGGTCGAAGGCCGCAAATTCGGTGCGGGCCTGCGTGAGATCGTCGCCGGCCGTGGGGCACAGAAGCAGTTCCAGGGCCTGGAGGTTGGCAAGGAGTTGATGCTGGGCAATCAAGCCTGGACGGTGGTCGGTATCTTCGAATCCGGCGATGCGCATGACTCGGAGTTGTGGACCGATGCACAGACGCTGGCCACCACCTACAACCGCAGTGCCTGGCAATCGATCAGCGTGCGCACCGACGGCAAACAAGGCTTTGAGAGCTTCAAGGCAGCCGTCGCCAGCGATCCGCGGCTCAAGCTCGATGTCGAAAGCACGGCCGAGTATTACCGCAAGCAGGGCGGCGGCTTGAACAAGCTGCTGAAGGTACTGGGCACGGTGATCGGTGCGATCATGGCCGTCGGTGCGGTGTTCGGCGCACTCAACACCATGTATGCCGCCGTCGCCACCCGTGCGCGGGAAATCGCAACGCTGCGCGCAATCGGCTTCCGTGGCGTGCCGGTGGTTACCGCCGTGATGCTGGAAACCATGCTGCTGGCCCTGCTGGGCGGTCTGCTGGGCGGTGCCGTCGCCTGGCTGGCATTCAACAACTTCACTGTTTCAACCCTGGGCAACAACTTCAGCCAGGTGGTGTTCCAGTTCAAGGTCTCGCCACCACTGTTGTGGAGCGGATTGAAGTGGGCGTTGGGAATTGGCCTGGTCGGCGGCCTGTTCCCCGCGCTGCGCGCGGCGCGTTTGCCCATCACCACCGCATTGCGCGAAACCTGACTCAACACGGCGCAGCCCGCACAGCAAACAACCTACCTGCCCTTGTGCAGGCGGGTTGGCGGAAAGTCTACCTTCACGCAGCCATCGGTTTCGGTCATCATGCGCGCCCGCCCAAGTCCCGGCGGCCAGCGGAGCTGTGATGGCAGATGCTGTGTCCCTCCCCCAACGGTGATGCATCTGTGACGGCGCCCCAAAAGGGCGCTTTTTTTGTAGTTGGTATAAAGGAAAACCGAAAGCGATGTATTTGAAGTCGACCAAACTGTGCTCCGCGATCACCCTCGCGTTGCTCGGCAGCTCCAGCCTCACCGCGTTCGCACAGGATGCGGGCGAGACCACCACCACCCTGGACCGCATCGAGATCACCGGTTCACGCATCCGCCAGGCCAGCGTTGAGACCGCCCAGCCGGTCATCGCCTTGAGCCGTGCGGAGATCGAGAAGAAGGGCTACGTCAACGTCGCCGACATCCTGCAGGACGTCACCGCTGCCGGCGCACCGTCGCTGAGCCGCGCCTCGGCGCTGTCGTCCGGCCGTGACTACGGCGGCATGTATGTCAGCCTGCGCAACCTTGGTCCGGAGCGCACCCTGGTGCTGATCGACGGCCGCCGCATGGGCGTCAGCGCCGGCGGCTTCTCCGACGTCGGTTCGATTCCCTCGGCCATCGTCGAGCGCGTTGAAGTGCTGACCGACGGTGCGTCGGCACTGTACGGCTCGGACGCCATCGCCGGCGTCGTCAACGTCATCACCCGCAAGAACTTCGACGGCGGCAACGCCAGCGCCTATGTCGGCCAGTACGGCGAAGGCGACGGCCAGAAGCGCTCCTACAGCGCCAATTTTGGCAAGACCTTCGACCGCGGCTGGTTCAGCATTGGCGCCGAAAAGACCAAGGAAGATCCGGTCCTGGGTGGCGCCCGCGAGTTCACCGCCTATCCCAACGGCCCCTACCATCCCGCTGATGGCCTGAACGGCAATACCCAGTGGGGTTCGGTCACCGTCGACGGCAAGCAGCTCACCGTCGGCCCAGGCGGCGATCCGTCCGATGTCGCCAACTTCCACAAGCCGGACCCGGCGACCTACGCCAACACCAAGACCAACATGACGCTGCTCTCCTCGCTGGAGCGCAAGTCTGCCTTTGCCAATGGTGGCTTCCAGATCACCGATGATCTTCGCGTTGTCGCCGACGTTCTGTACAGCGAACGCGAATCGGTCAAGCAACTCGCCGGTTACCCGTACTCGGTGTCGGCCGCGCAGGCAGCCAGCGGCGCACGTGCCGCACTCTCGGCCGAGAGCGCGTTCAACCATTGGGGCAAGGACGTGTTGTTCTCGCGTCGCACCGAGGAATACCCGCGTGTGACCAACAACGCGCTGACCACCAAGCGCGCCAGCCTTGGCCTGGAAGGCAGCTTCGAGACCGGTTCGCGGTTCTGGGACTGGAACGTGAGCTACATGTTCAACCGCAATGAAGGCGAGCGCCGCAGTCTGCAGAGCATGTACCAGCCGAACGTCAACCTGGCCGTCGGCCCGTCCTTCATCGACGCCAACGGCGTTGCCCGCTGCGGCAGCCTCGGCAACGTGATCGAAGGTTGCGTGCCGTGGAATCCGCTGGCGCCGGCAGGCAGCAACACCCCCGGCTCGCTCAGCGACAAGGCGGTGCGCGACTACATCTTCACCCGCTTCACCGATGAAATGCGAAGCACCACCAAGGTGGTCAGCGCCAACATCTCCGGCTCGCTGGCGAGCCTGCCGGCCGGTGACATCATGGCGGCGATGGGCGTTGAGCATCGCTTCGAAGAAGCCAGCTACACCCCGGACCTGATGGTGCAGAACGGCGAAATCGCCGGCACCAGCGGCGCGCCGACGCGTGGCGACTACAAGCTGGACGAGGTGTACCTGGAAGTGCAGGTACCGCTGCTGGCCGACATGCCGTTCGCACGTGAACTGTCGCTGGACCTGGCTGGTCGCTATTCCGACTACAACAACTTCGGTGGCACCACCAACGGCAAGTTCGGCCTGAAGTGGAAGCCGATCGACACCTTGCTGGTCCGCGCCACCTACGGCACCGGCTTCCGTGCGCCGACCGTGGACGACCTGTACGGCGGCACCGTCACCACCCGTGACCGCGTCACCGATCCCTGCGACCGTTCGTTCGGTGCAGCCGCACGCAATGCTGAAGTAGCTGCACGCTGCAGCGCTGCCGGCCTGGGTGCCGACTTCCGCCAGAAGACCGGCGACGGCGAACTGGCCACCACCTCCGGCGTACAGGCCGTCACCGACTTCACCTCCGGCTCCAACGCCGCGCTGAAGCCGGAAACCGCCAAGACCTGGACCGTCGGCCTGGTCTACAGCCCGGACTTCGTCAGCGGCCTGGACCTGAGCCTGGACTGGTGGAAGATCCGCATCGATGACGTGATCGTTGGCGAGTCGGCCACCGACATCCTCAACCAGTGCTACGTGCAGAACATCAGCTCGGCCTGCGACCGCTTCACCCGCTACAGCTCCGGCGCCAACAAGGGCCAGGTCAGCGGCATGAACCGTTCGTTGAACAACGCCGGTTACCAGGAAACCGCTGGCTATGACCTCGGCGTCCGTTACCGTCTGCCGGAAATGGCATACGGCCAGCTGTCGCTGCGTTGGAACACCACGTACGTGGACTACCTGTCGCGCAAGAGCGACAACGTAGCCACCACCCCGGTCGAAGAGTTCACGGGTTGGGAAGGCAACTTCCGCGTGCGCTCCAACCTGACGCTGGATTGGCAGAACGGCAACTTCGGCGCGAGCTGGACCACCCGTTACTACTCCAGCATGAAGGAGAAGTGTTCCTACGATCTGGACGGTGGCCCGGAGTGCAACATGCCGGACTTCCAGTCGGCGTACACCGACATGCAGCCGAGCCGCAAGCTGGGCTCCAACACCTTCCACGACCTGCAGGTGCGTTATGCCATGCCGTGGAACGGCACCGTGTCGCTGGGCGTCAACAACGTGTTCAAGCATGAAGGCCCGATCATGTACAGCCAGCCGAACAGCAGCTTCACCTACTACGGTGGCTTCGACATCGGTCGTTTCATGTACATGAAGTACCAGCAGCGCTTCTGATTGAGGTAACAACAGCGTTGGATGTCGATGACATAGTCGAAAATCCGCCACGCTCTGCTTGAAGCCCCTCTCCCGCCTGCGGGAGAGGGGTTGGGGTGAGGGCAGCTTTTCAAGCCGCACTATAGTCATGCTGCATTCGGCTACCGACAGCGTTGCTCCGCCCACCCCAGAGACTGCGATTGCATGACTGTCTATCGCGCACCCGACATCTGCTTCGCGGCGAACACCGCTCCCACAACCAGCTGCAAGCGCACTCGCGCTGGCTACACCGTGGCCGCAAGAACGGATGCTTGGTCTGCTTCGCGGCTTACGCCGCTCCCACAAACAAAAACGCAGCCCTGTCATAGCGGCCGCGGCTGGCTGAGCTCCCAATCAGTAGCGGTACGCCCGCAACCAAAACACCACACAACGGTCATCTACCTGTCATCGCCGCAAGGTAGATGCAGCGCCGCTTTGTGACTACCGTGGCAGGCTCCCCAAACCGGTTCCCGCCATGCTTCGTTCGCTGGCGCTGGCTGGCGTCTGCGTGATGCTGGCCGGCTTTGCCCTCTCATCCCCCGTCCCCCCGCTGTCGCTCAGTGAGCGCTTGGCGGCACCTGGTGGCACATCACCGCTGGTCCCCACCGAGCGCATCGATGCCCTGCTCGCCCGCCTGCCACATCAGCAAGGCAGCGTTGCCGGCAGCGATGGCGTCGCCCTGCACTGGGTGTCGTTCGAGCCGGGCGACTACCGCCTGGACTACCGTTATCTCGGCAAGGGAAAGCGCTTCCCAGAGTTTTCGCTGGACGCTTCGGCTCCGGACATCGAAACCCACACACAGCCACGCGGTACGGTGATCCTGTTGCATGGCTGGATGATGGATGGCGGTTCGCTGATGCCGTGGTCGCTGGAGTTGGCGCAACAGGGTTACCGCACTATCGCCCTGGATCTGCGCAATCACGGTCGCTCCGGCCATGCGCTTTCCGGCTACGGCACCCGCGAAGGCGAGGATGTGGTCGCCGCATTGAGGGCTCTGAAGAGCGAAGGCCAGGTTACCGGCCCGGTGCATCTGCTCGGTGTCTCCTACGGCGCCGCTACCGCGATCTTCGCCGCACGCGAACTCGGCCCGCAGCTGCGCAGCGTCGTGGCGATGGAATCCTTCGACAACGCCGGCGAAGCAATCCGCACGATGGTCCCGCACATGCTGGCCAAGCCTGCGGAACGTTGGAGCGACTATGTCGCCCTGCCGCTGGCACGCTGGCAGTACGGTGGCCGCGGTCTGGACGAAGCAATCGCCACGACCGATCGCAAACTGGGCCTCAATCTGGACCACGTGGACGTCGGTCAAGCCTTGGCACAGGTTCCCGCCTGCGTCCTGTTGATACACGGCCGCGACGACGAGCACATTCCGGTAGCACAGGGCCGCGCATTGGCCGCGGCCGCGCCGCACGCGCGCTATCTTGAAGTCGCCGCCGAGGACCACCTGACATTGCCGATGCGCCTGGATCGTCTATCGGGTGCGGTAAACACCTGGTTCGAACAGGCTGATGACAGCGGCGATTGTGCGTCTACGGTGACAGCGAGCCTTTGAGTCACCGACGGTTTTCGTGACGGTTCACCAAGGCCCCGCGAGCCCGTAGTGCCGAACCATGTTCGGCAGGGGCATTCCAGGTAGCGCCTACAGAACCCCAAGGCTTTGGCTTTGGCTTTGGCTTTGGCTTTGGCTTTGGCTTTGGCTTTGGCTTTGGCTTTGGTTTTGGCTTTGGCTTTGGCTTTGGTTTTGGCCCTTGCTCCAGCTGTTGCCTTAGCCCTTCTCCCGCTTGCGGGAGAAGGGTTGGGATGAGGGGAGCTTCTGGCTTCTGGCTTCTGGCCTTTGGCTTCGCTCAAGCCTTTCCGCATCGTTGTTTCTATGAGCTTCGCGGCTTACGCCGCTCCTACAAGTGCGCGTGTGCCGCTGTTTCGCACAAAGAAAAACCCCGCTGCTTCTGGCAGCGGGGTTTTTGGTTTGAATCCTGACGATGACCTACTCTCGCACAGCTTAGGCTGCAC
>QFOV01000090.1 GCA_003248565.1 Stenotrophomonas sp.
AGCTACAACTGAATCCGCCAGCGAAAAGCCAACCCCTCCCCAGCCCTCCCCTTCGCTGCGCGAAAGGGAGGGAGCGTAGTGCCGAGCCATGCTCGGCAGGGGCCCTACCAGCAATCCAGAACTGTAGGAGCGGCGTCAGCCGCGAAGCTGGCAACAATGACTGGCGCGGTATTTCTGCCATCTGACCATCTACCAGCTTCGCGGCTGACGCCGCTCCTACAGAAGGGTTTATCTGTAATGCCTCTGCCGAGCGTGGCTCGGCACTACAAAAGACGAGGGCGCCATCGGCGCCCTCGTCTGCATTCCTTCAATCCGTTGTGCTTACAACCGCACCAGCAGGTGCTTGGCCATGGCGCCGTGCAGCTTGCCGATGCCACGTGCCAGATGCAGCGTGCCGAACAGCAGCAGTACGCCTACACCCAGCGAGACCGGCCACAACCAGAACGGGTTGCCGATATTGACGCCGTCGATCCAGATCCCCATCGGCAGGTTGGAGAACAACGAAACCACCGGTGCGAATACCAGCGCCAACGAGGTCGACAGCAAGGTCGTCGCCACCGTGAAGTACAGGATGCCCAGCGGCAGCATCAGCACGAAGTACAGCATGGTCAGCCAGGTGCGTCCGTCCGAGAACATCGCACCGATGCGCTGCAACCAACCCTGGCTGCGATCGGTATAGGTCGGGCGGCGCGGCATGCGCACGCCCAGCATGGTCTCGATGATGCGGCCTTCAACCAGCGACAACACCCGCACCGAGCCCAGGAACAGCAGCAGGACCGGAATACCGATGATCACGATCAGCAGCGATAGCGACAGCGACAAACCGGTGACCACCCAGGTGAAGAAGAAGATGCCGGTGGCCAACGACAACAGCATGTAGAACAGCGCGCCATACGTGTGCGGGTCCATCGCAACACCGAAGAAACGCGCCAGCAAGGAGCGCGGAGCAGGCTCGCGGACCACCGCCGCGACACCTGGCTCGGCTGGCGATGCAGCGGACTGCGCTGCCACCGCTGCAACAACCGGTGCCACCCGTGCCGGCGGCCGCGGTGTACGTAGTGCGCGATTCACCGTCACTTCGGTTTCGCGGTAGATCTCCGCAACTTCTTCAGGCGCGCCGTAACTGCCGGCGACACCGGCAATCACCTCGGCCTCGCTCTTGCCCGGCTGTTCGGCCAGCTCCGAGCGCAGGTATTCCTCGGCGTCGTACAGCGCGTCCTGGATCATCGCCAGGTCAGCGCCACTCAGCGCGGCACGCAGCTGGTCCAGGTATTCGGGAATCGTCGTCGGCAGCGCTCGCGCGGTGTATTCGGTATTCATCAGTTGATTCCTTCCAGTACGGACTCGACCGAGTCCCGGGTGGCATTCCACGCTGCTATCCACTGCCGCAGCGCGGCGCGGCCGTCGTCATTGATGCGGTAGTAGCGCCGCGGCGGTCCAGCCACCGATGGCTCCACGTGGCTTTCCAGCAGACCCGCGCCTTCCAGGTTGCGCAGCACGGGGTACAGCGCGCTCTGTTTGCCACTGAGCACCCCGTCGCCAACCCGCTCCAGCTCCTTGGCGATCAGATAGCCGTACAGCGGCTCCGGCGCCTTGGCCAGCACCGCCAGCAAGGCCAGCGACACCGTGCCTGTGCTCAATTCCTTCTGGAACTTGCGTAGATGGGCATCCAACTCAGTCATGGCCTTCACTCCTGCCGACTAGCGTGAAGCAGATACTAGTACTTAGTTCGCTATAGTGAATATGCCGGTAGTCACCCCCACCTCGGTCATGAGGCTGGCGGGCGGCACGGGCAATCGCGCAGAATCGGGCCACACCCAACTGGAATGCGCCCGATGACGCTACGTCCCTGCCTGCTTGCGCTGGCTCTGTCGCTGTCCCCGCTGCCGCTGCTGGCGGCCGACGCCCCCGCCAAGTACCGCAGCGCGCAGGAAATCATCGATGCCGCGCCGGCCAGCGACTGGCACAGCCCGGCAGCGGAGAACACCCTGTACATGGATCTGGAAGGCGGCCGCGTCATCATCGAGTTGGCCCCACAGTTCGCCCCCGAGCACGCCGGCAACATCCGCACCATGGCCAGGGAGCGCTTCTGGGACGGGCTGAGCATCTACCGCTCGCAGGACAACTTCGTGGTCCAGTTCGGCGACGCCGATGCTGACGATGCGGCCAAGGCCAAGTCGATGGGCAGCGCCAAGACCCATCTGCCTGCAGAGTTCCAGCGCCCGCTGGAAGGGCTTGCCTTCACCGCCTTGCCCGACCGCGACGGTTGGGCCGCCAGGACCGGCTTCGTCGGCGACTTCGCGGTCGGTAGTGATGGCAAGAATGCCTGGTTGGCGCATTGCTATGGTGCGCTCGGTGCCGGCCGTAACAACGATGAGGACAGCAGCGTCGGTGCGGAACTCTATGTGGTCACCGGCCAATCACCGCGCCAGCTGGACCGCAACATCACCCTGGTGGGCCGCGTGCTCAAGGGCATGGAACTGCTCAGCACGATCAAGCGTGGTCCCGACCCGATGGGCTTCTACGAAGACCCCGCGCAGCGCACGCAGATCAAGGCGATCACCTTGGCCAGCGAATTGCCGGAAGCACAGCGGGTAAACCTGCAGGTGCTGCGTACCGATTCGAAGACCTTCGCCGACGCGGTGGAAGCGCGTCGTAACCGCGTGGATGGTTTCTACAAGCGCGCCGCAGGCCATATCGACCTGTGCAACATCCCGTTGCCGGTGCGGGTCCGGTAAAAGAGCGAACCATGTAGTGCCGAGCCATGCTCGGCACTATGCCCCCTCCCTTTCGCGTAGCGAAGGGGAGGGCTGGGGAGGGGTTGGCTCTTCGCCGGCTGGTCCAACTGAAGCTTCGCCGCTACTGGCCCGAGGCCAGCCAGCGCCGCTCCTACAAAAGCGCAGAGCGAAGGTGCTCGGGTTGCCGGCAGCGCCCCTGCCGAGCATGGCTCGGCACTACAGGTCGGTTGGTTTGGCTTGGAAGGCCCCTGCCGAGCATGGCTCGGCACTACAGGTCGGTGGGTTTGGCTTGGAAGGCCCCTGCCGAGCGTGGCTCGGCACTACAGGTCGACTGGTTTGGCTTGGAAGGCCCCTGCCGGGCATGGCTCGGCACTACCGCGGGTGCGGGGGCTTGACATGCCCGGGCAATCGGGCGCTTAATCAATTAACGAATTAGTTAATTCATTACCCATGTCTGCCGACCATATCTTCGAAGCCCTTGCCTCACGCCCACGCCGGGAGATCCTGGCCTATCTGTCGGCGCAGGAACTCACCGCTGGCGAGATCGGCCAGCGTTTCGAGATGAGTGCGCCGGCCATCTCACGCCATCTCTCGGTTCTCACCGCTGCCGGGCTGGTCACCAGCGAGCGCCGCGGCCAGTTCGTTTTCTACCGGCTTACCCCCGACAACATGGTCAACACCTTGAGTCGCTTTGCCTTCGAGGTCTGCCCAACCGCCGGGCCGCTGCAGCGCGAATCACGTCGCAACGCCAGGACCAAGGCAAAACCCGCCAGCTGACAACCACGAGGCATCGCATGGAACGCAGTCGCACTCCCAACGAAAGCAGCTTTCCGCATGTCTCGATCAATGCCAGTGATGGCAAACGTGCTGCGGAAGTCACCCTACTGACCCAGCTCGATGTAGGTGCTGGTGATGCAGTCGCAACAGCGGCAGGTGCACGCCAAGCCCAGCACACGGATTTCAACGACGCCCTGGACGAGCCTTCGACGCGGCTGTCAGCTCCCGATCTGGCTGCCGGCGACAACGCCGCGCTGTACACCTTCTCGGTGGGCCGCCATGGCCACCCCTTCCATCGTCATGCTGCACCGCGCGTGTTCACTGCCATCAGCGGCAGCGGTGGTGCGCGTCTGCGCTTCATCGCCGCCGGTTCGGCCTGCGATACGCCGCAGGATATCCGGCAGGCCCTGCGCCACGTCGAGATTCCCGCCGACTGCCTGTTCACGGTGCGCATGGCCGCCAACACCTGGCACCAGTTCGAACCACTGCGCGGCAACGGCAGGCACCCGGCGCTGTTCGCGGTTTCCTGCCATCCGGATGAAACCGCAGGCGCGCTGGACCCCGCACAACAGGCACAGGTCATGCGCGGCGAAGCCGACCTCGCCAGCCTCACTGAACTGATGCCGGCAGCACTGCAGCAGCACACACACCAGGCGCAGGTGTGGACCAGCGTACTCAGCTTCGATTCGCTGCCTCGGCAAGCCTGGGCCTGTGCGCACCTGCGTCGTCATACCGGGCAGGTGCGTCAGCTGCTGGTACAACTCCATCCACGCAACGGCACCCGTTCGCACCGACTGCCCGACCTGCAAACACACAGCAGCCATCAGCTGCCGCCAGACTCGCTGCTGGCCAAGCAACTGCCGCGTCATCACCACCAGGATCACGTGGAGGTCGAGCTCGATCAACGCTGGCTTGCCGGCAGCAATCCGGAACAGCTGCTTGCAGCCTTGCTCACCGCCTTCATCCAACAACCTGCCGGCAGCGTCAGCGGCCTGATGCGGCTGCGGAATCTGTTGGCGCGGCCATTGCGACTGCGCACCTCCTCACTGGGCTGCCCGGTATCGTCGCTGTTGAGCGATGCGCCGACACAACGCTTTGCCCAGCGCTTCCCGGTGCTGGCCATGTCCAGCAGTACCAACGCGGCGCAGGTGCTGCTCGGCGCCGATGATCGCCACCTTCAATTCCGCTCCAGCGTCAGCGTGCAGCGCGAAGGCGAACGGATCACCTTCAGCCTCTCCACCCGCGTGTATTGCCGCAATCCCTTCGGACACCTGTACATGGCCGCGGTGGACCCGGTGCATCGCCACTTCATCGCGCCGAAGATGTTGAAGACCGCCGTCAATTGCCTGCTGGAGGAAGCAGCAGCTGCCGTCCCTGCCGGTCGTGCGGCTATCGTGACGATGTGAGCGGCGGCATCGTTCAGCCGATGGGACGATGCAGGCAGTAAACGGCGACTACCGGAGCTGGCTGTGTCGCAGTAAGTTGACGGTTCGTCCTGAAGGAGCCTGCCATGGCCCACGTCACCATTGAATCAACGGGGAGCAACTACGCCCATCGCATCAGCAACGGCATCCACCAGCTTGTTGCCGATGAGCCTGCCCGGCTGGGCGGCCAGGACGCGGGCATGGCGCCGTTCGATCTGTATCTGGCATCGCTGGCCGCCTGCACCGCGATTACCTTGCGTATGTATGCAGAGAAAAAAGGCTGGGAGCTGGGTGAGTTCAACGCCGAGCTGACCTCTACCCGCGATGAAGCCGGTAAGCTGCAGGTGCACCGCATTCTTTCCGCTACCGGCGCGTTGACCGACGAACAATGGGAACGACTACTGGACGTAGCCACCCGCACACCGGTCACGAAAGTGATGGGCGAAGGTGCGACCATCACCAGCGAACACCGCGCCCTGAAGAGTTGAGACGCCATGTTTACGATTGTTGTTATCTGGGATGCAGACAACGCCGAAGTGACCCAGTGGGACGAGACCCCGTGGGTCACCACCTTCAAGGATCGCGAAGTGTCTTTGCGGGCAGGGCCACGCGAGCGCGTGGATGCCAATGGCGTCAGCAGCCAGGTGGCGGTCTATCTGCCCGATGAGTTCAACGAGGAAGAGTTCCAGGACCTGTTCGCCGCGCACGAGAAGCGCATTCCCGAATTGCACCTGCATGGCTGATGCTTGATGTGGGTGGCTTGTTTGTAGGAGCGGCGTAAGCCGCGAAGCTGGCGATGCTTCAGATCATCAGCTTCGCGGCTTACGCTGCTCCCACAACGCCAAGGGTTACTGCTTCTTGCGGCGCCACCACCACAGGCGCAGCAACCATGCCAGGAAGCCACCAACCAGAATCAACGGCAGCAGGCCTGCGACGATGCGGATCACATAGGCCACGCTGGTGGTGAATATCTCGCCGAAATCACCGAACGCGCGGCCAATCTCGCTGCGATTACGCTGGCTGTTGGTCGATTCGATATTGATCGTCACCAGCTGCGTATCGATGCGGCGGTGCTGCTGCGCCGAATCACGATTGGCCTGCTGCAGGCCGGCTTCGATCTCAGACAGCCGCGCCGAAATCGTCAGCAGATCCGCCACCGCCAGATCCTTGCGCTGCTGATACTCGAGCAGGCGTTCATGCTCAGCCTTCAGGCGATCCTGCATCAATCGGGTATCGGCAACCTGCTGGGCCAGGTCCTCGGCCTCGGTGTTGCGGGTGGTCACCTCGCCCTTGTCGCTGGCCAACGCGATCAGCGGCTCCACGCCCTTCGGCGCGACCCGCACCTTGATCGAGCCGCGGGGCGTATCGCCGCCCTGCTGGGACACATTGAGCACCGCGCAGTCGCCAAACTTCGCGCTCTGGCAGGCATCGGATACAGCCTTCACCCGCGGCGCGATGTCCTTGCCCGGCAACTGCAGTTGCACGGTGTGCTCATAGGCCAGGAATGCGCCCTCTGGCGATTGCACCGCATCGGCTGCCACCGCCGCGCTCTCGGCCGACATCTCATGTTTGGCACAGCCAGCCAACGCCAGCAGCGCGCCCAGCGCCAATACCAAGGTCCTTCCGTGCAGTTGCTTCATGCGTCCATGTTCCAGTTGATTTCGTGGCGGCAGCATAACGACTTGGCTGAATACGAAGGCTAAAAATTTGTGCAGGGCCGGGTAGCCTGGGCAAGCGCAGCGCACCCGGGGATTCGGTGGGACGGATGAACCAAGAACCCGGGTGCGCTGCGCTTACCCGGGCTACATGATTGCCGCCTATCCAAACCGCCCGTTTCGGCAAGCTGACACCAACCAACGGCAGGTGCAGCAGCGGCCCAGTCCACCTATGCTCGAGGATTCCCTCAACAACAGGATCACCGATGCGCAAGCACCTGCTCGCCGCCGCCCTGCTCGCCAGCCTCGCCGGCTGCCAGAGCGGTGATGCCCCGAACGCGCCGTCCACCTCCACCGAGCAGGCCGGCCAGTCCCAGGCCGACGCCCAGTTCGCCGAGCTGTCAAAGAAGGCTTTGGACACCTGGATGCAGCTGTCCCCGGTCAGTGCCACCCAGATCGGCGATCACCGTTACGACAGCCAGCTCGACGACCTCAGCGCCGCAGGCCAGCAGAAGAGCCTGGAGGCCAGCAAGGCCCTGCTTGCCGAGCTGGACAAGCTCGACGTCAGCAAGCTCGGCCGCGAGAATCAGGTGGATGCCGCCATCCTGCGCAACCAGCTGCAGTCGGACATCTGGTCCAACGAAACCATGCAATCGTGGAAGTGGGACCCGCAGGTCTATAACGGCCTGGCCGGCAGCGCCATCTACGGTCTGATGGCGCGCGAATTCGCGCCGCTGCCGGAGCGCCTGAAGTCGGCCACCGCGCGCATCGAACTGATCCCGCAGATCTTCGCCGCCGCCCGTGCCAACCTGGACCCGGCGCGCGTGCCGAAGATCCACGCCGAAACCGTGGCCAAGCAGAACCGCGGCATCCTCAGCCTGGTTGAAACCTTCATCGTGCCCAACATCGGCCAGCTGGAAGCCGCCGACCAGGAACGCCTGAAGGCCGCCATCGCCACGTTGACCACGGCAGTCGAAGAACAACAGACCTGGCTGGACAAGACCCTGGTACCGAATGCCAAGGGCGAGTTCCGCATCGGCGCGGAAAAGTACGACCAGAAGCTGAAGTTCTCGCTCAACTCCTCGCTGTCGCGCGCCGAGATCGGCGAGCGCGCCCGCGCCGAGCTGACCCGCGTGCGCAAGGACATGTACGGCATCGCCCAGGTGGTGTTGAAGGACAAGCCGGGCGCCCCGGAAATGCCGGCCAACCCGACCGATGACCAGCAGCAGAAGGCGATCGAGGCCGCACTGGAACTGGCCTATGCCGACAAGCCGGCCCGTGACAAGGTCGTGGACGATGCCAAGGCTGCACTGGACCAGTCCACCGAGTTCGTGCGCAAGCATGATCTGATGACCCTGCCCGACGCCCCGGTCGACATCATCCTGATGCCGGAATTCCAGCGCGGCGTGGCCGTGGCCTATTGCGATTCGCCGGGCCCGTTGGACAAGAACCTGAAGACCTTCTACGCAGTCTCGCCGATTCCGGATGACTGGAACGACAAGCAGGTGGATTCCTTCCTGCGCGAATACAACAGCCGCATGATCCACCTGCTGTCCATCCACGAAGGCACCCCGGGCCATTACCTGGAAGGCTGGCACTCGGGCAAGTTCCCGTCGACGCTGCGTGCGGTGCTGCGCTCGGGCCTGTTTGCAGAAGGCTGGGCGGTCTACACCGAGCGCATGATGCAGGAACAGGGCTACCTGGATAACGACCCGCTGTTCCACCTGGTGCAGCTGAAGTTCTACCTGCGCACCATTGCCAATGCCATCCTCGACCAGGGTGTGCACGTGGACAACTGGAGCCGCGAGCAGGCCATGCACCTGATGACCCACGACGCCTTCCAGCAGGAAAGCGAAGCCTCGGGCAAGTGGGTGCGCGCACAGCTCACCTCTGCCCAGCTGCCGACCTACTTCGTCGGTGCACAGGAGCACTTCGACACCCGCAAGGCAGTGCAGGAAAAGCAGGGTGCCAACTTCAACCTGAAGGCCTACCACGACCAGATGCTGTCCTACGGCGCACCGCCGGTGCGTTTCGCACGCCAGCTGATGCTGGAACAGCCGATCGAGTAATTTCAGCTGGTTTTGTCCACTGAAAAGCCCGGGCAGTGCCCGGGCTTTTTTTTGGCCCTTGTAGTGCCGAGCCATGCTCGGCTGCAGCGTTACCGGTGAAGCCCCTGCCGAGCATGGCTCGGCACTACAGCCGCTCCCACAAGGACAATCGTGCCGTACATGCTTCGCCCGCACGTCCAACCGTCATGCATTACGGCCTATTGCCCTGATCAACGCGCCACCTACAATTCCGCCTGCGCTGCAAAACAATTCACCATCACGGAGGACGGCTTCAACATGGAAACAAATGCAATCCTGGCGTGGACGCTGGTATCAGAATGCCCGATTCCGCAGGACGTGAACGACATCCTCGTGCCCAGCGAGACCGCCGTGGCGGCTTATAAAACCTTCCGTGATTCTGCGGTGTTCACCAACAAGCGCTTGATCGTGCGCGACGCGCAGGGCATCACCGGCAAGAAAGTGGAGATCTATTCGCTACCGTACTCCTCGATCTACATGTGGTCCTCGGAGAACGGCCACGGCCTGTTCAATTTCAACTCCGAGATCGAGCTCTGGACCAAGGCCGGTCATATCAAGGTCAACCTCAACAAGGGCCTGGATGTCCGCCGTCTGGATAAGCTGATCGCGCAGGCCGTACTGGGCGGCACTGCGTCGCCGGCCATTGGCACGACTCAAGTGGTGCCCGGCAATCCGCCACCATTGCCGTAGACGGGCAGAGGGCAGACCATTCCGGCCAGCGACACCATCAGACCAGCGCCGTCCGCTGGAAGCCGAACCACCCTGCCCTGCGCCGCCACGCTCACTGCGATATCAGGCGTTCCGCACATTCCGGAGTTCCATGACAAACCAACGCACGCACCACCTCCAGCTGGCCCATGCCGTGCTCGACTGGAACCGCCGGCATCTCAATCGCGATTCCGTACTGACCGAAGCACTGATCGGTGAGTGCTTCGCCGAACACTTCATCGTCGAGCCCAATGGTCGTCGCTACGAGGCCAATCCTGCCAACTACCTCGAATTCCTCAACGGCATGAAAGCCGGCATGGAAGGCATCGACTACGAGATCGACCATGCGCTCGTGGACGGCACTTCGGTCACGTTCTCGATGCGCGCACGGATCAGCTACGCTGACGGGCGCCGCGAGCTGTTCCGCGCCATGCTGCTGATGCGGTTCAACGATGCCGGCAAGGTCACCCTCTGGCACGAGGTCTACGTGCCCATCGCGTTACCTCCTGAAACGACGACGCACAGCCAACCAGAATTCCGGATGCAACGATGAGCGAACCCAACTACACCATCAACCACGACATCCCTTCCGTGGACACCTACCGGCATCTGCGCCAGGCCAGTGGGCTCAGCGCGAAGACGATGGAGGCCGCCAGTCGCGGCCTGCCCAATTCGCTGTTCGCCGTGCAGATCACCCATGCCGGCGAAACCGTGGCGATGGGTCGGGTGATCGGCGACGGCGGCACGTTTTACCAGGTGGTCGACATCGCGGTGTTGCCTGCGCACCAGGGCCGTGGTCTCGGCAAGAAGGTGATGCTGGAAATCCAGGCGTACATCGAACGTGAGGTGCCGGCTTCGGCCTACGTCAGCCTGCTGGCGGATGGCGAAGCCTATCGTCTTTACCAACAGTACGGTTTCACCCTGACCGCACCTGCCAGCGTCGGCATGGCACTCAAGAAAGCATGATTTCCAATACCCGCATCACCAACCGCACATCAACGGAAAAGGAATGAACATACGGCCGCTCAACCCGAACGATGTGGATGCCGCGAGCAGGCTTTGCATGGCGGCGTTCATGGATTCGGTTGCCTCCACGCTCACTGGCGAAGGCGTCGCGACGTTCCGCAAGCTTGCCGCTGCGGAAGCGTTTGCATCCCGCATCAGCGAGGACAACCTGATGTGGTTGGCGGAAGTTTCCGGGCAACCCGCCGGCCTCATCGAGCTGAAGCAGGGGCGACATATCGCAATGCTGTTCATCAGCCCCGAACTGCAGCGCCGCGGCATCGGCCGCCGCCTGCTTGCCGAAGCCATCAAGCACGCCCGCTCGGACATGCTGACCGTGAGCGCCTCCCTGCCTTCGGTGCCCGCCTACCTAGGCTACGGATTCCATTGCAGCGGCGAGGTAAGCGAATCGATGGGAATCATCTACCAGCCGATGGAACTTTGGCTGGACCGCGTCGCCACAGGCGACTGAGTTTGGCTATCGCGCTACGGGTTCTGGAGATCAGCCTGTATCGCGCCAGCCCCAACCACTCCAATGACATCAAGCTCCCGAGCAACCGCCATGCAGACCATCGACTGGAACGACTTCAGCAAGGTTGAACTTCGCGTAGGCCGCGTCATCGCCGCCGAGCCTTTCACTGCCGCCCGCAAACCCGCGTACATCCTGCAGGTGGATTTCGGCGCGGAGATCGGCACCCGCAAATCCAGCGCACAGATCACCGCGCTATACAGCGCCGAACAGCTGGTCGGGCGGCTGGTGGTGGCAGTGCTCAACTTCCCTCCGAAACAAATAGGCCCACTGATGTCCGAATGCCTGGTGACCGGATTTCACGACGCTGAGGGTCGGGTCAGCCTATGCATGCCCGAACATGAGGTACCGCTGGGCACTCGCCTGCTATAGGTCCTGCAAACGGTCCAGCCCGCCCTGCAGACTGGACCGCCGCCAAGCTGCAAGCCCGACACACGGCCTCAACAGCGCTTCGTGCTAGCGTTCTGCACCGAATTCCTCGGCGATGCATGCAGGAGACAGCAATGGGCAAAGGCCGGCTTGAAGCCTTCAGTGACGGCGTACTGGCCATCATCATCACCATCATGGTGCTGGAGATGCGACCACCGGAGGGCGCCACGCTGGACGCCCTGCGACCGTTGCTGACCACCTTGCTCAGCTACCTGCTGAGCTTCGTCTACGTCGGCATCTACTGGAACAACCACCACCACCTGCTGCAGGCCTGCCAGAAGGTGACCGGCAGTGTGCTGTGGGCCAACCTGCACCTGCTGTTCTGGCTGTCGCTGCTGCCGTTCGCCACCCATTGGATGGATGACTTCAACGAGCAGCCACTGCCGACCGCGCTTTATGGCTGCATCCTGTTGGCGGCTGCCATCGCCTATTGGATCCTGCAGCGGCGCATCGTCGCTGCCGACGGCGAGAACTCGCGTCTGCGGCATGCTCTGGGCAAGGACTGGAAAGGCAAATTGTCGCCACTGCTTTACATCAGCGGCGTCGCCCTGAGTTTCGCCAATGCGCATCTGGCCCAACTGATCTACGCAGCTGCAGCCTTGCTATGGCTGATTCCGGACAAACGCATCGAACGCGAGCTCGGCCAGGCAGGCTAGGCCGAGCAGCAACCGGCTTCGCGCAGGCCCCCTGCATGCTGGGGCCCCGCCCGTCTGCACCGCCGCTTCACATTCGTGCGCACAGCTTGCGGTAAAAAGCCCTGCCCTTCCACACTTTGCAGGAGCTGCAATGGCCGCGTCCAAATCCACCGGATTCACCGCCGAAGAACAGGCCGCCATGAAGGAGCGTGCGCGCGAGCT